>JALYLY010000019.1 GCA_030773975.1 Actinomycetota bacterium | reverse complement strand
GAGGGTCTACGAGTCCGCGCTGGCCTCCATGTTGGGGAGGTGGAGCACGTCGGCAACGGCGTGCGTGGTTTGGCCGTAAACGAGGCCGCGCGAATCATGGCCGTGGCCGGACCTGACGAGATTTTGGTTTCAGAGACGACGCGCGTTCTGGCCACTGCGGCAGGGCTGATCTTCGAGGATCGCGGACTCCACGAGCTGAAGGGATTCACCGCCGCATCTCGCCTATTCGCCTACGTCGGCGGCGATGTCCGGGCGCCCACGGGAGACTGAACTCCACCTGAATGGACTCGAACAGCGGTCCGTGGGGCCGCTTCGTTGGACGCGCCACTATGACCGCGCCGCGATCCGGAACCTAACCGCGGTGCCGGTCCTCACGGACGACGGTCCGGAGGAGGATAGGTTCGAGCTGGCCCTCGAGCTGGGGCGGAGGACGGTGCGATTCGGCATAGGTCTTACCCGCACCGAGGCGCAGAGCGCCGCGCGTGAGCTGAACGAGCGCCTCTACTCTTGAGCGCTGACGCGCCGAGTCGACGGCTCGCCGGAATCAGACGTTCGTAAGCTCCGACCCCGCAAGCCGCGCGTCTGCGACTGCCTCTCCCGCGGCCTGCGCGGCGCGGTGTCCGGTGACCGCCGCCAGGAAGTCGTCACGCTGTAGGGCGTACAGGTGGGAGTCGACGTTCGCCTTCACCGTGGCGGTTCGCGGGACGTTGCGCAGCAGAGCGATTTCGCCGAAGTAATCGGCTTCGCGCGCGGTGGAATGGCGGCCGGCCGCGTCGATGTCGAGCTCACCTTTGCCCACAATGTAGAAGCGGTCGCCCTCTTCCCCTGCGCGGATGACAAGGTCGCCGGCGGACACCGCAATCGGGACGAGGCTGGACGCGACGCGCTCCTTCGTCGCGAGCGAAAGCGGAGCGAACATCGGCACGCGATCGATGAGCTCCCGCTCGGCACTCGGCGCCACCGCTCGGTCTAGCTCGACGAGACGCCGGTACGTGACGAGCATCAAGAGAGGGAGAATCGATCCGACGACAAGGAATGCCGACCGCGGTCCGATTGCGGTTACGACCGCCGGCGCCGCGATCGAGCCGATCGCGACGGCGCCCATCGCCAGCCCCCAGATCAGGCCGAGAACCCGCGTCAGCATCTCATTGGGGATGATCCGCTGGAGGAGCGTGAACCCTGCGACATCCTCGATGCTGTTGGCGGCACCGACGATCGCGAGCAAGATCATCATCGCTGCGAAGTACGGCTGTGACGCAATAAGCGTGATCGGCACTCCCCAGAACACGAGAGAAAGACCAAAGGGAACGGCGAGCCGCCGCCCGCCCAGAGTCATCGCTCCGATCGCTCCGATCAGCCCTCCGACGCCGATAGCGGCAGTCAGGTAACCGACGTCGGCTGCCCCTCCGTGGAGGACGCGAAAGGCCGCGACGACGATCAGGACGTTCAGGCAACCCCGCACGAAGCTCTGCGCAACCATGAGCGAGACGACAAGTCGAGCTCTGGGCGTACGAGCGACGGTCCGAAAGCCGGCCGTGACCAGTCGGCCTACGCTCTCGTAGTCGGCTGCGCTGGCGAGTTCGATGCGACTCTCGACGCTGACGCGCGCTAGCAGGGCGGCACCTACCAGGAGCAGTACTGCACCCAGGATGAACGCGAGCCCGACGTCCGCGAGCGAAACGAGCACGCCTGCGAGCAACGGCCCGATGAGAGTTCCGATGCTCTCGATCGTCGACGTGGCTCCGTTCGAGGCGATCAGCTCGTCGGGTGTCCGCACGAGAGATGGCAACAGTGCCTGCAATGCCGGCCTGATGAGCGTGGAGGACAGGCCCATGACGCCCGCGAAGACGAACACGAGCGTTCTGTTTTCCGCAAACGCGGCTGCAGCCGACGCACCGAGGGCGATCGCCCCTATGAGCATCATCACCAAGAGGAAACGCTCACGGCGAAAACGGTCGCCGAGCGAAGCTGCGAACGGAGCTACAACGGCGCCGGGCAACAGTCGAACCAGTCCGGCGATCCCGACGGCCGAAGCACCGCCCTGCTGGTAGGCGAACACCCCGAGCGCCACGAAGTGCGCCCACTCCGTGGCGATCGCAGCACCCCAGGCGAGTTGGACTCGCCGAACGTTCTCGTTTCGAACCGCGGCAGCGAGAGCCGAGACGACCTGCTGTGGCCGAACCACCAGAGGATTGAATCCCTTCTCCCCGGTCAGGACAAGGTTCTTCGCTCGTTGATGTTCTACCTAGTGCCGGGTCCGACGTCCTTGAAAGCCTCGGCGACTAGCGCGCCGACCGAGTCGTCAAGCTGGCTGGAGTCCGTGATCCGAAGTCGGTGTGTGATCACCCGTTTCGTCGTTGGGAACGCCGCCAGGACGCAAGGGTGTTCGACTTCCCGCAACAGGTCGATATTCAGCTCCAGACGGCCTCTTTCGATGTACGCACCGGCGAAGATGCGTTTGCGTTTCCAGTACACGATCGTCCGCCGCGGTGCCGGTTCGGACGCGCCGCAGCGCTCCACAAGCTGTTGGAAGCGGTGGAACAGCTTGATCGCCGCGGGGTCCTTGCCGTCGAGATATGAGTCGATGCTGTGGAGCTCGGTCACGCTTCCGCCGTGATCAGCTGGAACCCAGGGCGAGTACGGCGTCCATCGTTTCCATGATCGAGACGCTCTCGTCCAGAGGCATCAACGGGCTCTCAAGGAGCCCTTCGCGCAGGCAGCGGGCAACCGCCTCGGCCTCGTACCAGAGACCACGGCCCTCATGCTGCGAGTCGAAGTAGGTCTGCTCTCCTGTCCGTGAAATGAGCGTGAACGACGTCGGCGCATAGAAGTCTCCGTCGATCTCGATGCGGGCTTCGGTGCCGACGATTGCTCCGCGTGTTGGGCTCTTGGCCGAAGACGTGCACGTCAGGACAGCCTGTGCGCCGCTTGCATATCCGAACAACATCGAGGTTTGACCGTCGACACCGGTGAAGGCCGGGTCGATGAGGCTCACGATCCGGTCTGGCTTACCCAGCACCATCGACGCGAAGGAGACGGGATAGACACCCAGGTCCAGCAACGCGCCGCCTCCGAGCTCTGGGGCGAAGAGTCGAAAGTCGGGTTCTTTGGCAAACCACTGCCCATGGTCGGCGGTGACCGTGACGATGTCGCCGAGAACTCCCTCGGCGAGCAGGCGACGGATCTCTGCGATGTGGGGAAGAAACCGCGTCCACATCGCCTCCATGAGGAACAGTCCCTCCGCACGTGCGACGGCGACCAACTCTTTGGCCTCTGCGGCATTCATCGTGAACGCCTTCTCTACGAGCACCGGCTTGCCGGCGCGGAGCGCGAGTAGCGCGTTGGCGTGGTGCATTGGGTGCGGAGTCGCGACGTACACGACATCGACGTCAGGGTCAGCCACCAACGCCTCGTAGCTCGCGTGCCGGTTGGGAATGCTGAACTCATCGGCGAATCGGTTTGCTGATTCCATGTGGCGCGATCCGATCGCGGCGGCGCGACCCGAGTCGGTGAACATCAGGTCAGCAGCGAACGTCTCGGCGATTCCGCCCGTTCCGATCAATCCCCAGCCCAACGGTTCGGTCATCGGTTCGTCCTCTCGCCATCAGGGCGGCCAGCGTGTCCGAGGATAACTTCTGCATCGAGGCCGGCGCTCGCCTCGATCGGGGTGGATTTCGTAGTTCCTGTCTTGCATCGGGCGGCCAGTCCAGCCCCTCGTGCATGCCCATCAGCTGGTCCGATGAGTTTGCGAGAGAGCGAGCTGGAGTGCATCCGTGAGCTCGACCAGGGTGAACGGCTTGAGCAGATATGTGACCGCGTGGAGGGCCTCGACGTCGTTATAGGCCGGCTCGTAGATGCTGGCGCAGACGATGGGAACGTCGGGGTAGTCCTGGCGCAGCTGCGTTGCAGCCTCGAACGACTTGGGGTCGGCCGGCTCGACGAGGATGACGTGCGGCTTGCCGTTGAAGTCGTCGAAGAAGATTGGCTCGTGGCCCAACCCTCGCACCACAGCCGCATAAAGCCGCCGAATGTCGTCGTGGGGTTCGATGATCAGGAAACGAGCCATGAGCACGTTCTCGCTGACCGCCGCATGTTTTCGACGTCCGCCTTCGTATGAGGAGCGGATGACCCACGGACGCGGCGCGAGCCGTGTCTAACCGAGGCGCGGGAAGGTGAGCGTCGCCACGGCCACCCGATGAATCGATCTGCCTTGGAGCCGCAACTGGGCTCGCCAGGGGCCGCGGGGGAGTCGTTTGTCGAGCCACACCGTCACGGACTTAGAGCTGCCGGGCCCGAGCGGTGCTCCTAGCTTGACCGCAAACGGCCCGGCGCGAACGCCGCCAGGGCCATTCGAAAGTGTCAGGCTGCCGCTGATGTCGATCGTGCGCTGACCGCTGTTGTGGATTCTGGCGACGACGAGTGGTTGTCCCGACGCCGAGCGTCTCGCGATGGGGACGCCGATTTCGAAGTTCGACGGAGGCGCGCCTCCGGGTCCGATCGAGACGTACATCCGGATGCCGACTCGGTTGGCGAGCTTGACGCCGCCTGATCCGGATGTTGATACCTCGGCCCAGATGACGCCGTAGCGCTCGCCGGACGAGGCACCTTTCGGCACGCGGATGGTGACCGTTTCGAGTGCAGTGGTGCCAGGCGCCAAGCGCAGCACGGGTCGGCTCAGCGACGTCCAGCTGGAGAGTTCGTTCTTGGCGCGGTTGGCGCCGAACGCGAATCCACCCTGGCGAAGGCTCGCAGCGGCTGAATAGACCACGACAGACGCGGTCGATTGGGTGCTGTTGCTTATTTCGACTCGGCGGCGCACGCTCGTGCCGGGGGCCACGCGATTGACGATGTAAGAGAGGGCCAGCGGATCATGCCGTGAAGCCGCCGGCACGTCGACGATCCGAATCCCGATGCTGCCCGAGTCAGCCATTGGCTGCTGTGACCGTGCCGCGGGTGGGGTGGAAGCCGGGACAATCGTCCCGACCAGAAGGGAGAGCGCGAACAGGCGGCGAGGCACGGCGTGTTCGCTCCCTGTTCAGGCGACCGAGTGGGTGATCGTGGCCGCGTATTCGCCAGGGGCGAAGTTCGCCGGCACTACGATTGAGATCGTGGGGTTCCAACTCGCGGAGCTGACTCCCGTGCTGACGCCCGTGACGACAGTCGACACGCCGGTCAGATTCGGTGCAGCAACCGCCGTCGCGACGACGGTCGCGGATGCCGTGATCGTTCCCGCTGCATAGCTGACGTTGCTCGCCGGGTCGGCGGGGCCGGACGGAGGTGTAAACGCAGTCGAGATCACAGATGCCGTCCAGGTCGTGGGACCGCCGCGCTGGTCCGAGACGGTGACGACACCGAGCGGGCCACTGATCGTGCTCGATGCGATCAAGGAAACCTGTGACCCGAGCGACACGCTTAGTGTCGGTGTGCTGATCGACAGCGTGCCCGCTAGCAGCGTGAATTTGGCCGGGGTATCGGCGCCTGCGGGCAGAGCAGTCGCGGCCACGAGGATGACCAAGGCGCTGGCAAGGAGGAGAAATTTCCGCATCATGTGGGTCCTTCGTTGGGTCATGGGAGCAGGCCTGGAGGCGGCCGCACTCGTTTGATCGGCATCCCACTCCCGTCCGGGGAGGGTGGGATGGGTCACCCGTTTAAGGATCTTCGCGAGCGCCGAAACGGGGGTGCTACCGCCGCGGCCCCTTCAGTCGGCTCTGTAATACGGCCACCCCGACAGCCACGCGCGCAAGGTGCATCCCTCGACCACCGTGTCGAAGCGGAGCGTTTCGGGATTGCCGGGGTCCTCGCCGACACGGAACGTGCCGTCATCCGAGGGGATCAGCGGCTGCTCCGTCTCGAATCCGTCGGGTGCTGCCGCAAAGATGAGCCACGGGTGATCGCCGCGGAGGACGACCCGGAAGTTCGTCGTCCACGGGTTGTGCGAGCGGTAGTGACCGGCGATCGCCTGCAGTTCCGCCGACGGCTCGCGGAGTTGGCGCGCCGGTGCTCCGGCACGGACATACCGTTGACCACCGTGCCACAGCAGGGGAACACCGTTCAGTGAACGATCCACACGAAGCGGAAACCGATCGAACGTTGCGTCTGCCGCTACGAAGAGGTCGTCTCCCAGTTGCTCCAGCGCGATCTCACGCCCGTCGCGGCGAAGCAGCAGTCCGTTGTCAGAGGCGATTATTTCCAAGGGTGGGTCGTACAGGCCGGCAAGGTCGTCGTACCCAGCTACGGCGGCGTCTGCAGGCTGAGGCTCTCCGTCCGCGATGCGGATCAGCGTCCGAGCAAGTCCCATCGGGTTCAAGCCCATGGCGTTCTGCAGGACGATGACGCCGAGGTTCGCGTCCGGATCCGCCTGCATGGCGGCGAGGTACCCGACCATGCCGCCCCCGTGTCCGATGAAACGGCGTCCGCCCAACTCGCGCAGCAACAGCCCGTAACCGTACGCGACCGTTCCGTCTTCCCAGGGAGTTCCGGTGCTCATCTGGGCGAATGCCCCCTCACTGAGGAGGCGGCCGTTCGGTCCTTCGCCTCCGCGCATGAGCAGTCTGACGAAGGCCGACATGTCCTCCGGAGTTGAGGCGATGGAGCCGTCGGCGGTCGCGGTCTCCAGCCATGTCGCCGGCGCTAGTGGCGCGCAGGAGTGACTGAGCCGATCGTCGTGGAGGTATTCGTAGCCGACTGCCAGTCGCGGACGGATGTCGTGGGTGATGGCGGGCTCGGTCGAGAGCATCTCGAGCGGCTCGAGAACGCGGGTGCGGATGATCTCGGGATACGGCCGTCCCTCGACTGCTTCCAGGACGAGCCCGAGTGCCTTGTAGCCGACGTTGGAATAGTGGAAGCGCTCGCCCGGCACCGAGAACGTCGGCAAGTCGCGGAGCGACCACACCTGGAACGCAGCTTCCGGAGTTCCATCGATGCCGGCCACGATCCCGCCGGTGTGGGAGAGCAGATGGGCGATCGTGATCGGCGCGTGGCCCGCAGGTTGCGGCACGACGAACCAGGAGAGGTAGTTGTCCACGGGCGCGTGCACGTCGAGCAGTCCCTCGTCGGCCAGTTGAAGGATTGCGACTGCGGTGAACGTCTTGCCGATGGAGCCGATCTCGAACAGCGTGTCGGGAGTGACGGGCAGGCGCGATTCGAGCTCTGCGAATCCGTAAGTGCGGATGAGAATCGTGCCGTCGCGATCGGTCAGTCCGAGTGTCAGTCCCGGTATTCGCCCGCGCTCCATCGCGACCCGAGCCGCGTCGTCGACTGCGGCCAGCGCGGCGTCAGGAATCACCGAGCCATCGTAGTAGCGGCGGTGTTCCGGAAAGTCTCCCTCTGCCAGCGTCCGGCGGCTTGTTCAAGCTATTCTGCACGCATCAATAGAGAGGAAGGGCTGCATTGGGCTCCAAGAGACAGACGACCATGGCCAAACTGACACGCGAGCGCAAGGTGAAGGAAAAGCGCGAGCTGAAGGAAGAGAAGAAGGCAGCGGCAGCCGCGGCGAAGGCCGCCGGCACCTACTCGTACGACGGCGAGCCGGTCGAGGCTCCCGCGCTGGACGCGATCGACTCGACTGACGAAGCGGCTACGGCCGATCCGGCAATTGTCGGGTCCGGCGAAGATCGCTAACGCTCGACAGTCAGAGCCAGCCAGACGTCGGTTCCACCGCCGGGCGCGTTCGCAGCGCCTGCTCTTCCATCGTGCGCTTCGGCGATCGTTTCGACGATCGCCAGACCAAGACCGCTGCCGTCTGCGGTCGTCTTCTGCGCCCGGCTGAAACGCTCGAACGCAAGGTGGAGGAAATCGGCGGGGAAACCCTCGCCCTCGTCCACGACGTGCAGCTCTGCAGAGCCGTTGCGCTGTTCGGCCCTGAGGGTCACACGGCCCGCGCCGTGAGTGAACGCGTTGTCGACCATGTTCGCGAGTGCTTGCTCGAGGAGCGAACGGTCAGCCGAGACGACGAGCGGATCGTCGTCCGAGGTCACCGATAGGTCACGGCCTTCAGACTTCGAGCGGGACTTGAAACGTCCCGCGACCGTCTCGAGGACGTCGGCGACGTCGACCGGCTCCCGCCGCAACGGCACGCGGCCCTGCTCCGCGCGTGCCAGGAGCAGCAGGTCGTCCGCGATCCGGGAGAGACGCTCGGTGTCCTCGGCCGCGCCGCGGATCGCCGCCTCGAGCTCTGCGGTCGTACGCGACCGTCTGAGCGCCAGTTCGAGCTCGGTCTTGATCAGTGCGAGCGGCGTCCTCAGCTCGTGGCTCGCGTCCGCGACGAAACGACGCTCGCGCGCGAGTCCGTCGCCGATGCGAGCCAGCATCTCGTTCAGCGTCTCTCCCAGTCGCGAGACTTCGTCGCCGCTCGGCGGGACCGGCAGCCGATCGTCGAGCGACGAGGCCGAGATGGCGGCCGCTCGCCGCCGCATCGCTTCGATCGGACGCAAGGCCGCACCGGCGAGCCCGTAAGCGGCGAGTGAGGCGAGGATCAGCGCCAGTGGGCCGCCGATCAGGAACCCGTTGCGCAGACTGACAAGCGTCTCTGTTCTGTTCGCGCGTGTTGCGCCGACAATCAGCACGAGCCGGGTCTGCCCGCGCGCGACGGGCAACGCGAGCATTCGTGCCGGCTCGTCGAGCCCGGGAACAGAGCTCCGGTCGAGGAAGAACGGACCGCGTTGCGCGTGCGAGAGATCGCGAGACGAGAGAAGCGGCGTCTGCCACGCGGGGTTGGTCGAGTCGACGATCGAGCCGGTCGCGCTCAGCAGCTCCGCAAACGTCTCCCCGTGCTCGATGAGCGCGCCGTGAGTGGACTTGAGCGAGCCGTCACGGCGCACGAGCGCTGAAACGTCCTGCGCGCGCGACCGAAGCTGTTCGTCGAGAGAGTTGTCGAGGTTGTTCGAGACGCGCGCGTAGACGAGCCAGCCCGCAAGCAGCAGAACGACGGCCATTGCAAGGGCGAAGACGAGCGTCAGCCGGAGCCTGATCGGGAGCCGGTTCATTCCTCACCCTCGCGCAGCCGGTAGCCGATTCCGCGCACGGTCTCGATGGAGTGGGTCCCGAAGGGCCGATCGACCTTCTCGCGGATGTACCGCACGTAGACGTCGATGACGTTCGAGCGGTTCTCGTACGCGAAGTCCCAGGCGTGCTCGAGCAGCTGGAGCCGGGAAAGAACCTGTCCGGGGCGGCGCATGAACGCCTCCAGTAGAGCGAACTCCTTGGGGGAGAGGCTGAGCTCCGTCTGGCCGCGCCAGGCTCGTCGCGAAGCCGGATCGAGGCGGAGCGTCCCGACGACCAGCTCCGTCGGCCTCTCGCCGCCGCCGCGCCTGACGAGGGCGCGCAGGCGCGCAAGGAGCTCCGCAAAGGAGAAGGGCTTCGTCAGATAGTCGTCGGCGCCCACGTCGAGGCCGGCGACGCGGTCGTCGACACCGTCGCGCGCGGTCAGCATGAGAACCGGCGACCAGACGCCGGCGTTCCGGAGCTGCCGGCACGTCTCGAAACCGCTCAGCCCCGGAAGCATGACGTCGAGGACGATCGCCTCGTAGGGATGGGATTGAGCCATCCAAATGGCGTCCTCGCCCGTCGTGGCCACATCCGCCGCGTGTCCCTCCTCGACCAGACCTCTTCGGAGGAGGCTGGCCATCTTCAGTTCGTCCTCGACGATCAAGACGCGCATCGGTTGAAGTGTGCCCGCCGTCCATGAGAGTCGGATGAGAGGACTCGCCGGACCTCTCATCTCCCGCTCAGATGCCCGGGGCTACGTTGAAATCGTGAAACGGGTCGTGATCCTGTTCCCGCTCTGCCTCCTCGTCGCCGGCTGCGGTGCCTCGAAGACGGCGTCGCCGACCACCACGGCGGCCGCACCGATCAAGCCTCCACCCACCACAACGGCCGGGCAGTCGCCGAACGCCTTGCAAGGCGAGGCGAAAGCCGCAGCCACCGGAGACATCCCGGACAACCAGGTCTATGTGGTCTTCAGCAACCCTGGAGGCGGCTACTCGATCAAGTACCCGGAGGGCTGGGCGCAGAGCGGGTCCGGCAAGCGCGTCACCTTCTACGACAAGAACAACCTGGTGCGCACCGTCGTCCAGTCGGGAGGCGCGCCGACGCTCGCGCAGGTGTCGGAGGAGTTGAAGAATCTGAAGGCGTCGACTCCGTCGCTTCGCTTCGGCTCGCCGCAGCGCGCTCGGATCGGCGGCCGGCCGGCGATCAAGGTCGTCTATACGACCGAGAGCGCGCCCAATCCCGTCACGAACAAGCGCGTGCAACTCACCGTCGATCGCTACTACCTTGCGCAGGGAGGAAAGCGTGCGATCGTGGACCTCGGGTCACCGGTAGGTGTCGACAATGTCGACGGCTACCGGCTTATGGTTCAGAGCTTCCGTTGGAAGTAACGAGCCTGTATCGCGAGCCGCCGCGCGAGCAAGAGCGGGCGACTGCTGCGGTCGAGTTTCTCGACGTCTTCAGGATCTACCGCTCCGGCCCTGCGGAGACGGTTGCTCTCCGCGGCCTGGATCTGCGCGTCGAAGCGGGCGAGTTCGTGGCCGTGCTCGGCCCTTCGGGCTCGGGCAAGAGCACGTTTCTGTCGCTCGCCGCGGGGCTCGAGCAGCCTTCGGCCGGAGAGGTGCGCGTCTTCGGACAGCCGCTCGACCGGCTCGACGAGGCCGGCCTCGCGGCCTTTCGGGCGCGCCGCATCGCGATCATCTTCCAGAGCGACAACCTGTTGCCCCTGCTGACCGCACGCGAAAATGTCGCAACGGCGGTGCGGCTGGGCGGGAGGTCCAACGCGCGCTCGCTCGCAACCTCCGCACTCGGGACGGTCGACCTTACGCCGAGGGCCACGCACCGTCCGGCCCAGCTGTCGGGCGGCGAACAGCAGCGCGTCGCCGTTGCCGCAGCCCTTGCCCGTGACGCGTCGCTCGTCCTGGCGGACGAGCCGACCGGCGAGCTGGACCTGGAGAACGAACGCCGCATCCTCGACGAGCTGCGTCGCCTGCGCGATGAGCTCGGTAGCACGGTCGTCACGGTCACACATTCGCCGAGGCTCGCTTCGACGGCCGACCGCGTGATCGAGATACGCGACGGCAAAGTCGCATGACGACCGTCTCTAGCTGCCGCGGCCTCGTGGTCGAGTACGGCCGCGGTGACGGGCGCGTCCGAGCCTTGGACGGCGTGTCGCTCGACGTCGGGTCCGGCGAGCGGCTCGCTCTACGTGGCCGCTCCGGCTCCGGGAAGACGACATTGCTGCATGCGCTCGGCGGTCTTGTGGAACCGACCGCGGGTGGGGTCGAGCTCGACGGTAGGCCGCTGGCGACGCTCGACGAGGAGGCGCGGCGCCGGATCCGGGCCTCGAGGATCGCCTACGTCTTCCAGGGTGCGAATCTGCTGCCGACGTTCACGGGCTTCGAGAACGTGGCGTTCGCGATTCGGACGACGTCGAGCGTCGGCGCGCCTGCTGATCCTCTGATGTTGTTGGGGCTCGTTGGCTTGGCGGACAAAGCGGAGCATCTCCCCGGCGAGATGTCGGGTGGAGAGCGGCAGCGCGTAGCCCTCGCGCGGGCGCTCGGCCAGCACCCGGCGCTCCTTCTCTGCGACGAGCCGACCGGCCAGCTCGATTCCGACACCGGCGCGCGGATCCTCGACCTCATCGATGCGCTTCAGCGCGAGTTCGGGTTTGCGCTCGTGACGGCGACGCATGACGAGGACGTCGCAGCCCGGCACGATCGTGTGCTCGAGCTGGAGGAAGGTCGCGTCGTGGGGGAGAGCGCGTGACGTTTGCCTCGTTGGCGTTCGCCAACTTGCTGCGTACCCCCGGCCGCACGATCGTGCGCGTCGTCGTTCTCGCGGCCGCCGTTGCGCTCGTCGGCGCGATGATCCTCTTCATCGGGCATTCGCTGCGCACGATGACCTCGAGCTCGGTGCGCGGGGTTCCGCTGGACTGGCAGGCACCTGTCGCTTCGCGACAAGCTGCGGAGCGAGCGGCGCGTGCCGTATCCAAGCAACAGGGCGTGCTCGATGCTGTCCCGGTTGCGACTGCCCCATTTGCGGGGGCGACCCACGTCAAGCCGGCCACGGGGATCTTCCGCTCGGCATCGGGATCGATTCTGGCAGTGCCGCAGCGCTACTCGCAGCACATCCACACGGTCCGGTTCCTGCGCGGCTCACTCCTTCCCGGCCAGGTCGTACTCGACCAGCAGCTCGCGGCCACATTGCAAGCTCAGCCGGGCGACACGGTCTCCTTCACAGCGCGGGCGGGCAAGCAGCCTGTTCGGCTCCGCGTCAGCGGCATCTCGGTCGTGAGCGCGGGGGACATCCTCTTCCAGCCGCTGAACCCGCTGCTGGGCCCGGCGCCCGCGCAACCGCCCGTCGAGATCGCGGTCATGACGGTCGGGACGTTTGCACAGAAGCTTGCACCGCAGTTGCCGACGATCGCGTCGTCGAGCGGGCTCCCCGGAATCCCTGGCTCGGTTCCGGGCACGCAGTGGCAGGTGCAAGCGCAGGTCGATCCGGCGCAACTCACCGGCGGGCCGGCGCAGGCCCTTCGAGAGGCCACCGGTCTCCGCAACCGGATCCAGAGCTCACTCCCCGGGCAGGTGAGCTTCGTCGACAACCTGGCCGAGAGTCTCAACATCGCGGCAGGCGATGCGCTCTATGCGGAGACGCTCTACATCATGCTGGCGCTCCCCGGCGCACTCATCGCGCTCGGGCTCGCGTACCTCGCCGCGCTCGGAACCGTCGAGCGCGACCGGCGCGAGCTGTCACTGCTCCGCGCTCGCGGTGCCTCGCGGCGCGGGCTCGTGGCGCTCGCCGTGATCGAGAGCCTCCTCGTGGGGATGGTCGCGGGTGTCCTCGGGAGCGGCATCGCTCTGCTCGCGCTCCGTGTCGTTCATGTCGGACATGGTCCTCTGACGCTGTGGCGCGTTGTCGCGACAGTCGGCGGTTGCATCGCGCTTGCCGTGCTCGGCGCCGCGGCGGCACGTCTTGGCGCGGGCGCGGCGGCATTGCGAGGCGAGGTTGCTGAAGGACGTCGTCCACAGAGGTCGCGCAAGCCGCTCTGGCAGAAGCTGTACCTCGACGTCGCTGCACTCGCGGTCAGCGGGCTCGTCTACTGGCTCACAGCGCGGACCGGCTTCTCGGCGGTCGTGAATCCCGATTCGAACCCGACCCTCTCGCTCTCGATCTACATGTTCCTCGCTCCAGCGTGCCTCTGGCTCGGTGCAGCGCTGCTGCTCGTGCGCCTGCGCGGCGCCCTGCTCGAGAAAATGGCACGCCGGGTGACCGGCGGACGGGCGCGAACGCTGTCGGGCCTCCTGCTCGCGAGCGCCGGTCGGCGTAGCGCTGCGATCAACCGTGGGTTGCTGCTCGTCGGGCTGCTGCTCGCCTTTGGCGTGAATCTCGGAGTCTTCGCCTCGACGTACGACCAGCAGGCACGTGTCGACGCGCAGTTGACACTCGGTGCCGACGTCGTCGCGAGCGCTCCTGCGGGAGCCCTGAAAGCGCATCGACTGGAGCAGAAGATCGCGCAGGTCCCCGGCGTCGCCGGAACCACCTCACTCGACCATTCGTACGCATACGTGGGGCCGGATCTGCAGGACACCTTCGGCGTCGACGCGGCCACGCTGACCAGCGGTACTTCGCTTCGCGATTCCTACTTCATCGGCGGAACGGCGACGCACCTGCTCGCGCAGCTTCGTGCGCAGCGGGACGGCATCCTCGTCTCGAAGGAGACCGTCACGGACTACTCCTTGAACATCGGCGACCTGCTCAAGCTGCGTGTCCTCGATCACGCGACCGGCAAACTCCGCGTCACGCCGTTTCACGTCGTCGGCATCGTCCAGGAATTCCCGTCGGCGCCGCGCGACTCGTTCATGGTCGCCAATCTCGACTATCTGCTCGCGTCGACGCACGATCCAGGACCGAATGTCATCTTCGCCAAGACGAAAGGAGACTCTGCCGCGGTCGCGCGACGCGTCGCCGAGGCCGCACGACCCGCGGGTGCACGCGTCGAGGACATCACGACACAGACCGCGCAGACGGTGAGCTCGATCACGACCGTCGACATGAGCGGGGTCGCGAAGATCGAAGAGGCGTTCGCCGTGATCCTTGCCGCGGCAGCGATGGCGCTCTTCGTCGTCCTCGGGCTCGCCGAGCGCAAGCACGAGTTCGCGACAATGGCCTCGATCGGCAGCTCCGTCCGTGAGATCAGCGCATTTCTCTGGAGCGAGGTCGCGATCGTTCTCGCAGGTGGGCTGGCGTTGGCGGCGCTCCTCGGCTGGCTGCTGGCGGAGATGCTGGTCGCGATGCTCCAGCACGTGTTCGATCCGCCACCCGATCACCTCGCGGCGCCGTGGCTCTTTCTCGTGGGCCTCGCTGTAGCCGCCGTGCTCGGCGCACTGCTGACGACTGTCGCCGCCGGTCTCCGGCTCCGGCGCCTCCCGCTCGGCGAGATTCTGCGCGAGCAGTAGAGCGGTTGATCTAGTCCAGCGCGGCGGCAAGCGCGTCCTTGCCGCCGCTGAGGATCGGGACGCCGTGCGTCTCCACGGCGAGCGAGCCGACGTCCTCCTCCCACTGGTCAATGGAACGCGGTTCAGCGGCGCAAGCCAGGTGCGATCTCGAGCATTGGCGCCATTTTCCCTAACAAGACCTCAGTAGGCTGCCCCCATCCGCAGGCTCTTCTCCATCGGTGTCGTCACCGCGGCCCTGCTGGCGGTTGCCGGTTGCGGCGGATCCGACAAGTCGTCGACTCCGCAGGGCGGCTATTCCCTTCCCTCGACGACCACGACGACGACAACCACCGCCGGTGGGATCGACCCGCTCGAGGGCGCGGGCACAACCCCTGTGGTGGGTACCTCGAGCGGCAGCGAGACCGCGCTCCTCGACCGAATCGCCGTCGGCCGGCACGAGGGCTACGACCGTGTCGTCTTCCAGTTCCAGAACGCCCTACCTGACTTTCGCATCGAGTACGTCCAGCCGCCGTTGAAGGAAGACGGGTCAGGCAACCCTGTGAGCGTGCAGGGCAGTGCGATCGTGCTCGTGCGGATGGAGCCGGCATCGGGCTTCGACCTGAACACAGGCGAGGGCGTGATGACCTACAAGGGGCCGAAGCGGATCGCCGGCGCGGCGGCGGGCACCTCGGTCGTGCAGGAGCTCGTCCGGACCGGCGATTTCGAAGCGGTGCTGAGCTGGGCGATCGGGCTCTCGGACAAGGTCGACTTTCGTGTCCGGATGGCGACGTCGCCCACCCGGCTGATCGTCGACTTTCGGAATCACTGACAGTTATTCGGGCGTGACGTACGCGGCCGTGAGGCCGCCGTCGACGAGGAACGTCGCCCCGTTCACGTAGGACGACTCGTCGCTCGCGAGGAACAGGGCCGCGTTCACGATCTCGCGCGGCTTCGCGAGCCGGCCCATTGGCAGATGAGCGCGCCGACGCTCGTACGCCGCCGGGTCGTCGCCGAAGATCCGCAGCAGCAGCGGCGTCTCGACGGGTCCGGGGCAGAGCGCATTGACGCGGATCCCCTGCCGCGCGAACTGAACCGCGAGCTCGCGGCTCAGAGAGAGAACCGCTCCCTTCGACGCGGTGTAGGAGATCTGCGATGTCGCCGCGCCTACGAGTGCGACGAACGACGCGACGTTGATGACCGAGCCGCCACCGCGTTCGAGCAGATGGGGGATGCCGTGCTTGCAGCACAGGTAGACCCCCTTCGTGTTGACGTCCTGGACGCGCTGCCACGCCTCGGGCTCGGTCACGAGGATGGAGTCGTCATCCGGCGGCGAGATCCCGGCGTTGTTGTAGAGGACGTCGATGCCGCCGTAGCGTTCGGCCGTTGTCTCGTACATCTCGCGCACGCTGTCGGAATCCGACACGTCCACTCTGATCGCGAACGCGTCGCCCGCGTCGGCGGCAGTCTTCTCCGCAGCATCGGCGTCGACGTCCGCAACGCATACCTGCGCACCCTGTTCGCAGAAGAGCAGGGCGGCCTCACGGCCCATTCCGCCGGCCGCGCCGGTGATCACTGCGACCTTTCCGTCGAGCCGTCCCATCACGTCGCCATGAAGACGTTCTTGACCTCGGAGTAGCCCTCCAGCGCGTGCATCCCGAGCTCGCGACCGAACCCGGATTGCTTGAAGCCGCCGAAGGGCGTTGACGGGCGCACCGAGCTGTTGGAGTTGATCGAGAGCACGCCGGTCTCGAGAGCGCGTGCCACCCGCAACGCGCGGGCGCCGTTCTCCGTCCAGATCGAACCGGAGAGCCCATACGGTGTGTCGTTGGCGATTCGAATGGCTTCCTCCTCGTCGGCGAACGGGATCAGCGCGGCGACCGGGCCGAAGACCTCCTCGCGCGCCACCCGGTCGTCGTTGGTGGCCTCGACGAGCGTGCACGGGAACCAGAAGCCGCGTCCATCGGGAGCGTCGCCGCGGAAGAGCGGGTCGCCGTCGACGAACGACGCAACGGTCTCCCGATGCTGCGCGGAGATCAACGGCCCCATCTCCGTCGCCTCATTCTCCGGATCGCCCACTTTGACATTGCGGGTCGCCTCGACCAGCAACTCCACGAACCTGTCGTAGGCGGAGCGCTCGACCAGGATGCGCGATCGCGCACAGCAGTCTTGGCCTGCGTTGTCGAAGACAGCGTACGGGGCAGCGGCGGCAGCCTTCTCGAGGTCGGCATCCGCGAAGACGACGTTCGCCGACTTGCCGCCGAGCTCGAGCGTGACGCGCTTGATCGTTTCGGCAGCACCTTGCATGACGGTGCGGCCCACCTCGGTCGAACCTGTGAACCCGATCTTGGCGACGGCGGGATGCTCGACCAAGCGTTGGCCGACGATGCGGCCGGGCCCGACGACGACATTGACGACGCCTTCCGGGATGCCCGCCTCGAGAATCAGCTCTGCCAGTCTGAGCGCGGACAAAGGCGTCAGCTCCGCCGGTTTGAGCACAACCGTGTTTCCGCAAGCGAGCGCGGGCCCGAGCTTCCAACTCGAGATGTTGAGCGGGAAGTTCCAGGGGACGATCAGGCCGACGACTCCGAGCGGCTCCCGGAACGTCAGGTCGACGCCGCCGGCTACGGGGATCGTCTCGCCGTGGTGCTTGTCGACAGCGCCCGCATAGAAGTGGAAGACCTGCGCGACCATGGACACCTCGGCGCGTGCGCCGCCGATCGGCTTGCCGACGTTCTGCGATTCGATCCGCGCGAGCTCTTCCGTGTGTTCTTCGACGAGCGTCGCGAGGCGACGGAGCAACCGAGCGCGATCGGTCGGAGCGATGGCGCGCCACTCCGCGAAGGCGGCCTTCGCCCGCGCGACTGCGGCGTCCGTCTCCTCGACGCCGGCTGCGTCGAGCTCGGCGATCGGCTCCTCTGTTGCAGGGTTGATCACGACGAAGCTCATCTTCTGCATTTGAACACGTCGAGCATGCCTGCGGCTACGAAGGCGCGGTAGGCGGCCTGTGCTTTGGCAGGGCTGCTCCCGAACAGCCCCAGGAGGTCGCCGAGGGCGAGCAGGTCTGGGGGAAGGTCGAGTCCCGCGCAGGCGCGATAGCTGCTCCAGGGCCAGTCCTCGGGTCTCTTACAGATTCCTGCTCGCACTGGATTCAGGACGATGTAGCGGATCGCCTCGTGCAGATGCGTCTCGCTTTCGACGAACCGCCACGAATAGTGGTTTCGGAACAGGTGGCCCGTGCGTTGGTGCTTGCGATTCATCCGGCGCGTGTGGCCACAGTTGAGCAGCTGCATTCCGCGTGCGAAGCCTTTGTCGGCTGCGCGGACCAGGAGGTGGTAGTGGTTCGTCATCAGGCAGTAGGTGACGACGCGCCACCTCTCCTCGAAGACGATGCGCGAGAACCAGCGCATGAAGTCGAGGCAGTCGAGGTCGTCGCGCACGATCGTCTCGCCGTTGTTCCCGCGAGAGGTCAGGTGGTAGTAGGCACCGGGCTCGAAGATTCGCAACCTGCGACCCATCTGCTGAACCTAGCGCCGCTGCGCCCTCAGATCGGCTCCGTGGAAACTCCGTCACACCTTCGGCACGGTGTCCGACACCCGGCCGTGGAAGGAGTAGCGCCGGCCCGAAAGGACTGCTCTCAGAGCTCTGCGGCGTGACAGGCGCTTGATCGCAGGCTCGGTTCCCCCTCTGCGGCGTCACACTTCCGGCACGGTGTCCGACACCTGGCCGTGGCTCGAGTGGCGCCCGCCTTTGGGGACGGCCACAAGTGTCAGCCGGCTCGGGTGGAGCGATACTCGCCGGCTTCGCGGACGAGCTCCTCGAAGAGCTTCATGTCCTCGCCCGCTTCCGGATGCCACAGGACTCCCAGCGCGAAGCGGTGCGATGGATCTTCAACCGCTTCGGCGGTCCCGTCCTCTGCGTGCGCTGAGACGCGGAGACCCTCGCCGACTCGGCCGAAGCCTTGATGGTGATGCGATTTCACCGGCGCGCGGTCGCCCAGCAGCGCGGAAAGTCGTGTTCCGTCCTCGAGGGTCACGTCGTGGTCGGCGAACGCTCCCGGAGTGTGCTTGTGCTTTTCGTCGCCGACAACCTCGGGCAGATGCTGAACCAGGTCGCCGCCACGAGCGACATTGAGGACTTGCGAGCCGCGGCAGATCGCGAGCACGGGCATGTCGCGCTCGAGTGCGGCCTGGAGCAGTGCCAGCTCCGCCCGGTCGCGCTCCTTCGCGATCCCAAACGTCTCCGCGTGCGCGGCCTGGCCGTAGAGCTCCGGATCGAGATCGGAGCCACCCGAGAAGACCAGGCCGTTCACTGCGTCCAGGGTCTCCTCGATCCCGTCAGCGGAAGGGGGCACGAGCAGGGCGCGACCGCCGGCCTGCTCCACCGCATGCACGTAATCGGCAGGGATCAGCGCCGCCTCGAGCTCCCAGTAGCTCCACTTTGCAGGGACGACATAGGTCGTGATCCCGACGACCGGCCTGGCCATTGACGTGACGTTATAGGTTTGCTGCGTGGCGAACATCCTGGCGATCGACCAGGGGACGTCGTCGACCAAGGCGCTCGTCGTCGCTGACGCGGGCGAGGTGCTCGGCGAAGGGAGTGCGCCGGTACATCCCGAGGCGAAGAGCGGCGGTGCCGTCGAGCAGGACCCGCAGGAGCTCCTCGAGTCGGTCGTCGCTGCGGGCCGCGGAGCACTCGCGGCCGCCGGCGTCGCGGTCGAGGCGGTCGGAATCGCGAATCAAGGCGAAACGGTCCTGCGCTGGGATCGTGAGAGCGGCAAGCCGCTCGGCCCGGCCCTGAGCTGGCAGGACCGGCGCGCAGCTCCCATTGCGCGCGAGCTCGAGAGCCACGCCGACCGGCTCACGGAAATCACCGGCCTGCCGCTCGACCCGTACTTCGCTGCTCCGAAAATGACGTGGTTGCGTCGGGAGACGGGCGACGAAGGCGTGATCACGATGATCGATGCCTGGCTCAACCAGCAGCTGGCAGGCGCGTTCGTCACGGACGCAGCGACGGCATCGCGGACGTTGTTGCTGGATCTCGAGAGCACGACCTGGTCGGACGAGGCCTGCGCGCTATTCGAAATCGATCCGGCGATCCAGCCCGACATCGTGGACTGCGCAGCCTCCGTCGGCGAGACGACCGTGTTCGGCGATCCGCTCCCGGTCACGGGACTCGTCGTCGACCAGCAGGCGGCGCTGTTCGCCGAGTCCTGCTTCGCGCCGGGAGAGGCCAAGTGCACGTACGGCACCGGAGCATTCATCCTGGCGACCGCCGGCGACGAGGCGCTGCACTCGAAGGCGCGGCTCGCCGCGTGTGTCGCGTGGCGGCTCGGCGGCCACTCGACCTACTGCCTCGACGGCCAGGTGTACAGCGCGGGTTCGGCCGTCTCGTGGCTCGAGGAGCTGGCGTTGATCAAGGAGGCGGCAGACCTCGACCGCATCAGCTCCGATGAGGGGGAGGAGGCGCTCTTCGTTCCCTCGCTCGCCGGGCTGGGCGCGCCGTTCTGGGCGCCCGACGCCCGCGGCGGCTGGCTCGGTCTGTCCCTCGCGACGAGCCGTGACGACCTCGTGCGGGGTGTGATCTGGGGAATTGCGGCGCAGGTTGCCTCCCTTGCCCGTGCGATGGGCGACGACATGGGCCGCCCGCTCGAGCGGCTTCGCGTCGACGGCGGTCTCACGCGATCGAAGGCGCTGATGCAGGCACAGGCCGACCTCCTGCAGGCGCCGGTCGAGCGTTATCCCTCGGCCGACGCGACCGCGCTGGGCGCCGGGGCACTCGCGCGGTTGGGGAGCGGCGCGGCTTCCACGCCGCAAGAGGCCGTCGGGGACTGGACTCCGGCCGAAGTGTTCGAGCCGCGGATGACGGCGGCGGAGGCACAGGAGCGGCTCGCGCGCTGGGAAGCGGCAGCAGGGGCGCTCGCCGATCTCTCGCGCAACGGCAACTGAACCGCGATGTCGTCATCGTGGGTGCGGGCGTCGTGGGTGCGGCGGTCGCGCGCGAGCTGTCGCGCTTCCACCTGAGTTGCACGCTGCTCGAGGCTGGTCCTGACATCGGCGCAGGAACGAGCAAGGCGAACACAGCGCTGCTGCACACGGGCTTCGACGCCACGCCGGGCACGCTTGAGGCACGGCTCGTGCGACGCGGACACGAGCTGCTGTCCGCGTATGCACCACAGGCCGGCATCCCGCTCGCACGCATCGGCGCGCTTCTCGTCGCCTGGACTCCGGAGCAGCGCGCGGCCTTCCCCCGAATCGTCGAGCGTGCGCACGCGAACGGCGACGCCGCAATTCGGGAAGTGGGAGTCGAAGAGCTCTACCGGCGCGAGCCACACCTCGGTCCGGGCGCTCATGGCGCGCTCGACGTTCCAGACGAGGGCATCGTCTGTCCCTTCACCACGCCGCTGGCGTACGCCACCGAAGCGGTGCTGAACGGCTGCGAGCTCCGGCGCGGCGTACGTGTCATCGGAGTCGAGCGGCGCAACGACGGCGGCTTCGAACTGCAGACGACGGGTGGTCCGATCACCACGCGGTTCTTCGTGAACGCGGCCGGCCTCTACAGCGACGAGCTCGATCGCCTCGCCGGCCACGGCGGTTTCACGATCACGCCGCGCCGCGGCGAGCTGATCGTCTACGACAAGCTCGCGCGTCCCCTGCTGAACCACATTGTCCTTGCCGTGCCGACCGGTACGACGAAGGGGGTACTCGTCTCACCGACCGTCTACGGGAACCTCCTCGTCGGCCCGACCGCGCAGGACGTCCCGCGGAAGGATGACACCTCCTCCACGGCCGAAGGCCTTGCCTACCTGCGCGCAGAGGGCAAGCGCATCCTGCCCCAGCTGGCGCAGCACGAAGTGACCGCCGTCTACGTCGGCCTCCGCGCTGCGACCGAGCACACCGACTACCAGCTCACGATCCATGCAGCGGAGGGCTACACCTGTATCGGCGGCATCCGCTCGACAGGGCTCAGCGCCTCACTCGCGATCGCCGAGCACGTCCGAACGGAGCTCGGTGCCGCAGGCCTGGAGCTTCGCCCGAAGGAGAGCCCGGCGACCGTCCGCATGCCGAACATCGGCGAGCTCTCGCCACGCCCTTACGAACAGGCCGGCCGCATCCTCTGCTTCTGCGAACGCGTCACGCTCGGCGAGATCGAGGCTGCGCTCGGCAGCACGATCCCGCCCGTGGACCTCGA
This sequence comes from Actinomycetota bacterium, assembly GCA_030773975.1. Classification (GTDB taxonomy): domain Bacteria; phylum Actinomycetota; class Thermoleophilia; order Gaiellales; family Gaiellaceae; genus 3-1-20CM-4-69-9. The sequence continues at coordinate 3,753 of JALYLY010000019.1, read as the reverse complement.
CGGCCTGCGCCGCCGCACGCGTGTGCTGATGGGACGGTGCCAGGGCTTCTACTGCGGCGCGCGCGTCGCAGCTCTGCTGCGCGAGGGCACCACGTGACAGACGTGATCGTCGTCGGCGGCGGTCCTGCGGGCCTTGCGTGCGCGGTCGAGCTCAGGCAGCGAGGCGTCGCGGACGTCGTCGTGCTCGAACGCGAAGAACGGGCAGGTGGGATCCCACGTCACTGCGCGCATCAGGGCTTTGGCCTCCGCGACCTTCGCCGAGCACTTTCGGGACAGACCTATGCGGAGCGCTACGTCGCGCTCGCGGAGCGCGCGAGTGTCGACATCCGCGTCGAGACGATGGTCACGGGCTGGTCGCCGGACGGATCTCTCGAGGTAACAGCTCCAAAGAGTCGCGAGTCGCTGCACGCGTCCGCGATCGTTCTCGCGACCGGCTGCCGCGAGCGCCCGCGGCCGGCACGCCTCGTCCCCGGCTCACGTCCGGAAGGCGTGCTCACGACGGGTCTGCTGCAACAGCTGGTCGAACGGCGGAGCCCGCGTATCGGCCCGCGGGCCGTGATCGTCGGCGCGGAGCACGTCAGCTTCTCGGCACTGCTCACGCTCGTCCATGCCGGGGTGAAGGTCGCCGGCATGGCGACGGAGCTGCCCAGACACCAGTCGCTCCCGGGCGCGGCCGTGGGCGCGGCTCTCCGTTACCGCGTGCCGCTCTGGACGCGAACTGCGCTGACCGAGATCCGTGGGCTTCCGCGCGTCGAGGAGGTCGAGTTGCGTGACCTCGGCACGGGGCAGACCAGGGCGGTCGCCTGTGACACCGTCGTGTTCACCGCCGACTGGATCCCCGACCACGAGCTCTCGGTCACCGCGGGCCTCGAGCTCGACCCGGGGACGCGCGGTCCGCAGGTGGACACGGCGCTCCGCACCACGCACGCCGGTCTCTTCGCTGCCGGCAATCTGCTTCAGGGCGCCGAGCCGGCCGACGTCGCCGCGCTGAGCGGGCATCATGCCGCGGTGGCGGTGGCGCGCTGGCTAAACGAGGGTGACCCCTGGCCGGAGCGCGTGCCGATCGTCTGCCGTCCTCCGCTGTTGTGGATCTCGCCGAACGCGGTGAGTGGCGGCGAGCCACCGCCTCGAGACCGGTTCGCCCTTCGGTCGAGCGCCTTCCTCGCCGGCCCCCAGATCGAGATCCGCCAAGACGACCGGCTGCTCTGGACCGGGCGCCTGCGAAGGATGGTCCCCGGCCGTTCGAGTTCGCTGCCGGCGAGTTGGCTCGCGCAGGTCGACCCGCATGGGAGCACGATCGACGTTCAGTTGGCCGCGCAGCGGCATTGACTCTTTGTTGCATAAGGCATTACGCTCGCCGCTCCCAGAAGAGGAGGACGGTGATGTCAGGAGGGATGGAAGACCGCGACGTTCAGAAGCTCGCGGAGTTGGGGTACAGGCAGGAGCTCACCCGTGCGTGGAGCAGCTTCACGAACTTCGCGATCTCGTTCACGATCATCTCGGTCCTGGCGGGGTGCTTCACGAACTTCTCCTTCGCCTGGGGCGGCGGCGGGCCCGCCGCGATCGCGTGGGGGTGGCCGATTCTCTGCGGCTTAGTCATGCTCGTCGCGCTGTCGATGGCGGAGCTGACGTCGGCATATCCGACCGCCGGCGGCCCGTACTGGTGGGCGGCGAAGCTCGGCGGCAAAGGCTGGAGCTGGTTCGCCGGGTGGTTCAACATCGTCGGCGTCGTCGGCATCGTCGCCGGCGTCGGCTACGGGTGCGCGATCTTCGCCAACGCGCTGTTCGGCCTCTACGGCCTCGACATCTTCGGCGTGAACTTCGGGGACAGCAAGCACATTCTCGGCGAGACCTTCGGGCTGTTCGTGGTCATTCTCGTGCTCTACACGATCGTGAACATCTTCACGGACAACTTGCTCGGGCTGTTCAACAACATCTCGGTCTTCTGGCACGTCCTCGGCGTGCTCATCATCGTCGGGATCCTCGCCTTCGTCCCTGACCAGCACGCCAGTGCCAGCTTCGTGTTCACCGAGCGCATCAACAACACCGGCTTCCACGGCGGTGCCACCGGTGGGCTGTTCTTCTGGTTGTACATCCTGCCGATCGGCTTCATCCTCACCATGTACACGCAGACGGGCTATGACGCGTCCGCACACACGGCCGAGGAGACGCGAAACGCTGCGATCGGAGCGGCAAAGGGCGTCTGGAAGTCGGTGTTCTACTCGGCGATCGCCGGCTGGGCCGTGCTGCTCGCGTTCCTCTTCGCGGCCAACGACACCAAGGCTGTCAACGACGGCGGCGGCACGGCGATCTCGATCTTCAACAGCGCCCTCGATCCGTGGGCCGCGAAGTTCGTGATCCTGATCGCGACCGTCGGACAGCTCTTTTGCGGCGCGGCCGGGCTGACCAGCGCATCACGCACCTGGTACGCGTTCTCGCGCGACCGGGCAATGCCCGGCTGGTGGCTGTTCCGGCGTCTCAACCGGCAACGGGTGCCGTTGTACGCCGTGATGGCGGTGTCAACGGTCTCCCTGATCGTCACGATCCCGGCGCTCTTCGGGAACGCGATCGGCGTCCCGTTCGCGTACTTCGCCATCACCTCGATCTGCGCCGTCGGGCTCTACGTCTCGTACGTCATCCCGGTGTACCTGCGACTCAGAGCAGGCAGCAGCTTCGAGCCCGGACCGTGGACGCTCGGACGCCATTACCGCTGGATCAACATCGGCTCGATCGCGTTCGTCCTGCTCGTCGTCTACTCGCTCGACATCCCGATCGTCTCGACCGGCGTGCCGTGGAAGGACGGCTTCGACTGGACCGCGGTGAACTACTCGCCGATCGTCTTCGTCGTCGGCGTTCTCGTCGCGATCTGGTGGGTCGTCGACGCCAAGGACAAGTACACCGGTCCGGTGCGGACGATCGACGAAGCGCCGATGGACATTCCGGGCGAGAAGCCCGAGCCGGGCCCCGCCCCGACTCCGGCGGCCTAGCTCATCAGCACGTGTTCGGGCGCGGCGCTCAGCCGCGCTCGAACATGCGCGCGCGCTCGTAGTCGGTCACGACCTGGTCGAACAGGCGCTGCTCCGTGCGCCCGTAGTTCAGGTAGTGCGCCCACACCTCTTCGCCGAAGGTCTCTTTGACGAAAGAGCTTTGTTCCCAGAGGTCGACGGCTTCGCGAAGCGACGACGGGAAGGCCTCGGCCTCTCCTGCCTCGTAGGCGTTGCCTTTCAGCTCCGGCCCAGGGTCGATCTTGTTCTCGATGCCGTCGAGCCCGGCGGCCAGCACCGCGGCCAGGCCGAGATATGGATTGACGTCCGCTCCGGGAATCCGGCACTCGGCCCGGCGCGACTGGCCGTGGCCCACGATCCGGAAGCCACAAGTGCGGTTGTCACGGCCCCAGCTCACCGACGTCGGAGCCCAGCTCTCCGCCGCGTAGCGCTTGTACGAGTTTACGGTCGGCGCCACGAAGAGCGCGAGCTCACGGATGTGGTTCCGCAAGCCGCCGAGGTAGTGGCGGAAGACGTCGGTCTCGTCGTGGCCGTCGATGAATGCGCTCTGCCCGGTCTCGAGCGAGACGAGGCTGGAGTGGATGTGGCAGGAGCTGCCGATGTCCTTCTCGGAGGGCTTCGCCATGAAGGTCACCGATAGCCCGTTCTTGTGCGCGATCTCCTTGACGCCGTTCTTGTAGATCGTGTGCCGGTCCGCCGAGGTGACCGCGTCGGCGTAGCGCATGTTCAGCTCGTGCTGTCCGTACCA
>JALYLY010000018.1 GCA_030773975.1 Actinomycetota bacterium | reverse complement strand
CCTCGGGTACGACGCCACCGTAGCGCGCATGCAGTTCCGCTTGTGAAGAGACGACGTTCGAGAGCAGCCGACCGTCCGGTGTGATCACCGCCGCAGCGGTCTCGTCGCAGGAAGTCTCGAGCCCGAGTATCAAGCGGGACGCGACTCAGGGTCTCGCCACATGATCAGGGCGTCTTCACGGTTGTCCGTGTAGTAGCCGCGACGCACTCCGCGCGCCTTGAAGCCGGCCTGCTCGTACAGCTTGATCGCCACTTCGTTCGACACCCGGACCTCCAGCGTGTACCCGCGACGGGTTTCTCCGCTGGTCAACTCGAACAGCCGCTCGAGCAGCCCGCTTGCGACGCCCTTGCGGCGGTGGTCGGGCGCAACGGCGAGGTTCATGACGTGCCACGCGTCGACGTAGCGGGAGATGATCAGGTAGCCGAGCAACTCGCGCGTCTTCGGCTCAAAGGCGCCGAGCGAGATCGAGGACGGCTTGGCCAGCTCGCCGGCGAACATCGACCTTGACCAAGGCGTCGGATACGAATCGCGTTCGATCGTTTCGATCGCGTTGAGGTCGCGCAGTTCGAGGCGACGAAAATCCACCCGATTCGCGGTCGCACTCATTTAAATGTTTTATCAGCGTCGGGGACTCTTAGGTACATCGGCTCCACGGCTTCGGCCGGGCCGAAGTCCCGGGCCAGCTGCGCGTGGAAGCGCGCGCGCGGGAGGTGGCGCTCGTCCTGGTCAGGCGGAACTTCAACACCGGCTGCCTCCAGCAGGGAGCGGTAACGGACGGCGCCGCTGCCCACGCAGACCGTGCCGGCAGGGAGCTCCACTTCAGCGGGGGGCAGAACCCGGGGCTCGCCCTGGAGCACGAAGACCTCGCCGCGCCGCGCGTCGATCACCGGCACCGCCTCTGGCGCGCCGGCCGCCAGCGCGTCGAGCGTCGACACGCCCGCCACCGGGACCCCGAGGGCGAGCGCGAGGCCGCGGGCGGTCGCGAGCCCGATCCGGATGCCGGTGAAGCTGCCCGGCCCGATCCCGACGGCGATCCCGTCGAGTTCGCGCGTGTGTGCGCCGGCCTGGCGCAACAAGGCGTCGATGTCCTCGAGCACCGTGACTGCGCGCGAGGTCCGCTCTCCCACAACCTCACGGTCGGAGACGAGCGCGCTCGTCGCGACGTCAGTCGCCGTGTCGAAGGCCAGAATCAGCATCGCCCCGAATCGTGACAAGCCGGTGTCCTTCTTCGCCGTGCTCGAGCTTCACCTCGACGCGCGGCGTAGGCAGAACGCCGGCTCCCGCTTCCGGCCACTCGACAAAGACGACCGCGTCGTCGAAGTACGGCTCGAGGTCCCCCCATTCCGCCGCGGACACGCCGCGGAAGCGAAAGAGGTCGAGGTGCGACACGTCGACGCGGCCCTTGTACCGGTGACCGATCGTGTACGTGGGGCTCGTGACTGCTCCCTCCACGCCGAGCGCACGGCACGCACCGCGGACGAACGTCGTCTTGCCCGATCCGAGCTCGCCCGAGACCGTCACGACGTCGCCCGGGCGCAGATCTGCGGCGAGGCTCGCAGCAACCTGCTCCGTCTCTTCCGGCGAGCGAGTCTCGATCAGAAGAGCCCGAGCTGCACAGCGGGCTCTGCGACGACCGGCGCCACATAGACAGGCTCAGGCGGAGCCACCTCGCGGCCCATCAGCTCAGGCAGCCTCGCGAAGTCGGATTTGAGAACCTCGAGCATGCGCGGTGTGTACAACGCGGCCGCCGGGTGATAGATCGGGTAGAGCAGCACACGACGTCCGCCGAGCGTCGCCTCCTGCTCCTGGCCGTGGACGCGTGTGATCCCGGTCGGCCGTCCCGACAGGAGCTTGGTCGCGAAGTTCCCGAGCGTCGCCACCACGCGTGGCTCGATCAATTCGATCTGGCGCCAGAGATGCGACTCGCAAGCCTGGATCTCTTCCGGCAACGGATCGCGGTTACCGGGAGGGCGGCACATGAGAACGTTCGCGATGTACACCTCTTCGCGCGTCAGGCCGATACCCTCGAGCAGTTGCTCGAGTAGCTTGCCGGCAGCCCCGACGAACGGCACTCCCTGCTTGTCCTCGTGGAAACCGGGTGCCTCGCCGACAAACATCAGGTCGGAATCTGGATCGCCGGCGCCGAAGACGACTTGAGTCCGCCCTCCGGCGAGCGCGCACTTGGTGCAGCCCGCGACGACCTCGCCGAAGGCGCGCAGCTCGTCTGCCCGAGTCAGCTCAGTGACCGCAGCCACAGCTTCCGCCGCAACAGCCGCCGCCACTGGTGAATGCGCCGGTCTGCCCGGCGGTGCCGACCATCGAGAACGTCGAGAGCTGCCGGGCGACGTTGGTCGCGCCGCACTCCGGGCAGGCAACCACCTGATCTCCCCGGACGAGCTCCTCGAAGTGCTCCTCGCACTTCATGCAGACGTACTCGTACATCGGCATCGCTCAGGCAGTTTAGGGACCCTGCCGGACGGGCGGCCGAAAGAACTAATAGGAGCCTTTGACCACGCGGCCGCCGAGCCTGCCGGAGACCGAGTCCTTCGAGAACGTCAGCGTGCCGCCGACGGCCGCCGCACCGGAGACGCGGAGCGTTCCCTTGTACGCGAGGGGCAAGCCTCCGGGGACGAACGAGACTTTCCCGGTCACCTGGATACCGGCAACGGCGCTGTAGCGGCTCAAAGTGAAGCTGAGCGCCTGCTGCGAGAGGACGAGCTTGCCCCCGTAGAGACCGCGGGGAGCAAACGACGCCGAGGAGAGCACGATCTGCAGCCAGGTCGCCTCGGCCTCGCGGACCGTCTTCGCTGCAGCCGCGAGGGTGGCCTTCACCGTCGCCTTCGCCGGTCGGCGCGGAAAGGCGCCGAGGATCTTCCCCACGGGCGGGACCCGCGGACAGGAGGCTTGCCGGAAGCTCTGGAGCGTTCCGAGGATCCACTCTCTGATCGCGTCGGACGCGCAACCGGAGAAGTCGGCGGAGGAAACGCTGTGTCCGACGCCGGGGACGGTGATCAACTGGCCCTGCGGAAACGCGGAGATCACTGCGACCGCATTCGCCGTCGGCGTCCGTAGGTCGAACCCGCCGTTGAGGGCGAGCACCGGCACGTTCGGCAGCGGCCCGGGCCCAAGCGGCGTGTTTCCAGTGGGCGTCGGCCACTGCTCGCAGAAGTAGGCCGTCCCAATGCGGGCCGCCCAGTTTCCGAACGGCCCGACGCTACCGGGCGGAAAGGCGCCGATCGTCGCATCGAGAATCGCTCTGCGCGAGGCCGGCGGAGTGTCCGGGGCGAACGGGAAGCGACCGTCTGCGCAATTCGTCGCGGCATAGAGACCGAAGCTCAGATCTTCCGCGGAGAGCTTGCTCGTCCGCAGGTCCAGGTCGTACAAGCGGAGCAAGGGGCGCGCGTTCCCGAGCAGGGCGGCGTGAACCGCAGCCGGCGCCTCGGCGGCAAGACCGGGCGAGAGATCAGCGTCGATGATCATCGAGATCAGCTCTTCACCGTTCATCTGCAAAGCCCGCAGCTTCCCGTTGGGCGCGATGACCTTCCCCTTGACGGGACGCGCCTCGAGTCGATTCGCAAGCTTGACGACCTCACCCGAGAAATCCTGAGTCGCTCCGCTGCAGATGCCGCCCGCACAGAAAGCGGCGAGTGTGCCCGGCATCGCTCGCAGGACGTTTCGCTCGAAGGGGTCGGGAAACGTGGGCACGACAACGGAGTCGAGGACGATCCGCTCGACGGCGGCGGGATGAGCCAGCGCGTAGGCGAGGGCAAGCTTGGTCCCGTACGACACGCCGAAGAGCCCGATGCGCCCGAGGCCCAACGCAACCCGCACGGACTCCATGTCTTCTGCGTGGTCGCGCGTCGCATAGAACTGTCGCCCCGGTCCGATGATCGCAGCGCAGTCGCGAGCGAGTGCGGCGTCCTGCTCGATCGTCGTCATCGTCGAGGTCTGCAAGCCGGGACAGTTGATGAGACCGGATTTTCCCGTGCCTCGATTGTCGAATGCGACGAGCGTGTAGCCGGGGAACATGTTCTGCAGGTCCCGGGAAGAGCTGGCAGAGCCGAGGCCGTAGGCGCCGGCAGATCCCTGCCCCGGGCCGCCTGCGATCAGGAACATCGTCCCCCGCGGCAGCCCACTGGCCGGCAGGACCTCGACGTGCAGGGAGATCGTGCCGGGCACGGCTCCGCTCCGATCCAACGGGACGTCGACAGTCCCGCACTGGACGCCGTTCGTGGCCTGCGGACAAGGCGAGAGGGCGATCGCCGCACGCGCCTGGCCGGGTGCGGCCAGCACAAGGGCGACGGCTAGCCCCAGGAGGAGACGACGACCCACCAGGCACGGCAGGGTACCACCGGCGGTGTACGCTTCCCTTGCCCGGTATCCGCTACGGAACTGGAGCGTCGAGTGTTCGAGAGCGTCAAAGTCATCGGTTCCGGCCGCGTCGGCTCGGCCGTTTCGGCTCGCCTGCGGGCGAGGGGGCTCACCGTGCGCGACGAAGGCGAGCTCGTCCTCCTGTGCGTGCCCGACGGCTCGATCGCCGAAGTGGCGGCCGGGCTCGAGGAAGGCCCCTGGGTCGCCCACGTCTCCGGAGCCACGCCCCTGTCGGCACTCGATCCACATCGCCGCCGTTTCTCGATGCACCCGCTGCAGACCTTCACGCGCGCCCGAGGGCCCGAGCAGCTCGACGGAGCCTGGGCCGCTGTGACGGCCGAATCCGAGGAGGCCAGGGTTGCCGGTTTCTGGTTGGCGGAGACCCTTGGCCTGAAGCCGTTCGAGCTCGCCGACGCCGCGCGTCCGCTCTACCACGCCGGCGCCGCGATCGCGTCGAACTATCTCGTCACACTGCACGCGGTGGCGTCCGAGCTCTTCCGCGCGGCAGGTGCGCCTCCGGAAGCACTCGTTCCGCTGATGCGCAGGACCATCGACAACGGCTTCGAGCTGACCGGGCCCATCGAACGGGGCGACTGGGAGACGGTGGCGGCGCACCGGCGTGCGATCCACGCGGCGAGGCCCGAGCTCGAGCCCCTGTACGACGTGCTGGCCGAGGCGACGGCGAAGTGAAGACGTTGCGGACGATCCGAGAGGTGCGTCAGGCGCTTGCGGGCGGTGGGCGAGTCGGGTTCGCGCCGACCATGGGTGCGTTCCATGAAGGACATCTCGCACTGCTCCGCGCGGCGCGTGACGAGTGCGACGTCGTCGTCGTATCGCTGTTCGTCAATCCGACGCAGTTCGGCGCGAGCGAAGATCTGTCGCGTTACCCACGGGACGAAGCGCGCGACGCGGAGCTGGCAAAGGCAGCAGGAGTCGACATCCTGTTCGCGCCTTCCGCCGGGGAGATCTACCCCGAGGGATATGCAACCTGGATCGACGTCGAGGGCACAGGAGCGGAAGGCAATGCACGCTCGGACCACTTCCGGGGTGTCGCCACCGTGTGCTTGAAACTCTTCAACATCGTCCGGCCGCAGGTCGCCTACTTCGGTCAGAAGGACGCCCAGCAGGCCGCTGTCCTGCGTCGGATGATCCGCGACCTGAACGTGGCTCTCGAGCTGCGCGTCCTGCCAACCGTTCGCGACTCCGACGGACTGGCGCTTTCCTCCCGAAACGCCTATCTGTCGGAGGAGGAGCGGCGGCAGGCGCTGGCTCTCCCACGCGCTCTCGCAGCCGGCCGTTCCGCGCATGCGCAGGGGTCTGACCCCGTCACCGCGGCACGTGGCGCGTTCAACGGGCTCGAGCCCGATTACGTGGAGGTACTCGACCTCGGCGACGTGACCGTGCTCGCCGCCGCCGCCCGCGTGGGCTCGACGCGACTCATCGACAACATCGTCCTGGAAGGAGAATTGACGTGAAACCGGGGAAGCTGACGCTGACGCACCTCGCGGACATCAAGCATCGCGGCGAGAAGATCGTCATGGTCACCGCGTACGACGCGCCTGGCGCGCGGCTGGCGGAACAGGCGGGCATAGACATCCTGCTCGTCGGCGACACAGCCGGAATGGTCGTGCTCGGTCACGACGGCACCGTGCCGGTGACGATGGACGAGATGCTCTTCATGACGCGGTCCGTATCCGGCGCGGTCGAGCGGCCGCTGGTCGTCGGCGATATGCCGTTCGGCAGCTACCACGTCTCCGACGAGGACGCCTTGCGCAACGCGATCAGGTTCGTCAAGGAGGCCGGCGCCGACGTGGTCAAGCTCGAGGGCGCCGGACCCTCGCTGTCCCGTGTGCGCGCGATCGTCTCCGCCGGCATCCCCGTGATGGGACACGTCGGCCTGACACCGCAGTCGGAGACGATCCTCGGCGGCTTCAAGACGCAGGGCCGCACGGCCGCAACGGCTCGCCAACTTCTGGCCGACGCACTGGCGCTGGAGGCGGCCGGCTCCTTCGCGATCGTGCTCGAGGCCGTCCCCGTCCCCGTCGCCGCGCGCATCACCGAGTCGCTCACCGTTCCGACGATCGGGATCGGCGCGGGACCTGCGTGCGACGGCCAGGTGCTGGTCTATCACGACCTGCTCGGGCTCACCGAGGGACGCGCACCGCGGTTCGTCAAGCGCTACGCAAACCTCGCCGAGGAGATCCGCGGAGCGCTCACGACCTACGCCGAGGAAGTCCGCACCGGTATCTACCCGGCGCTCGAGCACACGTACGCGATGCCGGACGAAGAGCTCGAACTGTTTTCAGCCGAGCGCGTAGAGCAGGGTCAGCGCAACGGCCAGTCCCACCGCGATCAGCGACGCGAACGCGACGCCCGCCACTGAACGAGCCCACGTCCAGCCGTGCACGGTCCGGACCCCGACGAGCAGCAGCCCTAGCGACCAGATGACGAAGCCGTAGAAGATCCAGGCGACCAGCGGCCCGCCGCGGTGACCGTCGGCGCCTCCCGTACGGAACAGGTCCCAGCCGTAGACCGCAATGCGGATCGGCCAGTAGAGGAAGAGCGCCACCGCAATCGGAACTGCGGCAAAGGCCAGCACGTGTCGTGCCCGCCGAAAGCTGCCACGGCCGCCCAGTCGCCGGAGTGCCACGTGGAGAACCTTCCCCACGACGAAGTAGACCGTGAAGCCGTAGAGGCCGCCGGCAAAAAACGCCCAGACTGCGAGCAGCGAACCGTCGATCTGGACGTCGTCGAGGAGCGTGCTCGCAACCGACGTAGCGAGGACCGCCGCGACACCGGCGAGCCAGACGATCGCGCCGGCCGTGTCCTGTCGTGCTGCGGCGACCTCGTCCGAATCGTCACGCAGAGCGGCGAACACTCGTCGCGGGCTCTGCAGAACGAGCACTGCCAGCAGAAACCACGCCCTTTCGTCGTTGGGCGCAGCGACGCGTGCGGCTGCGTCAGGCAGCGGCCACCGCAGCCTTGGGCAGTACGTGCGTTAGGAACTGCCCGGTCGCCGACTCGTCGACGTCGGCGATCTGCTCCGGTGTGCCGGTCGCGATGATCTCGCCGCCGGCCTCCCCGCCTTCGGGGCCGAGGTCGATGATCCAGTCGGCCTGCTTGATCACGTCGAGGTTGTGCTCGATCACGAGGACGGTGTTTCCGGAATCGACCAACCGCTGCAGCACGTCGAGCAGCTTCTCGATGTCCGCGAAGTGCAGCCCGGTTGTCGGCTCGTCGAGGATGTAGAGCGTTTTCCCGGTCGCGATCTTCGAGAGCTCGGACGAGAGCTTGACGCGCTGTGCTTCACCGCCGGAGAGCGTCGTCGCGGGTTGTCCGAGCTTGATGTAGTCGAGCCCGACATCGTGCAGCGTCTGCAGCCGCCGCCGTAGCTTCGGGATCTTCGCGAAGAACTGCAGCGCTTCCTCCACCGACATCTCGAGCACGTCTGCGATCGACTTCCCCTTGAAGCGCACCTCCAGCGTCTCGCGGTTGTAGCGCGCGCCCTTGCAGGTCTCGCACGGGACGTACACGTCCGGCAGGAAGTGCATCTCGATCTTGATCTGGCCGTCGCCCTTGCAGGTCTCGCAGCGGCCGCCGCGGACGTTGAACGAGAAGCGTCCCGGCTTGTAGCCGCGCACCTTCGCTTCGGGCGTCATCGAGTAGAGCTCGCGGATGTGGTCGAAGAGCTTGGTGTAGGTGGCCGGGTTCGACCGCGGCGTGCGCCCGATCGGCGACTGGTCGACCTCGATCACCTTGTCGAAGACATCGATGCCTTCGACCGAGTGATGGTCGCCCGGCTTCGTCCGATGGCGGTGCAGCTTGTTCGCCAGCGCTTTGTGGACGATCTCGTTCACAAGCGTCGACTTGCCTGAACCGGATACCCCGGTAACGCAGACGAACTTTCCAACCGGGAACTCCACGTCGATGTCCTTGAGGTTGTGCTGCGTGGCCCCGCGCACCCAGAAGGAGCCGTTGTCCTCCGTACGGCGCTCGGGGACCGGAATCACGCGCGCACCCGAGAGGAACTGCCCCGTGACCGAGTTCTTGGTGCGCTCCACCTTCGCCGCCGTCCCCTCGGCAACGACGTGCCCACCGTGCTCCCCCGCGCCCGGGCCCATGTCGACGAGCCAGTCGGACGAGCGCATCATCTGCTCGTCGTGCTCGACGACGAGCACGGTGTTGCCGAGGTCGCGCAGGCGCTCGAGCGTTCCGATCAGCTTGTCGTTGTCGCGCTGGTGGAGGCCGATCGACGGCTCGTCCAGGATGTAGAGCACGCCGACGAGCTGCGAGCCGATCTGCGTCGCCAGCCGCAGGCGTTGCGCCTCCCCGCCGGAGAGCGTCGCCGACGCACGGTCGAGCTGTAGATAGCCGACCCCGACGTTGTCGAGGAACATCAGGCGCTCGCGAATCTCCTTCACGATCCGTGCGCCGATGAGCTGCTCGGTCTCCGTGAGCTCGAGCTGGTCGAGGAACTCGAGCGCGCGTGTGACGGACATCTGCGTGAACTCGTGGATGTTCTTGGCGCCCACCGTGACTGCGAGCACCTCCGGCTTCAGGCGTGCCCCGTTGCAGACCGGGCATGGCCGGAAGGACATGTACTCCTCGATGCGCTC
>JALYLY010000017.1 GCA_030773975.1 Actinomycetota bacterium | reverse complement strand
TCTCGCCCCTCGACGAGGGCGCGCAGTGGATCGGCTACGACCGCAGCGGCCGCAGCGTGCGAGTAGGTGTATCCGAGTCCTCGTTCGCCGCCTGCGTCGACGTGGACCACGACGATCGTCGTGGAGTCCCACTCGTGCGTCCCGTCGGACTCGGGCGCGTCGGTGGGGATCGTGTACGCCGCGACCTCGAGGTGTTCGATCGGGACCTCGATGCGACGCACAACCGTCACCACGGCTACCTCCTGGCCAGGAGCTCCGCGACCTTCTGCCTGAGCGAGTTCTCGATCATGCCGCGCCGACCCGGATCGCCCTTGGCGACAGCGAGGGCGAAGTTCTTCGCCTGCTCGAGAGTGATGTGCGGCGGCAGCGGCGGCACCTCAGGATCGGTGACGACATCGAGGACGACCGGCCGATCGGCGGCGAGCGCCGTCTCCCAGGCCGACGCGATCTCTCCGGGCTCCTCGACGCGCATGCCCTGGAGGCCGACCATCTCGGCGAAGCGGGCATACGGGACGTCCGGGATCTCTTGTGAGGCGGCGTACTTCGGATTGCCCTCCATCGCCCGCTGCTCCCAGGTCACCATGTTCAGGTCGCGGTTGTTCAGGACGGCGACGACCAGTCGCGGGTCAGACCAGCGCCTCCAGTACTTGGCGATGGTGACGAGCTCGGCGAGGCCGTTCATCTGCATCGCGCCGTCGCCCACGAGGGCGATGGCGACCCGCTCCGGGTGGGCGAACTTGGCCGCGATCGCGTAGGGAACGCCGCAGCCCATGCTCGCCAGGTTGCCGGAGACCGACGCCATCATCCCGTTACGGAGCCGTAGATCGCGCGCGAACCAGTTTGCGGCCGTGCCCGAGTCGGAGGTCAGGATGCAGCGGTCGGGAAGACGCTGCGACAGCTCCCAGAACAGGCGCTGCGGGTTGATCGGATCGGCATCCTGCAGCGCCCGCTCCTCCATCACCTGCCACCAGCTGTCGACGTTCTCCTCGACCTGCTCTCGCCAGGAGCGGTTTTCCTTGCGTTCCAGGTACGGCCACAGCGCTCTCAGCGTCGCGGCGCTGTCACCGACCAGGTTGACCTCGGTCGGGTAGCGGATGCCGAGCCTGGCGGCGTCGATGTCGATCTGAATGCCGCGCGCCTGGCCCTCCTCGGGCAGGAACTCCGAGTACGGGAAGCTCGTCCCGACCATCAGGAGCGTGTCGCAGCCCGTCATCAGCTCCCAGCTCGGCCGCGTGCCGAGCAACCCAATCGAGCCCGTGACGAAGGACAGGTCGTCGGGTACCGCCGCCTTCCCGAGGAGTGCTTTTGCGACCCCGGCCCCGAGGACGTCCGCCGTCTCGACGACCTCCGCGGTGGCGGCGAGCGCGCCCTGGCCGACGAGCATGGCGACCCGCTCACCGGCGTTCAGCACCTCGGCGGCGCGGCGGAGGTCGACGTCCCGCGGAACGACTTCCGGCCGGCTGTAGCCGACGCCGGAGTGGATCGTCCCGTGCTTGCGGGGCGGCTCTTCGGCCGGCTCGTTCTGGAGATCGTTGGGGACGATGATGCAGGTCACCGTACGTTTTGCCTGCGCGATGCGAAGCGCTCGGTCGACGACGTGCCGCATCTGGCTCGGCTCGGTCACCATCTGCACGTACTCGCTGGCCACGTCCTTGAACAGCGTCGTGAGATCGACCTCCTGCTGGTACGCGCCACCCAGTGCAGCCCGGGCCTGCTGGCCCACGATCGCCACGACCGGCTGGTGGTCGAGCTTCGCGTCGTAGAGCCCGTTCAGGAGATGGATCGCGCCGGGCCCCGAGGTCGCGAGGCAGACGCCGACCTCGCCGGTCCATTTCGCGTGCCCGCAGGCCATGAAGGCGGCCATCTCCTCGTGCCGCACCTGGACGAACTCCATGCGCTCCTCAGTGCGCTGGAGCGCGCCCATGATCCCGTTGATGCCGTCGCCCGGGTACCCGTAGATGCGTCTGACGCCCCAGTCGTGAAGGCGCTGGACGAGGAAGTCGGAAACGGTCTCGCTCATGGCTGTCTCCTCACGAGGAACCTCCGTTGGCAAGGGCGAGGCGGGCGGTGCGGAGGGCGAGCGCCTCGATGGTCAGGCTCGGGTTGACCGCGCCGATCGACGGCCACACCGAGCCGTCGCAGATCCAGAGGTTGGAAACGTCGTGCGTGCGGCAATCGGGTCCGACGACCGACCTCTCGGCATCCGTTCCCATACGTGCGGTGCCGAGGACGTGGTGCGTCCCCTCGCTGACGAGAGTCTTCGTCGCGCCGGCCGCCTGCACGACCTGCTCGGCGAGCTCCCGCTCGGCCTCGACGATCGCCTTGTCGTTCTCGCCGTAGGAAAAGGTGATCCGGGCGACCGGAACGTCGTTGGCGTCGACCTCGTCGGCGAGCGTGACGCGGTTCTCCGGATTCGGCAGCACCTCCCCCAGGCTCGCGACGAGTCCCCAGTGCGCGTACTCGTCGAGCACGTCCATGAGGTCGTTGCCCCACAGGTCGGGATTGCTCCCGACGAGGCTCTGGGCGAAGTTGATCGGAAACTGAGCGTAGGTGTTGAGGAGAAACCCCCGCACGAAGCCGCGCGACTTGTCCGATCCGTAGAGATCCCGTGTCATCACGCCGACCGGAGGCGTGACGAAGCTGTCGAGCGGCCGGTCGAAGCGACCGTAGACGATCGGCCCGCTGTGCACCATCAGGTTCCGCCCGACCTGGTCGCTCGAGTTGGCGAGGTTGCCCGAGTTCAGGAGCAGCCGCGGAGTCTCGATCGCGTAGCAGCAGACGAAGACCCGCGCCGCAGGCTGGAAGCGCTCCTCGCCTTCCTCGAGGTACGTGACCCCGGTCGCGCGCCCCTGCTCCGTCTCGACGCGAAGCGCGAAGCAGTTGGCGCGGATCTCCGCGCCTGCCGCGACTGCCTTCGGAACGTACGTGACCTGCATCCCGCCTTTGGCGTCGCTCTTGCAGCCGTCCATGCAGAAGCCGTAGTACATACAGGCGCTGCGACCGTCGACGGGCGTGGTCGCGATCGCGTGGGGCGTCATCTCGACGTGCAGACCGAGCTCGGCCATGCCCGCGCCGAGCGTGTGGTCCTTCGCCGACCAGGGGAGCGCGCCGTGGGGATACGGCGCTCCGGAAGGCCAGGCCGAACGGCGCGGGCCCGAAACCGGCAGCGCGCGCTCGACCTCGGCGTAGTAGGGGGTGAGCTCGTCGTAGCCGAACGGCCAGTCGACTCCCACGCCGTCCCGGGTGGCGATCTCGAAGTCGCTGGGATCGAGCCGGAGGGACATCGCGGTGAAGTGGACGGTGGTTCCGCCGACCGCGCGCCCGGTGTTGACCCTCCCCGTCTTGATCGGATCGTTGCCCCCGCTGATCCGCAGGTCGTCCCAGTCGAGCGGCCCGATCATCGAGAGCTCGTCGTTGACCATGTCCTCGCGCGAGTCGATCCAGTCGCCGGCTTCGATCACGACGACGCTCATCCCGCCCTCGGCCAGCTCCTTCGCGAGAACGGAGCCTCCCGCTCCGCAGCCGACGATGCAGGCGTCGACCGGTCCGTCGTGGCGCTGCATGACGCGCTTGAGCTCGTCCACGCGTAAGAGCGGCGCGCTCGTCATAGCCGGGCCGCTCCCGGGAACTTCTCATGACGCCTCGCGGCGCCGGTCCGCCCGATCCACGAGTAGCCCTCGGGATAGGCCGGTCCGTTGAAGCCGATCCGCTCCCACGTGTCGGGATGGGCGAGGTACCCGGCGAGACCCTTGACGAGGAGGCGGTCGACGAACTCCTTGGCCGGCAGACCGAGCTCTTGGTCGGCCTCGCCGCGACGCATGCGGCCGATGAGTCGATCCTGCTCGACCTCGGCGAGCCGAGAGAACCCCTGCCCGAGAAGGGCTCTCAGGCCCAGGCGAAGCAAGGCGGCGTTCGGCGGCAACCCCGGGGGACGGTCGCCACGGCCGATCGGATCCTCTGCGTGCGCATCCACGAAGGCGGAGAGATCGATCGATTCCGGGACACCGGGCAGCAGTCGCTCGACGAGCGCGCGCAGCTCGGGCTCGAGCTCACCTCCGAAGTGCTCGAGGCTGTCCGTGCGGTAACCGGTCCCGCGGCGCTCCTCGACGATCGCGCGCTCCTTGGGACCCAGTCGGTCGAGCGGCTTCACAGCGCCTGCCAGATGACGGCGACGCCCCCGGTCAGAGAGAGCAACAGGTACGCCCCAGGCAGGAAAGGCGGCGGGCCGCTCATCAGGTTTCTCAACGAGAAGCCGCCGATCCGCCGACGAATGCCGTTGAAGTGCTCGTAGACGCCGACGAGCCCGGAGAGGACTCCGAGCGCGAAGACGACGAGAGCTAGCCAGCCGACGATGCCGTCCCGCATGATCGCCGCGACCACGGCAGCAAGGGCGACCACGGGCGCAAGGAGCACCGGCCCGTACATCGTCCAGCGGCTGAACCCGGCCCGCCAGTGGAAGAGCAGCACCTGGGCTCCGAGGCTCAGGAACCCGATCGCAAGGAACAGAAGGTAGACCCGGGCGAAAGGCCAGCCTTCCCATGCGTTCATCCGGTCTTGCTACCCGCCGTCCAGCCAGCCCAAACGGTCTCGGGCTCAGGACGTGCGCTTCGCGCCGGTCAGCCCGCGCAAGGACTGCGCGCCGTTTCCACTCGACTCGTCCTCGCGCGTCCATTGCGTGAGGGGGCGCTCGGCCGCCTCGCCTTCGACTTCGAGGTCGACCCGCTCGTTGAAGAAGCAGAGCAGGTCTCGCACCTCCTCCGCGTCGTGCTTGGGATCGCGGTACGCCCCAGACGAGGTCCTCGACGAGGCGCCCGCCGATCTGCACCGACCAGTAGCTCGCCGATCCCTTGTATGCGCAGCTCCCTTGTATGCGCAGCGGCTGCGATTGCTCGACTGGACCAGGAGCTCGGTGCGCACGTCCTCCTCAGGGATGTAGTACCGCGGCGGCGCAGTCCCGTCTCGTAGAGCGCCGTCGCACGCCTGGTCTCGGCGAGCAGCTCGCCGTCGAGCGAGATGCGCAGATGCCGGCTCGTCTTGTACGTGTCGATTCGGCTGAACGGATCGCGCGGGTGGCCGAAGAGCTGCTCGTCCTCGCAGAACCATTTCGTCCATCTCGTCCCAGTCCAACGTGAGTAGGCCTTGGAGCAGCGCGGCGCCTTCGATCGGCAGGGAGTAGGAGAGCGCGGCATCCGGAGCTGCGCGCTCGCCGACCCTGACGGTCCAGTACTCGGCGATCCCCTTCGGCTCACTCCTCGTCTCGGAGGACTCGAGCAGGTCGCGGTTCACCTCTTCCTCGCGGAAGTAGTAGACGGGCAGCCGCCCGCTCTCGTGGAGGAGCAACGGCTCGTACGCGTCGACGATCGTCTCGCCTTCGAAGAGCGCGCGAATCCAATAGGGCATCGGGTCGAGGTAGAGCACGAGGTCCGGCGCTTCGAGCTCGAAGTTGAGGCTCCCTCCCGCCTCGCTGGAGAGGGGGCCGTGATTGGCAGTCAGTGAAATGAGCTGTCCTTTCGTGATCTCCACCTGGCTTACCACGACCACTCAGGGCCAAACCCTTTTCGAGGTCCCGGCACTCTGACGGTGCGTTCGGGCGGAAGCTGCTCTCGTCGACCTCATTAGCCGGCGTGCCGGATCGCCTGGATCAGATCCCACTTCCCCATCTTCGAGCGCCCGTCGATGTTCTTCTCCTTCGCGAGCTCGTAGAGCTGTTCGCGGCTGCGGTTCTCTAGCGCGTGCCCAGCCTTTCCTTCGCGCCCGCGCGCCCGAGCGCCTTGCTTGCCCAACTCGCGCCGCGTGCTCTTGGGAAGATTCGCGATCGTCCGCTTTCGCGTTGCCCCTTGTTGCGCCTTCTTGACGTTCCGCTTAGCCGCCTCCACCTGCTTCTCCGTCGCCATCGCCGTCCACCTCCTGAACAGTCGGCAGTAGTTCGTGTGTCTCATACCCCCGGCGAGAACAGAGAAACGCGAACGTGGATGAGGCGTGTGCCGGTCACCAGCAAGAACGCGTCGATCGCCGAGGTCGACGATCCAGCCGCACGATGATCGGCCAGCGTCAGTTTTGCGTCGCCGCGGCGACACTCGGAGCTCGGTCTTGGAGCGCTTGTACGCCCGAGCGTCGTGCACAGTGAGCACAGCAGAAGATCTCACCGTCCGCCTCCACACCGTGACCGATGATCCTGCAACCGCAGTGGGCACAGCGTGGCGCGAGCGCCTCGATCGCACACTCGAAGCTGTCGAACGTACGTCGCACGTCTTCAGTAACGACATCGAACGTCTTGTCGTAATCGTTGCCGCAAACCTCGCAGATGGGCATGAGCAGCGTCCTACCCGCCCCGGCCGAGTTGTAACCACGGCGACCGGTACTCGCGGAGAAGGGACTCGTGACAGCATGGTCGGTTTAGCCGGCGGGCGGA
Source organism: Actinomycetota bacterium (assembly GCA_030773975.1). Classification (GTDB taxonomy): domain Bacteria; phylum Actinomycetota; class Thermoleophilia; order Gaiellales; family Gaiellaceae; genus 3-1-20CM-4-69-9. Next base: position 5,846 of record JALYLY010000017.1, on the reverse strand, counting down.
GCGGGAATCGGCTTCGTATGCGGACATGGGAGTACGCCTGATCGTTGTGACGCGCGCACGTGGCGTTCCTGCGGGCACGCTCGGGCAAAGCACGCTTGCGTGATACAGCATCCGGTGCTCGGGTTGGAGCTACGCCCACTGGCGAAACGTGCTGTTCCCCGCCTCCGGCACGACGGCGAGCTGGCTCTCGGTGTATGCCGAGTCCTTCGACACTGTCGAGATCAACGCCACTTTCTACCGCTTGCCTCGCGAGTCAAGTCGTCTGAAGTGGTGTAACCGACTCATCGGTGTTCCGCGGCTCAGGCGGCGGTGAGCTCGATCACCTCCTCGGCGGTGTCGCGCTCGTCGTCGAGGACGAGCGCGATCGATTCGACGGAGAGGTAGCGGCGGCTGACCAGCCATTCGTCGTTTTGCTCGATCAGTAGAGCGCCGGCGAGCCGGATCGCGGCTTGGTCGTTGGGGAAGATGCCGACGACGTCGGCGCGGCGGCCGATCTCGCGGTTGACCCGCTCGAGCGGGTTGGTGCTGCGGAGCTTCGAGCGGTGCCCGGCAGGGAAGGCGTAGAAGGCGAGCAGGTCCTCCTCGGCCTGCTCGAGCAACGCGCACACCTTCGGCACGACCGGGGCCAGTCGCTCGAGCAGCTCGGAGGGACGTTCGCGCGCCTGCTCGCGGCTGTCGGCGTTGAAGACCTCGCGCAGAGCCGCCGAGACGAGCGAGCGCTGCGCCGGCCGGCAGTGCTGGTGCATGTTGCGGACGAAGTGCACGGTGCAGCGCTGCCAGGGGCAGGCGAGCAGGCGGGCGATCGCGGCCTTCAGCCCCTCGTGGTCGTCGGAGACGGCCAGGCGGACACCGCTGAGGCCGCGTCGGACAAGCGAGCGGAGGAACTCGAGCCAGAACGCCTCCGACTCGACCTCGCCCAGGTCGATGCCGATCACCTCGCGCCGGCCTGTCTCGTGCACGGCGTAGGCGACGACCAGCGCCTTCGAGCGGACGTGGCCGGAGTCACGGACCTTGAGCTGCTTCGCGTCCAGCCACAGGTAGGGGTAGGCGCCCTCCAGCGGCCGGGTGCGGAAGACCTCGACCTGCTCGTCGAGGCCGCGGCAGAGCGCCGACACCCGGTCCTTCGTCATCCCTTGGATGCCGAGCTGCTCGACCAGCCGGTCGACCTTGCGGGTGGAGACGCCGTTGACGTACGCCTCCAGCACGACCGCGACGATCGCCTGCTCGGCCCGCCGGCGCGGCTCCAGGAACGAGGGGAAGTAGGCCGGACCCGAGCGGGCGCGCGGGATCGCGAGCCCGAGCTCGCCGACGCGCGTTTCCCAGGCACGGGCGCGGTAACCGTTGCGGTGGCTCGTCCGCTCCGCGCTCACCTCACCGCGCCCCGCCCCGATCTGCGCCGAGATCTCGGCTTCCATCAGCTCGCGCGCAACCAGCTCTACCGCGTCGCGCAGAAAGTCGCCCGCCTCGCCGGCGAGCACGTCCGCAACGACAGCAGCAACGGTCATGCTCTGGCCCTCGGCCATCGTGGTGCTCCTTTCGTCGATCGATTGGCGTCGACCGACGAGTCTGGAGCCCGCGGTGGCCGGACCTCGTCCGACTACCCGGGCGCCGCTACACCACTTCTACCGACATGACCGCCTCGCGCAGAAGTCGTCGCCCGCTGGGCGGCGTCGACCCCGGAGACGTTCTGCTTCGCCGTGAAGGCGAGCCGATACTTGACACACGTGAAGCGCTTGCGCGAGGCCGGGGATGGAGTTGCACGGATTGGGAGGGCTTCGCGATCGAGAACGCCCGTGCACTTCGGTCGTTTGTGGGAACCGATCTCGAGCTCGCCCGATGATTCCCGCCCGAGCTCTTGTGAGTTGTCTTGTTTCGATTCCGTCCGTCGGGGCACGCTTGTTCTACTCACATTCTCTCGACTGGAGGTGACAGGTGAAGACGATCGAGGAATCGATCGAGATCGAGGTGCCGGTATCGACCGCGTACAACCAATGGACGCAGTTCGAGTCCTTCCCAGAGTTCATGGAGGGCATCGAGCGTGTCGAGCAAAAAGGCGACACGCGACTGCACTGGGTGGCCAAGATCGGAGGCGACAAGAGGGAGTGGGACGCCGAGATCACGGAGCAGCATCCGGATCACCGCGTCGCCTGGAAGGCGCTGGAGCAGGATGGACCGAACGGCGTCGTCAGCTTCCACAAGTTGGACGATTCGCGCACGAAGGTCATGGTGCAGATGGAGTACGACCCCGAAGGAGTCAAGGAGTCGGTGGGCAGCGTGATTGGACTCGATAGCCGTCGCGTGCAGAACGACCTCGAGTCGTTCAAGGACTTCATCGAGTCTCGCGGGAGCGAGACTGGTGCTTGGCGCGGCGACGTCGACAACTAACAAGGCGCCTTAGCTCATGGTGGAGAAGCCGCTTCCGGTAGGAGCGGCTTCTTCCATGAAGACCTCGGCCGCCGTGACTCGTAGCCAAGCGTTTACGCCCTCTCCGAACGGGTAGGACTCGGCACGTCATCCCGCAGCCAAAAAATCGGAGGTTTCGATGCCTGACAAACGGCCCTCAGTCAAGAACGAAGAACAATACGAGGAGCTGAAGGAGAAAGGCATGTCCAAGCAGCGCGCCGCGCGAATCGCGAACTCGCCAGGGGCGTCGAGCAGAGGCGGCAAGAGTTCCGGCTCGGGTGGAGACTCCTCCCAAGGAGGAACGACGGCGCAGAAAAAAGCGGCCGGTCGGAAAGGCGGCAAGGCGACGGCCAGGAAGCGCTCCTAGCGCCCACCCGAGTCAAGGCGTCGCGCCGAGGAACGAGAACGGTTCTAGGAAACCGTCGCGCGAGTTCCCGTCGGCATCCCCGTCAAGCGCTCGTACTCGCTTCCCAACTGGCTCAGCACCTGCCGCATCTCGCCCTCGCTGACGGCCTCGCTCAACACACTGAAGACCGCCTTGATCGCGGGCCCGGCTTGGTCGTTCGCAAGCGGTACGACGCGCGCGACGCGTCGCTCGAACTCCGGCGGATCGAAGCGCGAGGCTTCGGATTCGTGCTCCAAGCACGCCCCGAGCGAGTCCGGTAGCTGGGCCGCAAGATCATTCGCCTCCCCGGACGCAATACGGGTACCGAGCATCACGAGCGTTGCGCGTACGAGGTGTTCCGACCGATCATGGTCGAAGCCCGTAAGCTCGCTAACATGGGTCAAGATCTGTTGAGAGTCCACAGCTCTCCTCCTAATCATTCGCTCTTGCGCCCATAGTACCCACAGCGCCCGGCGCGTAATCACCATTCCACGATCCCAGGACGCAGCCTGCCTTCGGCTCCATCTGGTGTGCGCATTGACTTGACCGAGTCGTCGGTTTCCAAACAGTTGCCGTCGGCGGGACCCCTAGGTTTGAAAATCTCACTCGCGTGTATTCTGGTGAATGTGAATCGTCAGACGAAACACGGGCCGCGTCTCGACGACGCGCTAAAGAAGGAAACGCGACCTCTCGAGCAAGGCGCGCCGATTGAACCCCGGGTTCACGAGGACCGGGAGAAGGAACCACCAGGAGAATACGATCGCGATGTCGACGCTCGCACAGCACCGCCGGGCGCTCTCGGGAGCGACCAGGTCAAGGCTCGACGCGAGCTATCGCGACACCTGCGACGAAGCGTGTTTCCAGCGGCTCGCGACGCACTCCTCGCCGAGGCGGAAGCGCAGAATGCCCCTGAGCCGGTGCTGACAGCTTTACGATCGCTGCCTGCAGATCTCATGTTCAGCACCGTGCACGAGATCTGGGCCGCGCTCGAGGGGCACGCAGACGTCAGGGAGACGGCCGCGCACGAGCCGCTCACCGACGGCGATCGCTAGTCAGGGTCCAAGTATCCTCAGCCCGGGTAGCGAAGCAGCGCTGCGACGTGCAGCACGTCATCGAGCTCAGTCTCCGACGCAAGTCGCACGTGTCCCCCGTGAACGAGCGTTCCATGCAAGAGAAGCTCAAGCGCTCCGTTCGGCGCTTCCTCGAGCCGCGTCCCGTCGAGCACGCAAGCGCGGGACACTGCGCTGCCTCGTCCGCATCGCGGGCATTCCCATGCTGTCTGAGTGCGACCGTCGACGACGACCGTATCGATCCGTCCGTCCCAGGCTGCAGTAATGGCGTCCCCCCAATCGTCTGCGGCGCGTCCACCCTGGCCTCGCTCCTCTCGCCATCGCTCGAGGATCGTCTTCCGCTCCTCTTCCAATCGAATGTCCAGGAGTCGTACAGCCTCGGATTGCAACGCGTTCTCACCCGCGTGAGCCTCAATTGTGGCCCAACCTAGGAGGGCATCCTGGACGTGCGGGGCGAGCAGCGCATGGAAGGTCGGTCGTTGCTCATCGGAGCAGGCAGCGACGAGAAGGATCTCGGAGCCTTGCGGGATGAGCGCCCCGACCGCCTCAGCTACATCGCGTAGGTGGTCTGTCGCCTCGCGTTCCCGACTTCGCTGATAGCGCGCCTGCGACCAGCCGCCTTGGTCGTGTCGGCCTTGTCCATTCCGGCTCAGATCAGTGACGGGCTCAATGCGCCCGCTGCGGCTCCGCCACAGCGTGCCGCGGTCGCGTCCGACAGCCGCCAGGACGAGCACGCGATCACGCTCGAGCGACGCCAGCAGCGGGGCAAGCGTGAAGGTTCGGGACAAGTGAATCGCGTCCTCGACGGAGGCAGAGAGGCGGACGTCGTTCCAGACGTCGTCGAGACGCGAGGCATGTAAGGCGAGACCGAGGGCTCCTGAGCGGTCGAGACCGTGGAGGTATTCCTCGATCCTTTCGACATCTTCGCGAACTCCCTGAATCCGATCACGATCGATCGTCTCGGGAACCCCTTCGACCGCCTCTCGCGCCCTCTTGAGGAGCGAAGACACATGACTGTCGAGTTCGGCCGCGGTCGGAACGACATGCGGGTCGAGGCCGAGGAACAACGAAACGCACAAGCCCCGTTCGGGTCGGAAAGCAGCAAGCGATCTCGCGTAATCCTCGTTGAGAACGGCCATCTCGAATCTGGTTCCCCGAAACGCTCATATATATGCGCTCAGATTGCGGTATCTCGCCGTGGCCAAACGGAGCGCGACCGGGCGGGACACAAACCTCCCGAGGCTTCTCGATGCCTTCGCGGGGATCCAGCCACGTGCGATAGAGGGTGATCACCCACCAGCGCCAGGCGATGAACGCGAAGAACGCCACGGCGACGACGATCGCCTCGCCGGTGCCGAAGACGAGATCCGTCACGAGGTAGAGCACGCCCGTGAAGGCGACGGAGATCGACGCGGATCCCGCGATCGCCTCGCGGTTCCCCTTCCGCACCATACGAGCCCGCAGTCCACCATCACCTCGCGGCCGCGGTACGCCGCCACGGGCGAGCTGTGCCTTGTGATGCCGTCGGGTGCGCGCCTCGATCTCTCGCGTGCCGAGAAAGCGCAGCTTCACGAACTCGGGCGCGCGTGCGCTTGCCCGAAGCAATCGGCGTTCGCAGGCGCGCAGCCACCGTGAGTGGCACTGCCAGCCGCCACTCCACCACCTCCTCGATCGATGCTCGCTTCTCGTTGCCGCAGCCGCCCGCCGCGAAAACGACGGAGTCTTAGCCGCCCTGCTCGATTCTTGGGGCTCGCCTTTGCCATAGAAGGGGGCGGACGCGTGTCGAGTCCTCAGTCGTCATCGGTACAGATCCCAGCAGCCATCTCCGCACTCGAGAGGGAGCCGATTGCTGTTTGCCGCCGCTCGCCGCGGGTACCCCTTAGCGAGCCCTCCGATACGGATGGCGAAGAGAACCCGAGCTATGAGGAGGAACGATGCCCGAGCGGAAGCATCTGCGCGGAGTGAGCGAGAAGGAACAGCGCCAGTAC
>JALYLY010000016.1 GCA_030773975.1 Actinomycetota bacterium | reverse complement strand
GCTCCGCCTGGTCTTAGCGTCCGGCTTGCGTGTTTCGCTGGGTCAGGCTGGAAAAACCACCTCGGCTCTCGTGCCTCCTTCGCTGCGGAGGTCGAGGCGGCCCTGTAGTTCGTCTCGCACCAGTGCCTGGACGATCGACAGTCCAGTGCCGCCGGCGTCGGACGGAATTCCCTCGCCGTTGTCCGCGATCGAGAGCACAACCTCGCCGTTTTGCTGGGCTAGCTCGATCTGGACGCTATTGCCGCCGTGTTCCAGGGCGTTTTGGAGCAACTCGCTGAAGATCAGCGCCAGCGCGGTCGCTCTGTTGCCCGCGATCGACACGGACTCTAGGTCGGCGTGAACCTCCTTGCCGCCGGCGAGTCCCTGCACGAGCATCGCGCGAAGCCGTTCGAGCAGCTCGCGTAGCTCGACGACCTCCTCGCGCTGTTCGGTCAGGACCTCGTGCACGGCCGCGATCGCGAGGATTCGGTGCACCGAATCCTCGAGCGCCTTGCGCGGGTCGGTATCCGTGGCGCGAGCCTGCAGGCGCAGAAGCGACGCGACGGTCTGCAGGTTGTTCTTGACCCGGTGATGGATCTCTTGCGCAAGCACGCCGCGCATGACGGCGCGCCCATGCTCGAGCGCGACTGCTGCGTGGTGCGCAATCGACACGAGCAACGCCCGTTCCTCGTCGGTGAACGGCGCGTCGCGGTCGCAGACGAGCTCGCCGATCTGGCGCCGCTTCCAGCGCAGAGGAAGCCGTACGTTGTGCGTCCCGGCGCGCCCTTCAGGCCAGGCGATGTTGCCGTCCTCGAGCACCAGCGCCGCGCCGGTGGCCCCAACCGCCTCCATCGTCGTCTTCACGATCGCCTCGAGCGACTCCTCGAGGTAGAGCGACTCGGAGACCGCCTCCGAGATCTTGGCCAGGGCCTCGAGCTCGGCGACCCGGCTCTGCGCCTGTGCGTAGAGCTGCGCGTGCTGAATCGTCTGCGCGACCTGATCCGCGATCGCGACGAGCAACTCGATCTCGTCCTGCGTGAACTCGCGCGGCGCGAGCGTGCGCACGTTCAGCGCGCCGGCGAGCTTGTCGCGGGCGAGAATGGGCACGGCGAGGATCGATTCGTAGTCATCTTCCGACAGGTTCGCGAACTGCTTGAAGCGCGGATCGAGATGCGCCTGCGACGGGATCATCACCGGCGCCCGATCGGCCGCGGCGGTTCCGGTGATCCCCTCGCCCGGCCGCAGGCGAGGGCGCTTCGTCATCTCCTCGACACTCGTTCCGTGCGTCGCGCGGAGAATGAGCTCGTTCGTCCGCTCGTCGTAGAGGTAGACGAAGCAGGCCTCGGTCCGGAGGGCGTCGGCGACCTTGCTGGCGACCAGCTCGAGCACCTCTTCGAGGTCGAGCGTCGAGTTCACCGCGGCGATCGTCTCGGTGAGAAGGCGCAGGTGGCGGGCTCGTACGTCCACTCAAATTCGTAGGGTAGTGGCCGTGGACACGTATGACTGGCTGCTGTTTCTCCACGTCACCGGGGCGTTCCTCGTCCTCGGCGGCGCGGTGATGGCCGGGATCTTCAACTTCGCGGCGCTGCAGCGAGAGCGTCCAAGCGAGATTGCGGTCCTGTTCCGGCTGGCGCGGGTGGCCGTGATCGCGATCGGGGCCGGGATGGTGCTCACGCTCGGCTTCGGGCTCTGGCTCGTGCACCAGGTCGGCTACGGCTGGGGTGAGACCTGGATCGTCCTGGCACTCGTCCTCTGGGTCCTGGCCAATGCCCTCGGCGGTATCGGAGGGGGACGCGAGAAGCAGACGCGAGAGCTCGCCGAACGTCTCGCCACGGAGGGCGACGCCCCGAGCAAGGAGCTGTCGTCCCGGCTGCGCGATCCCGTCTGGCTCGCCCTGAGCTGGGGGAGCGGAGTCGTCATCGTCGCGATCCTCGCCCTGATGATCTGGAAGCCGGGCGCCTGATGCTCGCACTCGTCCGCCCCGACAGCTGGAACTTCCCACTCTTCCTGCACGTCCTGGGCGCCATCTTTCTCGCCGGGTCGATCGGGGCGGTAACCGTGCTGGCCGTGGCGGCGCGAAAGCGCAGCGAAAACGCGGCGCTGCTGTCAAGGGTTGCCTTTCGAACGCTGATCTTCGTGGTGCTGCCGTCCTGGATCGTGATGCGCGTCGGCGCCCAGCTGATCGCGGACAAGGAGTTTCCGGACAAGACCCCCGGCTGGGTCGGCGTCGGTTTCGTCGTCTCGGAGCCGGGCCTGATCATCCTGATCGCCCTCGGCGTGCTCGCCAGGGCCAGCGCGCGCCGCGGCGGAGTTGGACGCGCCTCGGTGGCTGTGGCGATCCTGGCGCCGGTCTATCTCGCGGCCCTGGCGGTGGCCTGGTGGGCCATGTCGGCGAAACCTGGCGGCTGACCCGTTTACACAACCCTTACTGCGCGCAGGGGAATTTCCTTGCAGACGAGGAATAGGTTCGAACCATGTCCGCACTCCCTCTGAATCTCGTGGACACGGCCGGTTTCCTGGTGGCGGACAACCGCGGCCGACTCGTCGGCAAGGTCGAGTGTCCGATGTACGGAACGCTCCCCGACGTGCCCGACGCCCTCTCGGTTCGCGCCGGCTTCTTCTCGCGCCACCGCCGCCTGGTCCCGGCCGACACGATCGCCGACGTCGATCCCACCAGCCAGGTCGTCGGCCTCCGCGTAGCCCGCGAGACCATCCGCCGCTTCTTGTAGACGAGCGAAGCGACGTCCTACCCTTCTACGACCACGAGCTGCGCAAGAATGCAGCAGCTCGCAGTCGGCCGTCAGTTGGATCTCGTAGGCCGCAGAAGCTCACGAGACCGGCCTCAATCATCCTCTTTTTTCAGGCGGCGGACAAGTCAAGTGCTGGCCCATCAACGGCTTCTCAAAAGAAGCCCGGCCCGAGCTCAACGGCCGCGCAGCCCGCCGGGCTCAGGCCGACCTACACGACGGGCCAAGGGTTGGGTTCCCCCAGGTCTAGAGTACGGACAAGTACTTCTTGAGCTCCCATTCGGTGAGCTGGACCCGGTACTCGTCCCATTCGCCCCGCTTCAGCTCCACGTAGCGGTCGAAGATGTGCGGGCCGAGCGCCTTGCGAACGAGCTCCGACCCGGCCAGTGCGTCGACGGCCTCGCCGAGCGTCTCCGGGAGGGAGACGATCCCGCGCTCCTTTCGCTGCTCGGCCGTCAGGTGGTAGAGGTTCGTCTCCATCGGGTCGGGTAGCTCGTACCCCTGTTCGATCCCCTCCAGGCCGGCATGGAGCAGGGCGGCGAACGTCAGGTACGGGTTGCACGCAGGGTCGGGGCAGCGGATCTCCGCCCGCGTCGCCTGCTCGGCGCCAGGCTTGTAGAGAGGGATTCGGATGAGAGCCGAGCGGTTGCGCCGCGACCAGGCGACGTACACGGGCGCCTCGTAGCCCGGCACGAGCCGCTTGTACGAGTTCACCCACTGCGCGAACACGGCGCTGATCTCTCTCGCGTGCTTCAGCTGGCCCGCGATGAACGCCTTCCCGGCGGCGGAAAGGTTCCACTCGTCGTCGCCGTCGAAGAACGCGTTACGCCCGTCCTTGAACAACGACTGGTGCGTGTGCATCCCGGAGCCGTTCTCGCCAAAGATCGGCTTCGGCATGAAGGTTGCGTGATAGCCGGACTTCTTGGCGATCTCCTTCACGATCAGCCGGTAGGTGACCGTATGGTCGGCCATCACGAGCGCGTCCGAGAACCGCATGTCGATCTCGTGCTGCGAGGGGCCGACCTCGTGGTGCACGTACTCGATCGGGATGCCCATGCCTTCGAGCGCACGGACGGTCTCCTGTCGCAGCTCGCTCGCCGCATCCAGAGTTGTCATGGCGAAGTAGCCGCCCTCGTCGAGCGTCTCGGTGCCCTTGTCGTCGCGGAACAGGAAGTACTCGAGCTCCGGGCCGACATTGAACGTGTCGAAGCCGAGCGCCTCCATGCGGTCGAGCGCGCGGCGTAGCACGTAGCGCGGATCCCCTTCGTAGGGATTCCCATCAGGCGTGACGATGTCGCAGATCATCCGCGCGACCTTCGTCTCGCCTTCCTTCCACGGCATCAGCTGAAAGGTCTCCGGGTCCGGGATCGCGACCATGTCCGATTCTTCGATCGCATTGAACCCGGTGATCGACGAGCCGTCGAAGCCCATGCCGTCGTCGAGCGCCGCCTCGATCTCGCTCGGCGTCACCGCGAAGCTCTTCAGGTGGCCCTCGATGTCCGTGAACCAGAGCAGGACGAATTCGATCCCCTCCTTCTCGATCCGGCCGTGCACCCGCTTGCGCGAATCCTCGCTCGACGTCGCCCTGTTGCGTGTCTCGACCTGCGGCATGAAATCCTCCCTTGAAATGCGAAAAGCCCCAGGCGCAGACGAGGCGCCCGAGGCTCCATTGCCTCACTGACGGACGGAGTCTATACGGTGACGCCGTGCGCCTACTCGTCACCGGTGGTGCGGGGTTCATCGGCTCGCACTTCGTCAAGCGGATGCTCGCGGCCGGCGAGGACGTGGTGGTGCTGGACAAGCTCACGTACGCGGGGAATCCGGCCAACCTGCCCGAAGGGATCGATTGCCGCCGAGGCGACATCGCGACGCGCGGGGACGTCGACCAGATCGGCCCGGTCGACGCGATCGTCAACTTCGCCGCCGAGACCCACGTCGATCGCTCGATCCTCGGCCCTGAGGACTTCGTGCGCACCGACGTCCTGGGGACCCTCGTGCTGCTCCAGGCGGCCGAGGAGCTGAGCGCCCGATTCGTCCAGGTGTCGACAGACGAGGTCTACGGGGACGTCGAGCCGGGCTGGTCGTCGCGTGAGGACGATCCGCTGCGGCCCTCGAGCCCCTACAGCGCCTCGAAGGCCGGCGCTGACCTCCAGGTACTCGCAGCGGTGAGGACCTTCGGTGTCAACGCCTCGATCACGCGAGGCTCGAACACGTACGGGCCCAACCAGTATCCGGAAAAGGTGCTCCCGCTCTTCGCAACGAACGCCCTCGACGGCGAGCCGCTGCCGCTCTACGGCGACGGGCGCCAGGTCCGCGACTGGCTCCACGTGGACGACCATTGCGCGGCGGTCGACCTCGTGCTCCGCCAGGGGGAGGCGGGCGAGGTCTACAACGTCGGCGCAAACGAGGAGCATGAGAACGTGGAGCTCACGAAGGTGATCGTCGAGTACCTCGGCGTAGATCCGTCACTCGTCCGGAACGTCGAGGACCGCGCGGGGCACGACCGGCGCTACTCGCTCGAGACGGCGAAGGTCCGCTCGCTCGGCTGGCAGCCCCGGCGCGATTGGGCCGACGGCGTGCGCGCGACCATCGACTGGTACCGCGACAACCGGGACTGGTGGGAGCCGATCAAGCGCTCGGGCGGATTCCGCGAGTACTACGACAAGCAGTACGCCGCTCGCCTTGGCTAACAGTTCTGCTGCGCCTGCTCTCGTAGGCGGTCGATCTCCGAGCGTTGGCCCTGAATCGCCTCGGAGCGATCGAGGAGCTCGAGCACGCCGTCGCAGCTGCCGAGCTGGAAACGGGTGAACGCAAGGTTGTAGTCGGCGTAGGCCTCGTCGAGCGAGTCCGTGCCCTGAAGTTTCTGCACGGCGCGCTCGAGCAACGGCAGCGCTCCCGCATAGTCACCCGCCTGCATCTTCCTGAACCCGGCATTGTTCAGCGCTGCGCCACCGGCGCCCGAGGCCACCCCTGCGTTGGGGGTCGTCGTGACGGTGACGGGCTTCTGCACGGTCGTGACCTGACCCTGTGTCGTCACCGTTCGGACGTGTGTGACGACGGTTGCAGGCGCCGGCCTTGCACCGTCGCCGCGCGTGAGGAAGTACGCGAGCAGCGCACCGGCGACCGCGCCTGCTAGCAGGAGCGCGGCAAGAAGCGGCCAGGCGCCCCGCGAGGAACGCGCGCCGGGCGGGTAAGGCGCGTACTCGGCTTCTTCGACTCCGCGCATGGGGCGCGTCGCCGCCGTCGGCAGCGGGGCAACTGTGGCGATCTCTCCCGTCGCTCCTGCGGAGTCGCTGAACGCCGACCTCAGTGCGGCGACGAACTCGCCAGCGGTCGCGTACCGCTCGGCCGGATCCTTCGCGAGCGCTTGCCCGAAGACGCGATCGAGCTCAGGCGGGAAATCTCCGGCAGCAGAGATCGCCGGAACCGGGGCGTTGACGTGCGCCGCCGCTTCCGCGGTCGCACTCTCCGATTCGAACGGACGTCCACCCGTGAGCAGCTCCCAAGCGACGATCGCAAGGGCGTAACGGTCGCTCGCCGCGCCCACGCGATCGCCCTGCGCCTGCTCGGGTGAGAAATATCCGGCGGTTCCCAGCACCGTCCCGGTCATCGTCAGGGACTCCATGCCGGCAGAGCTTGCGATCCCGAAGTCGGCCACGTGAACATGGCCCTCGCCGTCGAGCATCAGGTTCGCAGGCTTGACGTCACGGTGGACGACGCCTTCGCGGTGGGCCACGTCGAGTGCGCGCGCCGCTTCTTCGAGCCACGCGAAGACGCGTTCCGGACGCTGTGCCCCGCCGCTTCGGAGCACATCGTCGAGCGAACCGCCGCCGAGGTACTCCATGACGATGTACGGACGGTCGTCGTGCTCGCCGACGTCGTAGATCGTGACCGTGTTCGGCTCTCCCGAAAGACGGGCTGCAGAGAGCGCCTCGCGCGTGAAACGCTCGCGGACGGACTCGTCGTGGGCGTAGCGATCGGCCAGGATCTTGATCGCCACGACACGGCCGAGCACCGAATCGGTCGCGCGGTAGATGTCGCCCATGCCGCCGCGCCCGATCTGCTCGGGGCCGCGGTAGCGGGGCGGGAGGATGGCGATCTTCACAACCACAGAAAGGAAAACGGATTTCCCCCGTTCATGGTCGCGCAAACGATGAGATGAGGGTTCCGTAAAGAAAGCCGCTGCTCAGGAGGCCCTTTGCTAGCCTCGGTCGCGTCCTGGCTGGGGTCAGCTCGATGCGTCGAACCCTCGTACTCGTCTCCGTTCTCGTGCTCGTCGCCGGCTCGGCGGCGCTTACCCGGCCGTACGCACAGCCTGTTCCCGCCGGAGCCGCCACGTTCCTCGTCACCGGCCACGGTTGGGGACACGGGGTCGGCCTGAGTCAGTACGGGGCGTACGGCTACGCCCAGAAGGGCGTCCTCTACGAGAACATCGTGCTGCATTACTTCCCCGAGACGGAGCTCGGAGCCGCACCGGTCTCGCGCGTACGAGTGCTTCTGACGACCGGCATCGCCAAGCTGGACATCGGTTCGACGGCTGACTTCAAGGTGCGCGACGGGAGCGGGGTCGTGCACACCGTCCCTGCAGGGAAGTACACGCTGACGCCCGCGCTCAAGCTCGCCGTGGACGGGCAGACAACGGCACGCGCACTGCCCGGCCCGCTGCTGTTCCAGCCGGGAGCCGCCGCGCTCGGCCTCAAGCACCGCTATCGCGGCTCGATCCAGATCGACGTCACCAACGGAAAGCTGCGCGCGATCAACATGGTCGGGCTGGAGCAGTACCTCTACGGGGTCGTCCCGTCGGAGATGCCGTTCACGTGGCTCCCCGAGGCGCTCAAAGCACAAGCCGTGGTTGCGCGCTCGTACGCATTGGCGACGCGCAGGACCGGTGCGTTCGATCTTTATCCGGATACGCGGAGCCAGGTGTACCTCGGGATCGAGCACGAGAAGCCGTCGACCAATGCCGCGGTCAATGCGACAGCCGGCCAGGTCGTGCTCTATGAGGGACAGGTGGCAAAGACGTACTTCTTCTCGACGTCCGGCGGGCGCACAGCGTCGGCCGAAGACGCGTGGGGCGAGCCCGTCCCCTACCTCGTCTCGGTGCCGGACCCCTACGACTCGATCTCTCCACACCACGATTGGGGACCCCTCGTCTTCACGGGCGCGAAGCTCGCGAAGGTGCTGAAGATGAAGGGCCGCGTCGTCGATCTGCAGCCGGAGCTGAACTCCTCCGGCCGGATCAAGGTGCTCAGCGTCATCGGCACGAAGAGCACGGTCGCCGTGCAGGGCGCTGACCTGCGCCGCAAGCTAAAACTGCAATCGACCTGGTTCAGCGTCGGCGTCCTCTCGCTGACCGCGCCCACCCAGCCCGTCACATACGGAGGACGCGGCAAGCTGACGGGCATCGCTCGCGGACTGACGCAGGCGGTGCTGCAACAGCTGCAGGGAGACAGCTGGGCCGATGTTGCGTCGCTGAAAGGCGACCAGGACGGTGTCATCACGGCGCTCGTGAAGCCGGCGATCACGACGCGCTACCGCCTGTCGAGCGGAAAGGTGAGCGCGGAGTCGGTACGCGTGCCGGTTGCGCCGCTCGCGCGCTTCTATCCGCCGCGAACGCAGGACCGGCTCACCGGCTACGTCCGTCCGGCGTCGCTCGCCGGGACGACAGTCCTGATCCAGAGGCAGCAGGGCGAGGCCTGGCCCACAGTCGGGCGGGCCACCGTCGAGGCGAACGGTGATTTTCTCGCGAAGTTGCAGCTCACGACCGGGGTCTATCGCGCCCGCGTGAGCTCGGGCCACGGCTTCGTGGTCGGCTTCTCGCCGGTGCTCCAGGTCTCGACATCGTGAGGACAGCGGCTCTCGTGGTCCTGGCGCTCGCGCTGGCGCCGACCGCCACTGCGATGCCGTTTCGCGCCGGCTTCGTCCCGAGCGACCCGCTCGTGCCGAAGCAGTACTACCTGGCGCAGGACCACGCCTTCGACGCGTTCCCGCTCGAGCTTCCCGTCGTCAACCCGATTCGCGTGGCGATCATCGACTCGGGGATCGACGGCGGTCATCCGGAATTCCCGCGCTCGCGGATCTGGCAGGCCAGAAGCTGGGTCGGAGGCAGTCCGCTCAGCGACGAGGAAGGGCACGGCACTTTCGTCGCGGGAATGATCGCGGCCTCGATCGACAACAACGAAGGCATCGCGGGCATGGCGTTTCCCGCACAGCTCGTGATCGCCAAGATCGCACGCACGGACCAGTCGATCGACGTGCGCGACGAGGCAGACGCGATCCGGTGGGCAGTCGACGTTGGTGCACGCGTGATCAACCTCTCGATCGGCGGCCTGCGTGATCCGTTCAATCCCCGACGCGACACCTTCTCGCGCGTCGAGGCGAGTGCGATCAACTACGCAGTGAGCCGCGGTGCCGTGCTCGTTGCTGCGGTTGGGAACTCCGATGACGCACCGCAGTCCCCCTGGCCGTTCGCCAGCTATCCCGCTGCGCTGCCGCACGTGCTCGGAGTGAGCGCGCTCAGCCCTACCGGCAACGTGCCGCAGTTCTCGAACCGCGACCGCATCTACGACGACATCTCGGCGCCCGGGCAGGAGATCTACTCCACCCTGCCCCGCGCCCTGACCGCGCCGCGCCCGCTCTGCCAGAACCAGGGGTATTCCGACTGCGGCCCGGACGAGTTCCGGCACGCGGCTGGCACCTCGTTCGCCGCGCCACAGGTGACGGCGGCGGCGGTTGTCATGCTGGCGCTCCACCCGACGCTACAGCCCGATCAGGTCATGAACGTGCTCGAGCGAACCGCGACGGACATGAACGCCTCGAACGGCTGCAAGCAGTGCCCGCTGCAGCGCGACACGTTCAGCGGTTGGGGACGACTCGACGTCGCGAAAGCGATCGGCGCGCTCGAGGGCGTCCTGCCGCCGCCGGACCGGCTCGAGCCCAACGACGATGCAGGCGGCTCTGCGGCCCGGCTCGGCACCAGGGTCACCTCCGTCAAAGCGACGATCGACTTCTGGGACGACCAGATCGACGTGTACCGCCTCTATCTGAAGAAGGGCCGGAAGGTGAAGCTCACGCTCAACGGACCGGAGGGCTCCACCTCGAACCTGCTGCTCTGGAAGCCCGGGACGAAGCGCGTGAACGACCTCCATAACCAGCATCTCCGCGCCGCCCAGGCGATCGGCCCCGGACCGACGCACGGGATCGGCTACAGAGCGCCGGCGAGCGGCTGGTACTACGCAGAGGTGAAGCTCACGGCGGGTAGCTTTGGGCCGTACGAGCTGACGATCTCGCGGCGCTAGACGCCTAGTCGAGCAGTTCGTCAGACGGCACGTCGTGCAGGATACGCGCGGGATTGCCTACCACCAGAACACGCGGCGGTACGTCCTTGACGACCACGGCACCCGCGCCGACGAACGCTTCTTCGCCGATCTCGACCGCCGGACAAAGGACGGCTCCCGCGCCGACGCGCGCCCCTCGCCGGATCGTCGGGCCCTTTCGGAGGGCGTGGCGCTTCTCGGTGCGCCCCATGAAGTTGTCGTTCGTGGTGATCACGCGCGGCGCGATGAACACGTTGTCCTCCAACGTCGAATACGCCGTGACGTACGCGTCCGCCTGGATCTTCGTCAGCTCCCCGATGGTCGTGTCGTTCTCGACGAGCGCCCCGCGCCCGATGACCACGTCGTCGCCGACGTCACAACGTTCGCGGACGCACGCCTGGTCGCCGACGATGACCCGCGCGCCGATGCGCGTCCCTGCGAAGACGATCGCGCCGGTGGAGACGATCGTGCCGGGACCCAGCTCGAGCGGTGGCAGGTCTTCCTGCTTCGTCGTGGAGCGCGGTCCGAGCGTCGGCTGCTTGCCTACGACCGCGTAGTCGAGGATCCTGCAGCCGTCACCGAGCACCGTGCCGGGATAGACGACGGCGGTCTCGGCGACCTCAACTTTTGCTTTCACGCCGGAACGGTTTCGAGCGACGCCTGCAGCTGCTCGAGGGCGCGCACGACCAAGAGTCCGTCGCGCGCGGCGCGCAACGGATCGCCCTCGCCGGCGACGAGCTTCAGGAAGTGCTGACACTCGAGGCGCAGCGGCTCGAGCAGCGGCACCTTCGGACTATGGATATCCCCGGTGCGTGTGCGCCACTCGCCGTAGGTCGTCGTCGGCTCTTCAGGCGCCTTGTCGTACACCGTGACCTTGCGCTCAGGCTCCATGTCGTCAAACACGGCCATCTTGTCGCGGCCGACGACGGTGATGCGCCGGATCTTGTGCGGGTCGAGCCACGACAGATGCAGATGCGCGATCTTGCCGGACGGAAAGCGCAGGTAACAGAACACGATGTCCTCGACGTTCGGGTTGAGGAACGCGTGACCGTGCGCCCACAGCTCCGTCGGCTCCTCGCCGATCAGGTAGAGGAGCACCGATAGGTCGTGTACCCCGAGCGACCAGAGCGCGTTCTCGTGCGTCCGGATCGTGCCTAGGTTTTGCCGGTTGCCGTAGACGCACAGGACGTCCCCGAGGTCGCCGGAGTCGACGATCTCCTTCAGCTTCTGCACGCCCGGGTGGTAGAGCAGCAGGTGGCCCGGCATCAGAACGAGGCCGCGCTCCTCCGCGAGCTCGCAGAGCTCTTCCATCTCGGCGCCGCGCATGGCGGGAGGCTTCTCGACGAACACGTGCTTGCCCGCCTCGAGGCTGCGGCGGGCGAGCTCGTGGTGCGTCGGCACCGGGGTCGCGACGACGACGACATCGACCGAGTCGTCCGCGAGCACGTCTTCGAAGTTTGCGGTCATCGTGGCGTTCGGATATCGCTGTGCAAGGTCGGCGCGCCGCTCGTCGTCGATGTCGGAGAGCCAGGCGAGCTCGGCGAGCTCGTCGAAGTTGCGGGCGAGGTTCTTGCCCCACTGGCCGAGTCCGACTTGAGCGATGCGGGTCACAACTTCCACACTTTGCGGTTGTCGGTGCCGTTCCTACCGGTTGCGTTCCGGAGATCGACCACGACCTGCGCGCGCTCGACCAGGTCCTCGTAGTCGATGGAGCTGTGCGCGGTGACGATCACGACGCAGTCGTAGCTCTCGGGCGCGTAGTCGACCGAGCGCAGGCCGTCGAACTCCGCGACGTGGGGGTCGTGGTACGACACGTCGGTGCCGGCCTTGTGCAGGAGCTCGACGATCTTCTTCGCCGGCGACTCGCGGACGTCGTCGATGTCCGCTTTATACGACACGCCGAGGATCAGGATGCGTGAGCCCTTGAGCGACTTCTCCGCGCCGTGGTTCAGAGCTTGCGAGATCAGCGAGCGGCAGAAGAACGGCATGTTCGCGTTCACCTTGCCGGCCAGGTCGATGAACTCCGTGTAGAAGTCGTACTCGCGCGCCTTCCAGGTCAGGTAGAACGGATCGATCGGGATGCAGTGCCCACCGAGTCCCGGTCCCGGCTTGAAGCTCATGAACCCGAACGGCTTCGTCTCGGCCGCCTCGACGACCTCCCAGACGTCCACCTCCATGCGCTCGCACAGTTGCGCGAGCTCGTTCACGAGGGCGATGTTGACTGCCCGGAAGATGTTCTCCAGCAGCTTCGTCATCTCCGCCGTCTCCGGCGAGGAGAGCGGCACGACGGTGTCGACCGCGGAGCGGTAGAGCTCCACCGCCCGCTTGGTGCAGGCCGGCGTGAGACCGCCAACGAGCTTGGGTGTGTTCTTCGTCGTCCAATCGGTGCGGCCCGGGTCGACACGCTCGGGGGAGAAAGCCAGATGGAACTCCTCGCCGGCTTTCATGCCGCTCCGTTCGAGAATCGGCTGCAGGCTCTCGCGCGTCGTGCCCGGATACGTCGTCGACTCGAGCACCACGATCTGGCCCTTGCGAAGCCGCGGCGCGATTTCGGCGGCCGCGCTCTCGACGATAGTGAGGTCCGGCTCCCGGTGACTGGACAGCGGCGTCGGCAAAGCGATCAGGATCGCGTCCACCTCTTGGAGTGCGTCGTAGTCGCTCGTCGCCGAAACTCGACCGGCGTCGACGAGCGTCTTGAGGGCCTCCGACGGCACGTCGCCGATGTGGCTTTCCCCGCGGTTGATCCCGTCGACGACGTCCTGGTTCACGTCCACGAGCACGACGTTCATGCCCGCCTCCGCAAAGACACGCGCAAGCGGCATCCCTACGTATCCGGCACCCACGATTGCGACGTCAGACTTCATCAGCGCACAAGGTACTTGGGGGGAGCCGGCGCTACACTACGCACCCGCCCGGGGCCGTTAGCTCAGCTGGTAGAGCAGGGGACTCTTAATCCCAAGGTCGCAGGTTCGATCCCTGCACGGCCCACTCGCCGAGCGAAGTCCGGCTCGTCGCCCGAGCGAAGTCCGGCTCGGCTTACGC
>JALYLY010000015.1 GCA_030773975.1 Actinomycetota bacterium | reverse complement strand
CTCACGGACCTGCTCGACCCGAAGGTCTTCAAGGTGAACCTGATTCCGTACAACCCGACCGGGATGTACGACGGCTCCACGTCGAAGGCGATCGCAGCCTTCAAGGCGGCGCTCGATCGCGCACGGTTGCCGGCGACGGTCAGGCTCACGCGTGGGCGCGACATCCAGGCCGCTTGCGGCCAGTTGGCCGTAGTGGAAGCCAAGGGATAGCTCTAACGCAAGATCACACCTGATTCGATCCGCAGGCCCGAAGACCAACCGCTTTCGACCGCCACGGCAACAACTCCAGATCGTTTCATCGGTCGCAACGCAACGTAGGGTGAGCTGAATGGCGTGGCCCTGGGAAGTCGTCGAGCGCGATCACGAGATCCAGGACCCGGTGAGCCCCGAGAAGATCCGGCTTCTCGGTGACGGCAAGGGCGGCCCCGCTCTGATCCTCGCGGCCACCTACCGGTGCCGAGTCCGCGGCGTCGAGATCCGTCCAGCGTTTGCCGAGGCGGCCCGAGCGCGGGCCGTCATGAACCTGACGACGCAGGCGGCGCAGGTCGCGTGCTTCCACAATGTCGCGGCGCACCTTGAGCCCGGCGGCTGCTTCGTCGTCGAAGTAGGCGTCCCCGGGCTCCAGCGGCTCCCGCCCGGCGAGACCATCCATGCCTTCCACGTGAGCGAGACCAGATGGGGGCTCGACGAGTACGACGTCGCGAGACAAGGCCTCACGTCCCATCACTTCGAGATCGTCGACGGAAGACTCGTACGCTTCTCGGTTCCTTTCCGGTACGCGTGGCCCGCGGAGCTCGACTTGACTGGCACAGCTTGCCGGGATGAGGCTGAGTGACCGTTGGAGCGGTTGGAAGCGAGAGCCGTTCACGAGCGACAGCCGCAAGCACATCTCGGTCTGGGAGAAGCCGGCAGTCTAGGCCGCGCGCAAGGTAGTCGTGACTAAGATCGCGGCCTTGGCGACTCGCTATCACGTCGTGCTGTTGCCGGGCGGGGTCTTGCCGGCGGAGCCCGCGTATGCGGGGTTGCTTCAGACGCTTGGGGAGCGCGTCAATGCGGTCGTGAAGGATCTCGAGGTCTACTCCGGGGATCAGCCGCCGCCGGACTTCAGTCTCGATCTGGAAGTGAAGGGGATCTCGCGTGAGGCCGATGTTCACGGCTTCGACCGCTTCCATCTCGTGGGCTACTCGGGCGGCGGCGCCTCCTCGCTGGCCTTCGCCGCCGTGCACGGTGAACGGCTCCTGAGCCTGGCGCTTCTGGAACCGGCGTGGGCCGGGAACGATCGGACACCGGCGGAGGAGGCGGTGTGGCGCCGCTTCCGGGCGCTCGAACCGCTACCCCCGGATGAGTTCATGGCCGGGTTCGCGCGGCTGCAGCTAGCACCCGGTGTCGAGCCACCGCCGCCTCCCGACGGCCCACCGCCACCGTGGATGGCCAAGCGGCCCGCAGGTCTGCGCGCCTTCTTCGATGCGTTCGACAACGGTGACCTCGACGTCGCAGCGCTACGGGAGTTCGACCGGCCGGTCTACTTCGCGCTCGGCGGCCGAAGCAACTCCGACTACTTCGGCCGAATGGCGGAGCGGCTGGCCGCGATCTTCCCCGACTTCTCTGTCGAGACGTTCCCCGAGCGCCACCACTTCGACCCGCCACACCGGGTCGAGCCGGAGCGCCTCACCAACTCGCTGCTCGCACTTTGGCAGCGCGGCGAAACCTGAGATCCCTCAGCGCCTGACGGCGCGGTCGTAGTTGAGTCGCAACAGCTCGATGACATCGCGGACGTCGCCGTCGTCGACGATCCGCCGCGCCGCCGGCCCTTCCGCATCGGGAAAGACCGGGTGCGGCTCGATTCGGCCCTGCTCCTTCAACTCGCGCCAGACTTGCTTCGTGAACCCAAAGTGCGCGGCTCGGTCGCCGTGCAGGTGACCGATCTCACGGCCGCCGACCTTGAACGCAAACTCACCGCGTCTGCCCGGTCCAGCGGTTACTCCGGGCCACGAGGTGACCTCCTCAGTAATGCGTTCGCTCGCCGCCTGGACGCTGTTCATTCCCCGCTCCTCGCGAGCCTCGCGAGCTTGCTCCGCACGCGCTCGATCTCGGCGCCGTACATGAGGAGCTCGTCATCGTCCGCGCCGCGTCGTTCGCGGACACTCCGGACCAGTACGAGGCCCTTCAAGGTCAGGACGAGGTCGTCGAGCTTGCGGAAGCCGTCGCTGAATCCCTCTTCGGCGGCCATCACGCGGCCTCCTCCAGTGCAATCGGTTCGCCTTCAACAGCTGGCTCGTCCGCACCCAGGGCCGGAGCCGACTTGACGAGCGCCACGGCAATCAGCGCGCCGATGACCAGCAGCCCTGTGAGCACGTAGAGACCGGTCTGGAAGCCGTGGTCGAGCGCGACTCTGCTCGACGCGGTCACTGCGGAGTGGGCCTGCGCGTAGTGACTCGTCGACGTGGCGGCGATCGCGCTCACTGCAGCGAGGCCGATCGCGCCCCCGACCTGGCGGCTCGTATTGATCAGCCCGGAGGCCACACCGGCATCGGAGCGTTCGACGCCGGTGAGACTTGCGATCGTGATGGGGACGAATGAAAGCCCCATTCCGGCGCCGCCGAGAACGAACCAGGGGAAGAGATCCCAGAAGTAGTGCCCGTCGACCGGAAGGCGCGTGAGCGCTGCGACCGACACGGCGGAGGCGACCAGCCCGGCGGTGAGCGTCGGCTTCACGCCAAAGCGTCCGACGACGACCTGGGCGACGTTCGATGCCACGACGACCGCCGACGCGAAGGCGACGAACGCGGCACCGCTCTGCATTGCCGAGTAATGCAAGACGTCCTGCAGGTAGAGCGTCAAGAGGAAGAACTCGGAGAAAGCGACCGAGCCGACGATGGCCATCGCCGCGTTCGCGGCGGTGAGCGAGCGCACGCGGAAGATCCGTAGGGGCAGGAGCGGTGACGGGGAGCGCAACTCGATCGCGATGAACGCGAGCACAAGGCCTGCCGCGCCGGCGAGAAGTGCGATTGTCGTGCCCGTGCCCCAGCCGTCGGTCGTCGCGCGCGTCGTCGCGTAGACGAGCAGCATCAGACCGCCGGTGATGGATGCCGCGCCTGGGAGATCGAAGTGTCGGTTCGCCAGCCCAGCACGGCTCTCCTGCAGCAGCAGAGGCGTGAGCACGATCGCGGCGACGCCGAAGGGGATGTTGATGAAGAAGACCCATGACCAGCTCAGATACGACGTGAGCACGCCGCCGAGCAGGACGCCGGCCGCGGCGCCACTCCCGGAGGCGGCACCGTAGATGCCGAGCGCGAGATTGCGTTCCCGGCCCTCGGCGAACGTCGTCATCAGTAGCGAGAGTGCAGCCGGAGCGAGCAGCGCTCCACCGAGCCCTTGCAGCGCACGGAACGTGATCAGCGAGCTCTCTGACCAGGCGAGGCCGCAGAGCAGCGAGCTTGCGGTGAACAGGGCGAGTCCGGCGACGAAGAGCCTCCGGCGGCCGAGCAGGTCGGCGAGCCTCCCGCCGAGGAGCAACGCTCCGCCGAACAGGATGGCGTAGGCCGAGATCACCCACTGGAGATTCGCCTGGGAAAAATTGAGATCCGTCTTGATCGACGGCAGGGCGACGTTCACGATGGCGACGTCGAGAACGACCATGAACTGTGCAGTGACAATGAGAGCCAGCGCACTCCAGCGCCGCTCGCTCTTCGTGAGGATGTCCACTAATTGGTCTCCAAAATCGTTGATGTGCTCAATCTTATAGCACGACAACGCTTGTACCCGCTACTCTGTTTCACATGACTGTCACAACCCCTGAAACACAACCGCGCACGGTGCCTCAGCTGCCCGAGGAGCTCGTTGCATCGGCCACGTTCCTGCTCAAGAAGCTGGGATTCGCCGCGAAGGATCGGACGATGAAGGCCTACGAGGGGACTGGACTCCATCCGTATCACCACGCGATCCTGCTCGTGCTCGATGTGGGGTCGGCCGAGACGCAGGGCTCGATCGCCGACGCACTCGGCTACGACCGCGGTCAGCTCGTGGGACTGCTCGACGAGCTCGAGGAGCAGGGGCTCATCGAGCGGCGTCGCGATCCCGAGGACCGCCGCCGGCACCTCGTCCGTCTCACGTCGGACGGAAAGCGGGCGCTGAAGCGGCTACGCGCGCTCTCGAAAGAGATCGAGGACGAGTTCCTGTCCCCCCTCGGCGACAAGGAACGAGCGAACCTGCACGCCCTTCTGCTTCGCCTCGCCGAAAAGCACGAGCCGCGCTGTGCGCTCAGCGTTCCTTTGCCGCCCACGCAGTAGGACAAGGACACGGGCGGCAGCGCGTCAGACTCACCGCCTTGATCGGCAAATGGTTCGAGTCATACGACGAGGCGTGGAGCTACTTCCTCGTGCGCGAGACGCCGCTGGAGGACTTCTGGTCGGTACTCCCGGAACCTGAGGGAAGCATCCTCGCCGGCTGGCTCATCGAACCTCCGCCTCGGGTGAAGGACGCCGTTCGTAATCTGCTTGTGCGGCTCAGAAAGGTCGAAGGTGTTGCTGCAGTTCCCCCGCACTTCCTGCACATCTGGATCCACGGCGTCGCGCACGACCCTACCGCCGACAGGATGAGCCAACTCGTCGACGAAGCTCGCGAGGTCTGGGCCGAGCAAGGCTCTTGCGAGATCGCGCTCCGGCACGCGAATTGCTTCCACGATGCCGCAGTCGTCGAGGCTCACACGGACGCCGTCCCACGCATGCTCGCAGCATTGAATCCCGACGCCGATCTCCGTGTTGCACTCCCGCACATCACCGTCGGTTATCTGCGTTCACCCTCAGCCGCGTCGATGCGCGACGTCCTCGAGGACTTCAGAGGCGAAGAGTTCGGGTCGTTCCACGCCGACAACGTCCGGCTTTGCCTGATCCCCTTCGCGCGCTCGACTTTCATGCGCCCGTGGAAGGTCGCCGCCACGCACCCGCTCTCGAGTGCGTGACGGCATTCGCGGGCTGCGGGTCTAGCCTCAGCTCGCGGCAGTGGCGCGCTGCAGCGCGGGCGTGCAGCTCGAGCGGCCGCGCTTCTCGAGGTACCGCTGGTGGTAGTCCTCAGCCTCGTAGAAGGCCTGCGCGGGCTCGACCTGCGTGACGATCGGCGCGCCCCAGTTCCGCTGCTCTCCGGCCTTCGACTTCAAAGCAGCCTCGTGCTGCTCCTCGTCGTGGAAGAAGATCGCGGAGCGGTAGTTGTCGCCGATGTCCCAGCCCTGTCGATTCAACTGCGTCGGGTCGTGCTTCGCCCAGAAGACGTCGAGCAGCTGCTCGTACGAGATGCGGTCGGGGTCGTACGTGACCTCGACGACCTCGGCGTGCCCCGTCGTGTGCGAGCAGACGTCCTCGTACGTCGGATTCTCGGTCGTCCCGCCCGAGTAGCCGACGCGCGTTCGCGTCACGCCCTCGAGTTGCCGGAATGCAGCCTCGACGCCCCAGAAGCAGCCGGCGCCGAACGTTGCCTTCTTCTCCACTATTCCTCCTCCAGGTTGAGTGCTGCCGAATTGATGCAGTAGCGAATCCCGGTCGGTGCCGGACCGTCGGGGAACAGGTGGCCGAGGTGGCCGCCGCAATTCGAGCACGTCACCTCGGTGCGCACCATCCCGTGGGTCGTGTCGGTCTCCTCGTCGACCGCATCCTCGCCGGCGGGGGCGTAGAACGCGGGCCAGCCGCACCCCGAGTCGTACTTCGCCTCGGAGCCGAAGAGCTCGGCGCCGCAGCCCGCGCAGCGATAGGTGCCGGGCTCGAACGTGTGGTCGTACTCACCGGAGAACGGCGCCTCAGTGCCCTTCTCGCGCAGGACGTGGTACTGCTCCGGAGCCAGCTCGTTGCGCCACTGTTCCTCGGTCTTTTGGACTTTCGTCATCATTTCTCCCTCATTCGGGTTCCTCCCTACAGTCTTGCTACTGGCGCAGGCATTACGCGACCGAGGGATAGAGGATCCCCCCGGGCCGGCCGATCCCTGCCCTTGAAGGAGGAGCCAAAATGAAGGAAGCAGCCGTACTCATGAGCTTCCTGCGGCACGACCCCGTCGGGCAGCGCTTCGGCGTGGCCGGCCTCATCATCGCCTGGTTCGCACTCGCCTGGACGAGCCTTGCGCTGACGGTCGCCATACCGCTTCTGCTCGTGGTGTCGGAGATCGTCCGTCGTCGTCGCGAAGAAGAAGCGCCGATCGTGGACGACCTCGACGATCTCTATTAAGACAGCCCTAGACGCTTTCCCCCAATCTCGCGCGGTGCCGTATCCCGTGCAGGACGACCGCGCTGAGCAGCAGTGCGTCGCCTGTGATCGCGAACAGGTCGGCGAGGTTGAAGGCAAGGCCGTGCAGAGTCCCTGCGACCACCAGCGGATCGGGCACGCCCTGCGACCACGCGAAGAGCGAGATCAGATTTCCGAGTGCACCGCCGCACGCGATCCCCGCGCCGATCGCGGCGGCGTTCGACGGGACGCGCGGCACGAGGACGACGAGCGCCGCGATCAACGCGGCCATGATCAACGCGACGAACTGCGTGCGTGCATGATGGAACTCCGCCGGCGCGAACGACTTGTGCACGAGATCGATCGTCGCGAAGGAAACGGCCGTGCAAACGAGAAGCGTACGGCGCAGTTTCACACCGCAAAGCATGACAGGCAGCTCAAGTCCGTCCGATGCACAACCGATTATTTACCGATGGGACAACGCCGCTATCCGGAATGTGTCGCCCGCGAGGGAAAACCGCGCCTGCGTTCGTTGGAAGACGTCGTCGCGTTACCACGCCGGAGCCCGCTGGCGGCTGAGCTGCAACGCGCGCTTGCGGCGGCGTCAAGGCTGCACGGACTGCGCTCCGATCTTTCACCTGTACCGGTCGTGCCAACGGCGACGATCAGCGAGGCCGGCGCCTACCGTTTCCGCAAGCGCGATCCGATCGACCTGCGTGTCTCACGCATCGGCGGGCGATCCGCGCTCGGATTCCTGCACGAGCTCGGCCACCTCCTGGACCACCAGATCTTCTACGACCGCAAGACGCGCTCGTGGGCCTCGGCTGTGCATCAGGCGTTCGTACCCTGGCGCGACGCCGCGGCGCTGCTCGAGAAACGAGTCCTGCCCGGAGGCCACTCACGCCAGCGCTACTTCCAGTCGGTGCACGAGGTGTGGGCACGCTCCTACGCGCAGACGGTGATGCTGCGGTCCGAAGACAGCGCGCTTGGCCGCCAGCTGGAGAAGCTGCAGTCCGAAGACGACGCGCACATCTGGCAGGCTGAACAGTTCGCGCCGGTCGCGATCGAGGTCGAGCTCGTCTTCGAGCGGCTCGGGCTCAGGCAGCTGAGCCTGCCGCTAGCCGCCTAAGCACCTTTTTGCGCTTCGAGCTGGCGGGGTTCCGCCTTCTCGTCACTCAGGTCCGGATGTTCCTCGAAGCCGTACTTCACGATCGCGCGCTTTGCGGCGAGCACCTCGTCCAGCCGTTTTACCGGGCGTGCGTGCGGCGCCTCGCGAAGCACCTCCGGATCCACCTCTGCCTCTCGCGCGATCGCCAGCATTGCGTCCGCGAACTCGTCGAGCGTCTCCTTGGCCTCGGTCTCCGTCGGCTCGATCATCAACGCCTCCGGGACGACGAGCGGGAAGTAGATCGTCGGCGGATGGAAGCCGTAGTCCATCAGCCGTTTCGCGACGTCGAGTGCCGAGATGCCGTGCTCGCGCTTCAGCGAGCGGGCGCTCAGCACGAACTCATGCATCGCGAGACGGTCGTACGGGAGGTCGTACGCCTCCTTGAGTCGGACGAGTAGATAGTTGGCGTTGAGGACGGCGACCTCGGACATCTCGCGGAGGCGCGGTCCGTATGAGCGGATGTACGCGTAGGAGCGGACGAACACGCCGAACGGTCCACTGAAGCCGCGCACCTTGCCGATCGACTTCGGGCGGTCGAAGTCGAGACGGAACCGCTCACCGTCCTTCACGACCGCCGGGACCGGCAGGAACGGCTCGAGCCTGTCGCGCACGACGATCGGGCCACCGCCGGGACCTCCGCCCCCGTGCGGCTGCGAGAACGTCTTATGCAGGTTGATGTGCACGATGTCGAAGCCCATGTCGCCCGGCCGCGAGATGCCGCAGACCGCATTCAGGTTGGCGCCGTCGTAATAGAGGAGAGCGCCGACGTCGTGGAAGATCTCCGCGATCTCCTGGATGTGCTCGTCGAAGAGCCCCAGCGTGGAGGGGTTCGTCAGCATGAGCCCGGCCGTCCGCTCACTCACCAGCTCGCGGAGATGCGCGAGGTCGACGTTGCCGCGGGCATCGGTCTCGACCTTCGCGAGCTTGTAGCCGGCCATGGTGACACTCGCGGGGTTGGTTCCATGCGCCGTGTCGGCGGTGATGATCGTGTCGCGCTGATCGGCCTCGCCGCGGTCTGCGAAGTAAGCACGCATGAGCATCAGGCCCGTCAGCTCCCCCTGCGATCCCGCCGCCGGCTGCAACGAGCAAGCCTGCAGTCCGGATACCTCGATCAGCGCCTCCTGGAGCCGCCACATGACCTCGAGCGCTCCCTGGATCGCATCCTCGTCCTGGTACGGGTGGAGGTCGCGGAAACCCGGCAGCATCGCCAGCCGCTCGTTGACGCGCGGGTTGTACTTCATCGTGCACGAGCCGAGCGGATAAAAGCCCGTATCGATGCCGAAGTTGCGCGTCGAGAGCTCTGTGAAGTGCCTGACGATCTCGGGCTCGGCGAGCTCGGGCAATCGCGGCGGCCTTTCCCGTCGCAGCTCATCCGGCACCTTCGCGGGCGGGACGTCATAGCGCGGCAGCTCTCCGCCGCGGCGGCCGGCCTGGGACTTCTCGAAGATGAGCTTCACGGCGTCAGCGCTTCGACGAGCCGGTCGATGTCGGCGGGTGTGCGGCGCTCCGTGACCGCGACGAGCACCGCGTCGCCGAGTCCCTGGTAGTCGCGGCCGAGCGCATAGCCCGGATGGACGCCGCGTTCGCGGGCTGTCCGAATTGTGTCCGTAGCGCTCCGTCCGGTGCGGATGGCAAACTCCTTGAATGTTGTCCGATCAGCAAACACCGGTTCGAGCCCGGCGTCCGTCAGCCTGCTCTGCGCGTAGGCGGCGAGGCTCATGCAGGTCTCCCCCACCTCACGCAGTCCGTGCGGCCCCAGCCACGAAAGGTGCACGAGGCCCGCAAGGGCAAGCAGCGTCTGGTTCGTCGTGATGTTCGAGGTCGCCTTCTCGCGCCGGATGTGTTGCTCGCGGGTCTGCAGGGTCAGGACATAGCCGCGCTCGCCCGCGGCGTCCAGCGTCTCACCAACGATCCGGCCGGGCATGCGGCGGATGAATTCCTTCCGCGCAGCGAGGAAGCCGTAATGCGGCCCCGCGAAGGACTGATAGTTGCCCGCGCCCTGACCCTCGCCGATCGCCATCCCGCAGCCGTAGGCACCCGGCGCTTCCAGCACGCCGAGAGAGATCGGATCGACGTGCGCAACGGCGATCGCCTGCGCGTCGTTGGCGGCGGCGGCCAGGTCGGGCGCCGGCTCGAGACAGCCGAAGAAGTTCGGCTGCTGGAAGATCACGCACGCCGCGTCCGTCGCCGCCCTGCGTAGCTCGCCCGGGTCCGTTACGCCCCCGCGATGAGGCACCTCGACGATCTCGAGCCCGAAGCCGGGCGCGTACGTCTTGATCACCTGCCGCACCTGCGGGTTCGTCGCTTCCGTCACGACGACCTTCGTCCGTCCCGTCGCGTGCTTGGCGACGTAGCAGGCGTCCGCCGCAACGGTCGTGCCGTCGTAGCCCGACGCATTCGAGACGTCCATCCCGGTCAGCTCGCAGATCACGGTCTGGTACTCGAAGATCGCCTGGAGCACCCCCTGGCTCATCTCCGGCTGGTACGGCGTGTATGCCGTCAGCAACTCGCCACGCTGGAGCACGGTGTCGACGACGGCCGGGACATAGTGGTCGTAGATGCCGGCGCCGAGGAACGAGAGCTCCTTGCTGGTGTCGACGTTCCGCGCTGCAAGCTCTTCGAGGTGCCGCGAGAGCTCCTGCTCGGAGAGCGACGGCTCGAGGTCGAGCGCGCGCCCGAAGCGCACGCCTGCGGGGATGTCGCGGAAGAGCTCCTCCACGGAGGAGACCCCGATCGCCGCGAGCATCTCCTCCCGGTCCCGCTTCGTCAACGACAAATAGCTCATAGCTCTTTCCCGAGCGAAGCGACGGGACTAACCCTCATCGCGGAAAATGCGCAGCATTTTTCGCGACATTAAGCTTCGGCGACGACTTGCTTGTAGGCGTCGAGGCCGAGCAGCGAGTCGGCCTCCGACGGATTTGTCATCCGGATGCGGATGAGCCAGCCGTCACCGTAAGGGTCCTCGTTGACGGTCTCCGGCTCCTCGACCACCTTCGCGTTCACCTCGAGCACCTCACCGGAGAGAGGCGCGATCACGTCCGAGACGGCCTTGACCGATTCCACCTCACCGTAGGCCGAATCCTTCGCGATCGTGTCGCCCTCGTTGGGCGGTTCGTAGTGGACGAGCTCGCCGAGCGCGTCCTGCGCGAACCACGTGATCCCGAGCACCGCTTCATCGCCCTCGACGCGCGCCCAATCGTGTTCCGCGTGGTACTTCAGATCGTCGGGATAGGTCTCGCTCGCGGCCACCTGGTGCTACTCCTCTCGCTTGTAGATCGGTCTCTTGACGACACGCGCCCGTCGCGACTTCCCGCGGACGTCGATCGCCAGCTCTGTGTCCGGGGTCGCAGAGTCTGCACGGACGTAGCCCATCCCGATACCGCGGTCGAGCATCGGCGAGTGCGTCCCCGAAGTGACCTCGCCCCCGCCCTCGATCGCCATACCTTGCCGCGGCACCGCCTTCTCCTCCATGACGAACGAGACGAGTTTGCGCTCGGGGCCACGAGCCCTGAGCTCACGAAGCTCTGCGACCCCCGAGAACTCCTTGTCCAACGCGCAGCACCAACCGAGCCCAGCGGAGATCGCATCGGTGTCGGGGGTGATGTCGTTCCCGTGCAGCGGCAGCGAGGCTTCGAGGCGCAGCGTGTCGCGCGCGCCCAGTCCACACGGGACGGCGCCGCGCGCGAGCACGCGGTCCCACAGGTCGCCGGCATCCTCGGCCATGACGAGGATCTCGCATCCCCGCTCACCCGTGTAGCCGGTGCGGTTCACCATGCACTGAACTCCGTCGATCTCTCCTTCGGCGAACGTGAACTGCGCGGCCTCGGCCAGTCCCAGCCGCTCGATCGCCCGGGGCCCCTGGACTGCGAGCAGCGCGTACTCCTCGGAGACGTCGCGGACGTCAGAGCCCCGGATCTCGTGCTCCTTCAGCCAGTGGAGGTCGGTCTCGGTGTTGGCGGCATTCACGATCAGCAGGAAGCGGAAATCATCGAGCCGGTAGACGATCAGGTCGTCGATGATCCCGCCGCGGTCGTTCGTCAGGAGCGTGTACTGCGCCTGGCCGGGACCGATCTTGTCGAGGTCGTTCGAGAGCGTCGCCTGCAAGAGCGCAGTCGCGCGCGGGCCCTCGACCTCGAACTCGCCCATGTGCGAGACGTCGAAGACGCCGCAATCGGCCCGGACCGCGCGGTGCTCCGCGATGACTCCTTCGTACTGCACGGGCATCTCCCAGCCTGCGAACGGGACCATGCGCGCGCCCAGGGCGACATGGCGGTCGTGGAGCGGGGTCCGCAGGAGCATTTGGGCCATAGGCGGACGATGCTAACGAGGGTCGGAAAGGTGCCGCTCCGGCTGTGTCAGCAGGAGGCTCAGCCGAAGCGACGGACCGGGTCGTGGGGCCAACCGGAGATGATGAACCCCATGAGGGCACGCCACAGATAACCGCGCCGCAAGGGCCCTAAACCTTTTCGCCGCGTTTTCGCGCGTTAGTCGTCGCGAAGGAAGGAGGGTACTTCCAGCACATCGTGCGAGATGTCGAACCCTTCGCTCGCGGAAGTTGCGGGCAACGGCGCCTCGGGGGCGGTCTCCCTGCGCCGGGCGCGCCGGCCGCCCCGGCCGCCGAATCCGGTCGCGATCACGGTGACCTGGACCTCTTCGCGGAGCGAATCGTCGATCACCGCGCCGAAGATGACGTTGGCGTTCTGGTCCGCAGCCCCCGTGACGACCTCGGCGGCCTCGTTGACCTCGAAGAGGCCGATGTCGGAACCGCCTGTGATGTTGAGCAGGATCCCGGTCGCACCTTCGATCGACGCCTCGAGGAGCGGAGACGACACGGCCGTCCGCGCCGCCTCGGCCGCTCGATTCTCACCCGAGGCACGGCCGATTCCCATCAAGGCCGAGCCGGCGTCACGCATGATCGTCCTGACGTCGGCGAAATCCAGATTCACGAGACCGGGCTCGGTGATCAGGTCGGTGATTCCCTGGACGCCCTGCCGCAGGATGTCGTCGGCCATCCGAAACGCCTCGACGACTGAGGTCTGTCGCTCGACGACCTGCAGCAAACGGTCGTTCTCGATCACGATCAACGTGTCGACGCGGTCGCGCAGCTGGTCGATGCCGCGCTCTGCCTGGTCGGCGCGCTTGCGGCCTTCGAACGCGAACGGCCGCGTGACGACGCCCACCGTGAGCGCGCCGAGCTCCTGACCGAGCTCCGCGACGATCGGCGCGCCACCGGTGCCGGTGCCGCCGCCCTCTCCCGCGGTGACGAACACCATGTCCGCGCCCTTGAGTGCCTCTTTGAGCTCGTCGCGGCTCTCCTGGGCGGCGGCGAATCCGATCTCGGGATCTGCCCCTGCGCCGAGCCCGCGCGTCGCTTGCGCGCCGACCTGAATCTTCACGTCCGCGTCCGTCATCATCAGCGCCTGCGCGTCGGTGTTCACCGCGATGAACTCGCAGCCGGACAGACCGGAGTCCACCATGCGGTTGACCGCGTTGGTGCCTCCGCCGCCGACGCCGACGACCTTGATGACCGCGAGGTAATTGCCTGTTTGGCTCATGGGACTGAAGATCGCTTGGCCTCAAGCTGGACTAAAGCGTTGGGGCTGCCGAGCGCCTCCTTTGCACCAGGGTACGCTGCGAATACCGGGGTGTCAACGCGGACAACCCTCACGCTCAACCTGAGGGTTGAGGGTTGCGGCCCGCGACCGGGCGTTCGGGGACGGTGATGTCCAGGTAGTCGGGACCGCCCGTGCCGGGCAGGGCGAGCATAGGGAGGATGCCCCGCGCGATCGCGATCTTCAGGCGCAGGTCGATCGGCGCGCCCAGTTGAATTTCGAGCCCTCCTCGAAGGCCGAGCGTGATCTGACCGTCGAGCGCCCGCACGAATGCGATCCGACTGGAGAAGCCGCTGCCGACGAAGGCGGCGAGCGAGCGGGCCGCCAGGGCCCCGGGCGCGTCCGCGAGAAAGGCCCCTTTCGCGATCTCGGTGCGTGTCGGGAGCCAGATTCGCGGGAGGTCGTGCAGAGCCCCGAGCGGAATCGTCGCGATGACCCGTCCGCGTGCGGACACGAGCCAGGATTCCGCGCCACGTCTCAGGACGGCAACCGGCAACTCCGGCAACACTCGGATGCGGAGGGTGTGCGGGAAGGCGCGGTCGACGACCGAGCCACGAACGGCCGCGAGGCCGTTCACCCGTTGCTCCACTGCCCCGCCGTTCACCACGACGAGGCTACGGCCGTCGAAGGAACGAAGCTCTGCACGGACCTCCGCGGCCAGTGCCGGTGATGCACCCTCGACCTCGATCGAGCGCACCGCGAACATGGGCGTTGCGCGCGCCAGGCCGTACAGCGCCACAGCGAACAGCACGATCGAGCCGCCGATTGCAAGCGACCGGCCCGAGGGCACGAACCGCAACACGTCGAAGCTCCGCCTGCGCGGAAGCTGGAGAACTTTCTCGCCCACGCGGGTGACTTCGCCGCTCTGCCCGCGGGTCCTACCCCGAGATGGGCGGCAGCTCGATCGCGCCGAGGAATTCGACCTCGTGCTCGAGCTCGACGCCGAACTGCTCCCAGGCGCGCCGCCGGGCCTCGGTCATCAGAGCGATCGCGTGGGACGACCGGGCGTCGTCGGCGTTCTCGATGAAGTTCGCGTGGCGAGGTGAGATCTGCGCGCCGCCGATCCTGTGTCCCTTGAGGCCGCAGGCCTCGAGCATCCTGCCAGCGGAGAGCTCGTGGTCGGGGTTCTTGAAAACGCTGCCGTACGTGCGCTTGTTCGTCGGCTGCGCGGCTTTTCGTTGCGCCTGCAGGTCGGCCACGAGCGCCTTGATCTCTCCCGGCGGGCGGGGGGTGAGCCGGAACTCGACGCGCGCAACGACCTGGCCGTGCTCCAGATCTGAGTGCCGGTAGCGGAGACCGAGCTCGGGGGCCGTTCGCCACTCCGCTCCGTCGCTGTCGACGACGAGGGCGCGCCCGAGAATGCCGGCCCAGTCTCCACCGTAGGCGCCGGCGTTCATCCAGACTCCGCCGCCGGCGGTCCCGGGGATCGCACACGCGAACTCGAAGCCGCCCAGACCGGCGCCGCGGGCGCGGTGCAGCGCGACCGCATTCGGAGCGCCGCCTCCTGCCACGAGCAGCTCGCCACGGACGTCGACCTGCGCGAGCTCGCCGGCGAGCCTGAGCGCCAGGCCGTCGAAGCCCTCGTCGGCGACGAGCAGGTTCGAGCCGAGCCCGAGCGGCACTACGGGAAGGGCTCGCTCGCGTGCGAAAGCCAGCGCCTCCTGCAGCCCGTCGACCGTCTCGGGTCGCGCAAAGGCACGAGCGCGCCCTCCGGTGCCGAGCGTCGTGAAGCGGGACAGGCTGACGCCTTCCTCGATCTTCACCGGAGCGCCTCGAGGAGGATTTCAACTGCACGGTCCACGTCGCCGGCGCCGATCGTCACGACGCGGTCGCCTCGGCGGAGCAGACCCGCGAGGAAACGCGCGCCTTCGGCGACGGAAGGCGTCCACCCGATGAGCATGCCCGGCCGGACGTCGGCGAGAGCGTCGACGACGAGCTTCCCCGTCACTCCCTCGATCGGCTGCTCGCGTGCGGGATAGACGTCGGTCACCGCGACGACATCGGCAGCGGCCAGAGCGCCGGCGAGCTCACGCGCAAGGTGCCGCGTGCGGGAGTACAGATGCGGCTGGAAGAGGACGAGCAGTCGGCCCCCGTTCTGCAGCGCGTCGAGCGTTGCGACGATCTCGGCCGGATGGTGGGCGTAGTCGTCGTACACCTCGACGTTTCCGGCCTCGCCTCGGTGCTCGAGCCGGCGCGCCGCGCCGCGAAACTCGGCGAGCACGCCTGCAGCTTCGTCGCCGCCCACCCCCGCGAGCTCGAGCGCGGCAAGCGCCGCAGCTGCGTTGCGCCGATTGTGCACACCTGCAACGGCCAACTTGCCTTCGTACGGGTCGAGCTCTTCTCCGCGCACGACCACCGGGACGTTCGCGAGCCAGCCCTCGAAGAGCTCGGCGACTTCCGCGCGCGAGCCGAACGTCGCGTGATGGTCGAGGTCGACGTTCGTCACGACGGCGATGCGTGGGCGCAGCTCGCCAATCGTTCGATCCGATTCGTCTCCCTCGACGACGAGCCATCCCTCTCCGGTTCCGGCATTCCCGCCGAGCTGCGGCACGTCGGCGCCGATCAGCCAGGCAGGGCTGCGGCCGAGCTGCTCGAGACAGAAGGCGATCATGGCGCTCGTCGTCGTCTTGCCATGGGCGCCCGCGACGACGATCGAGTCGCGCAAGGACACCAACTCGGCGAGCAGCTCAGCCCGGCTCTTCCCCGGCACCCGCCCGGCGAACGCCGTGGACACGAACGCCTCCCAGCCCTCCGGAGGCTGCGGCGGTTCGTCCGAGATCTCGACATCGATCCCTGCGAGCTGGTCGATGTACGTGGTGTGCGTCCGATCCCAGCCGCGCACCTCCGCTCCCCAGGCCCGCGCCAGCACCGCGTACGCGCTCATGCCCGCGCCACCGATGCCGGCGATCCAGAGCTTGCGGCCTTCAAGAGGCGAGGGCAATGAGCTCCTCGGCGATCTCGTCCGCCGCAGCGGGCCTCCCGAGCCGCGTCATCGCGGCGGACATCTCCGCCAGCCTGCGCGGATCGTCGAGCAGCGAGCGGATCACGGCAGGCGCGCGCCCGACGTCGGCCTCCGGCACGACGACCGCGCCTCCGCCCTGCTCGAAGTAGCGCGCGTTCTTCGTCTGGTGATCGCCGGTGGCGAAGAGACCGGGAACGAGCACAGCCGGCTTAGCCGCCGCGGCGAGCTCCCAGACCGAGCCGCCGGCCCGGGCCAGCGCGAGGTCGCTCGCGCCGAGCGCCGCCCCGAACTCCTCGGTGAAGGCGAAGAGGCGATAGTCAGGCCGCGACACTCTCGAGCTCAGCTCGTCGTAGTCGCGCGTGCCCGCAAGGTGCAGCACCGCCGGGCCCGCCTCGCCGAACGCGTCGATTGCAAGCTCGTTCAGGACGCGGGCCCCGAGCGAGCCGCCGAAGACCAGTAGCACGGGTCCTTGCGGGGGGAGGCCGAAAAGCCGGCGTCCCTCCTCTTGGGGCACGGCTTGCGAGCGCGCCGGAATCGGCCTCCCGGTGACCCGGTACTTCGACCCGTCACGCCCGGCGATCGGAAACGAGAGGAAGACGCGCTTCGCGAACGGCGCGGCGAGCCTGTTGGCGAGACCGAGCTGCGCATCGGCCTCCATCAGCGCAGTCGGGATCTTCCGGCGCGCTGCTGCGTACACCATCGGCCCCGCCACGTAGCCGCCGCCTCCGAGCACGACGTCCGGCCGCCGCGCCTCGAGGATGCGCGCGCAGGCGCGCGGGGCACGTCCCGCCAGCAGCAGGGCCCGTGCCAGCTCAGGCGACGGCCTGCGCGGCAGGCCGGAGATCCGAAAGGTGTCGAGCTCGTAACCCGCCTCGGGAACGAGCCGGGCCTCGATGCGATCGGGCGACCCGGCGAACGTCACCTGCGCGCCGCGGCGCTCCAGTGCTTCAGCGACCGCCAGCGACGGCGCGACGTGCCCCGCCGTCCCGCCGGCTGCGATCAGGCACCGCACGTTTCGCCTCTGCTGTTCCATGCCTGCCGGCGATGTTAAGGAGGATCCCCACTCCCAGGAGCCCGACAACGAGGCTCGAGCCGCCATAGGAGATGAACGGCAGCGGAATCCCGGTCAGCGGGGCCAGGCCGAGGACGGCGGCAAGGTTGATCACCGCCTGCCCGCAGACGAGCCCGACGATCCCGGCGGCCAGGCGCTTCCCGAAGGGGTCCTTGCACGCGAGTGCGACCCGCAGGCCCGCGTAGGCGAATGCGCCGTACGCGGCGATCACCGCGGTCACTCCGAGCAGTCCGAGCTCCTCGCCGATGACCGCGAAGATCATGTCGGTGTGAGCTTCGGGTAGGTAGTTGATCTTGGCGACGCCGTGGCCGAGCCCCGCGCCGAGGAAACCGCCGGACCCGAACGAGATCAGCGCCTGCACGGTCTGGAACCCGGCACCCTGCGGGTCCTTCCAGGGATCGATGAAACTGAAGAGGCGCGCCCGCCGATAGGGCTCGAACCAGATCGCGACAAGACCGAGAGCGACCGCGATGCTCGTTCCCGCCGCCAGGGTCGGGACCGGCGTCCCCGAGATCAGCAGCACCGCGAGCAGAACGACCACGAGCGAGATCGCGGTGCCGAGGTCCGGCTCGGCGAGGATCAACAGGCAGAAGACCCCGAGCAGCAGCCCGATCGGCCGCCACAGCTCCTTGAGGGAACGCGGCGCGGGCCGCTTGGCCAGATATGCGGCCGCCCACACGGCCAGCGCGAGCTTGGCGAGCTCCGACGGCTGGAACGTCGCGGGGCCGACCTCGATCCAGCGGCGTGCGCCGTTGATGCGCGAGCCGATCACGAGCACTGCCAGGCAACCGCCGAGCGCGGTCAGCACCAGCCCCGGCGCGAGCAGACGCAGACGACGGTAATCGAACCGCGAAGCCGACATCATCAGCGCAACACCGATGAGCGCGTAGACGCCCTGCTTCTTCAGGTACGACATGGGATCTGTGCGCTCGAGCGCGGCCGGCGCCGACGTGGCGCTGTACACCATCACGAGGCCGAACGTGACGAGGGCCAGCGTGACGAGCACGAGCAGGTGCGATTCGAGCTGCGCCTTCTTCACCACAGCTCCCCGACGAGCCGCCTAAAGGTCTCACCGCGCTCTTCGAAGTCGCTGAACTGGTCG
Source organism: Actinomycetota bacterium (assembly GCA_030773975.1). GTDB lineage: Bacteria > Actinomycetota > Thermoleophilia > Gaiellales > Gaiellaceae > 3-1-20CM-4-69-9. The sequence continues at coordinate 23,280 of JALYLY010000015.1, read as the reverse complement.
TAGCTCGCGCAGGCCGGCGACAGCAGCACGACGTCGCCCGGCTCTGCGTCTCCTGCGGCGGCGCCCACTGCAGTTGCGAGGTCGCCGGAACGGCGAAACGAGCGGCCGGCACGGCCCAGCGACGCCGCAAGTTGCTCCGTCGCCTCGCCGATGAGATCGATCGAACGCACCGAGGCGGGAAGCTCTTCGGCGAGCTCGTCGAACGACTCGCCCTTCAAGGAGCCTCCGAGAATCAGGCGGAGCGGACGGCCGGCGTAGGCGGCGATGCCTCGCCGCGCAGCGGCCGTGTTGGTCGCCTTCGAGTCGTTGACGAAGCGAACGTCTTCGAGCTCGGCCACGAGCTCGAGACGGTGCTCGACGCCCGGAAACGTGCGCAGCGCCTCCGCGATCGCGTCTTCCTCGATGCCCGCAGCCCGCGCGGCGGCCGTCGCGGCAGCCGCGTTCTCACGGTTGTGCTCGCCGGGGATCAGCGGCTCTGCGGGGAGCGGATCGTTCGCGCGAAACTCGACGCGGTCCGCCCCGCCCGGAATCGCTCCGAAGTCCCGGGGCACGACAGCGACGTCGGCCTCGGTCTGGTTCTCGAAGATCCGGAGCTTTGCGCCCCGGTAGGCGTCGTAGGAATCGTGACGGTCGAGATGGTCCGGTTCGAGGTTGAGCAGCACGGCAACGCGGGGGCGCAGGCGGTGGACGTCTTCGAGCTGAAAGCTCGACAGCTCGCAGACGATCCAGGCGTCCTTCTCCAGCGCGCCGTCAAAGCTCGTCAGCGGCCGGCCGACGTTGCCCGCTACGGCAACGGGCGTGCCCGCCGCGCGAAACATCGCGCCGAGCAGCTCGGTGGTCGTCGTCTTGCCGTTCGTTCCCGTGATCCCGATGAACGGGTTTCGAAGCAGGCGGAATCCGAGCTCGATCTCGCTCCAGATCGGAATCCCACGCGCATGCGCAGCCGTTACGAGCGGCGATTCCCCGGGCACGCCCGGGCTCTTGATGAGCAGCTCGACGTCGTCCAGCAGACCTTCCTCCTCAGTCCCCAGGTGGATTTCGACGCCCGCTTCGGCAAGCCTTCCGGTGTCCAGGCCGTCGGCCCGATCTGCGCCGACGGTGGGGACGCCGCGGCGCGCGAGCGCCAGGGCGGCTGCCTGACCGGAGCGGGCGAGCCCCAGGACGAGCGCCCGGCGTGGGAGCTTCACGGCCTCTGCGCGGCGACGGCTAGCCGGCCCTGTGCGGCCGCGACCGTCACGGCGGTGAATCCGGCGTCGCTGAAGAGTCGCTCGACCTCATGCGCATCTAAGTTCAACGCGGGACCGGTGTCGTCCTCGTCGCCCGTCGCGACAGCCACCCGGCCTCCAGGGCGGAGGACCCGGAAGAACTCGGCTGCGGCCTCTCCGCTCGGCACGGCCGCGGCGAGGATCTCGTCGGCGGTCCCGTCCGTCAGCGGCAGGACGTCCATCGAGCCGACCAGGTAGAAGACGTTCGAGGCCGTCGTGGTTTCCCGTAGACGCTCCAACGCGTCGACGGAACGGTCGACCACGAGCACGTCACCCTCCGGTGCGACTCGTTCTGCAAGCTCGGAGACCGAATCGCCTGCTCCGATCCTGACGACGGTATCGCCGGGCCGCTCGCTCAGTGTCGGAAGAATGTGAAGTCGCGGTAGAAGAGGGAGAAGCCGACCGCGCAGAGGATCGCGGTGACGATCCAGAAGCGCACCATGATCTTCGTCTCGGACCACGCCTTCATCTCGAAGTGGTGGTGAATCGGCGTCATCAGGAAGACGCGCCGGCCGTAGTACTTGAAGCCGATGACCTGCACGATCACCGAGAGCGCTTCGATCGCGAAGATCCCGCCGATGAACAACAGCAGGAAAATGGTCTGGGTGAAGATCGCCATCGCGGCGAGCGCACCGCCGATCGCCATCGCCCCGGTGTCACCCATGATCACCTCCGCGGGGAAGGCGTTGTACCAGAGGAACCCGATCGTCGCCCCGATCAGTGCGGCGCCGACGATGGCGAGATCGAGGCGGCTGTCGAAGCGCCCGCCGGGATTGCCCGAACGGATGTAGGTCACGACCGAGATCGCCGTGAACGTGATCAAGGCGATGATCCCCGTTCCCGCGGCCAGCCCGTCGAGCCCGTCGGTGAGGTTGACCCCGTTTGTGGTCCCGGCGATCACGAGGAACAACAGGACGTACCAGCCCCACGACAGCTCGGCGTTCCAGTGCGCGACGGGGATGAAGACGCTCGTGGGCAGCTGCTGGTGATCGGCCGCGAAGCCGACGCCGACGGTGATCAGGGCGAGCAACAGCATCTTCCAGCGTCCACGCAACCCGAGCGAGCGCCGGTGGGTGAGCTTGATGAAATCGTCGAGAAACCCGATCGCCCCGCAGCCGAGCGTGACGAACAACACGGTGAGGGCAGGAACCTTGTACTTCGAGAAGGCGAGAAACGCACCCGTGGCGACTACGAGGATCAGCAGGCCGCCCATCGTCGGCGTTCCCTGCTTCACGCGGTGGCCCGCCGGTCCCTCTTCCCGGATGTACTGGCCGAACTCGTTCCTTCTCAAGAACTCGATGAACTTGGGACCGACGACGACCGACACGATCATCGCGATCACCGCCGCCGCAAGGACGCGGATCACGTCGTCGTTGGGATCTGAGTGAGGGCGGCTGCCACAGCTTCGAGACCGACGGCCCGTGACGCCTTCACGAGCACCGCGTCCCCCGGGCGAACGAGCTCGTCCACCTCACGCAGGGCGTCGTGGACGTTTGCGACCCAGCGACCGGGGACGCCGCCTTCAAGGTACCCGCGGGCAAGCTCTCCGACGGCGAGGAGCTCGTCCACACCCAGCTCCGCCGCTGCGGCGCCCACCTCGCGGTGATAGTCGGGGCCGGTACGCCCGAGCTCGGCCATGTCCCCGAGGATCGCGACGCGACGCCGGTCCCCGGCTCGCTCCGCAAGATAGGCGAGCGCTGCACGCATGGAGACGGGATTGGCGTTGTAAGCGTCGTTGATCAGCAGGCCGCCACCGGGGAGCTCCTGCTCCTCGCCGCGCCACCGGGCGAAATCCACGTCGACGGTGTCCGGCCGCGGCAGGCCGAGTACAGCCAGCGCAGCGAGCGCGGTCGCCGCGTTCTCGACCTGGTGCTGCGCGGTGAAGTTGAAGCTCACTCCGCCGATGACGGTGCGGCCGTCGGCGCGACTTGCCTCAGGCGCTCCCACGCGCACGACCTCGATGTCGTCCCTGGAGACCGGAAAGTCCTCAGGCACGATCGCTGTGCCGCCCGCGGGAAGCGCGGCGATCAGCTCACTCTTCGCCTGCACGACTCCGTCGATCGAGTCGACGAGCTCGAGGTGCACAGGGCCGACGTTCGTCACGACACCGATCTGCGGCCGTGCGATCTCGGCGAGCGCTGCGATCTGGCCGAAGCCACGCATCGCCAGCTCGAGGATGCAGACCTCGGTGTCCGCTTCGAGACGGCAAAGCGTGAGCGGCACCCCGATCTCGTTGTTGAAGCTGGCCTCGGCGGCGATCGTGCGCGCAAACGGAGCGCTCATCGCGGCGAGAATGTCCTTGGTCGACGTCTTCCCCATCGAGCCGGTGATCCCGACGACGCGCGCCGAGCTCCGCTCGCGCACGGCTCGCCCGATCAGCGCGAGCGCGGCGAACGCGTCGTGTGGCTCGAGCGTCGCGACTGCGCCGCGCATGAGGGCGTCGTCGACGAACTCCGAGCCGCGACCGACGGCGACAAACAGATCTCCGGGCGCGATCCGTCGCGAATCGACCTGCACGCCGGTGAACGTGCCCGCACGCACCTCGACGTCGCCGAGCCCGCCGAGCAGGCTCGTCTCGAGCGCAATCACGTCGGCGCCCCCAGGCGGCGCAGCGCCTCACGCGCAACCTCGCGGTCGTCGAACGGAAGCTTTCGCCCGCCGATCTCCTGACCTCGCTCGTGGCCCTTGCCGGCGATCACGACGACGTCACCAGCCTGCGCGGACTCGAGTGCTCGCTCGATCGCACGCCGCCGATCGAGCTCCACTTCGAGCTCGAGCCCGTCGACGACCTCGGCGGCGATCGCGGCGGGATCCTCGCTGCGCGGATTGTCCGAGGTGACCAGCGAGACATCGGCAAGCTCGGCAACGATTCGTCCCATCAGCGGACGCTTCGCCCTGTCGCGGTCACCGCCTGCGCCGAAGACACAGATCACGCGACCCCCGGGGGCAAGTTCGCGGGCTGCCTCGAGCGCCGTCTCGAGCGCTCCGGGCGTGTGCGCGTAGTCGACCAGCACCGTGAACGGCTGTCCCTCGTCCACGCGGTCGAATCTTCCCGGCACCCGATCGACGGCCTCGATCCCCTGCTTGATCATCTCCTCCCCGATTCCGAGCGCGCGCGCGGCTGCTGCTGCTGCGAGGGCGTTCTCGATGTTGAAGCGGCCCGGCAGCTTCAGGTCGGCGGCACCGAGCGAGTCTTGCGGCCGGAAGGTGATCGCGTCGGGAAGCTCGGCCGCGAGCCGCTCGCCGTACTCGTCGCCGACGTTGACGACCGCGCGGTCCGCCTGCGCGAACAGGCGCCGCTTGGATTCGAAGTACTCCTCCATCGTCCCGTGGAAGTCGAGGTGGTCCTGCGTCAGGTTTGTGAACACGAGCACGGCGAAGCGCGTTCCGTCGAGCCGCCCTTTGGCGGACGCCATCGACGTCGCCTCCATCACGCAGGCGCGATTGCCCTGCGCGAGCATCTCGCTGAAGAGGCGCTGCAGATCGATCGACTCCGGCGTGTTGAGGCCGACTTCACGTACGTCAGTGCCGACACGCCGTTCCACGTTGGTGAGCATGCCGGGCCGCTCGCCTGCGGCGGCGAGGATCGACCAGAGCAGGTACGCGGTCGTCGTCTTGCCGTTGGTGCCGGTAATCGCCGCGACCGGAAGCCGCGCCGTCGGATCCTCGAAGAACTCGACCGCGGCGCGCGGCATCGCAGCGCGCACGCTCGGCACGACGAGCTGCGGAGCTGCGAGCTCGAGCCGGCGCTCGACCACGAGCGCGGCTGCTCCCTGCTCGAGGGCCTCGGCGGCGAAATCGTGGCCGTCCGCCTTCGCGCCCGGAACGCAGAAGAACAAGGAGTCGCGCGGCACCTCCCGCGCGTCGTACGCCAGCTCGCGGATCTCGAGGGCACTTTCTCCAACGACGTCGGTCGGAGCGAGCGCTGCGATGAGCCGCTCCAGCTGCATTTCGCCGCCCAAGTCTAGTGTGGGCGCCCTACGGCGTTACTGTTGCACCGTGCTGGACCGGCTCCCGCACCTGCTGCTCCGGCTCGAGGGCCTCGCGGTCGTGGCCGCCGCGGTCGCGCTCTATTTCCACGAGGATTTCGGGTGGATCCTCTTCGTCGCGCTGATCCTCGCGCCGGATCTGTCCTTCGCCGGCTACGCCTTCGGCCCGAAGGCGGGAGCGATTGCCTACGACGCCGTGCACACGGAGATCTTCCCGGTCGCCCTCGGCACGCTCGGCGTCCTGGCCGGTTCCAACGGTGCCACGAAGGTCGCGCTGATCTGGCTCGCGCACATCGGCGCGGACCGCCTGGTCGGCTACGGACTGAAGTACCCGACGGCGTTCAAGGACACCCACCTCAGCCGCGTCTAATAGATACACGCGCGAACCGCTGCTACTGGCCGGGTGCCGCGTCGGGCGGGACCTCGAGATACTGCAGGTCGAAGCGCGCGATCTGCTGGAAGGCCGGGGCCGCGACGGTGCCTCCCCAGATCGCCCCGCGAGGCTCGTCGACCGCGACGAGGATGACGAAGCGCGGCCGGGAAGCAGGGACGATCCCGACGAACGAGGCGACGTAGCGACCGGTTGCATAGCCGCCGTGTGAATCGGGCTTCTGCGCGGTGCCGGTCTTGCCGGCCACCTGGTAGCCGGGCATCGCCGCGTACTGCCCCGTGCCTTCGGCCACGACGTCTTTCAGCATCATCATCAGCTGATTGGCGATCTGCGGGGAGACGAGCCGCCGCCGGTTCAACGAGGGGCGTGCTCCGCCCGCGACGTGGTCGACGAGATGCGGCCGGGACCAGACGCCGCGGTTCGCGATCGCCGCGTAGGCCGCCGCCATCTGAACGGGCGTGACGGCGATCCCCTGGCCGATCGGCACGTTCCCGATCGTCGAGCCGGACCACCTGTCCGGCGGCAGGACGATGCCAGGACTCTCGCCGGGAAAGTCGATGCCCGTCGTGCGCCCGAATCCGAACTTCGTGATCCAGGACGACAGGCGGGTGCGGCCGAGCAGCTGCGCGAGCTTGATCGCGCCGATGTTGGACGAGTGCGCGAGGATCTGCGCGACGGAGTAGTTCACGGTACCGCGCTCCTCCGCGTCGTGAATCACACGGTCGGCCACATGCAACGAGTACGGCAGCGCAAAGCGCGTCGTCGGCTGGACGATCCGCTCCGAGAGCGCGCCCGCCACCGTGATCAGCTTGTACGTCGAGCCCGGCTCGTAGGTGTCCGTGACCGTTCGGTTGCGCTGCAGGTCGACCGGTGCGGCGGCGAAACGATTCGCGTCGTAGCCGGGCTGCACGGCCATCGCCAGAATCGCGCCGGTGCGCGGGTCGAGCACGATCGCGCTTGCGCTCTTGGCGCTCCACTTGCGGACCGTCTCGCGCAGCACTTCCTCGGCGTTCGCCTGGATGCTGTGGTCGAGCGTGAGGTACACGTCGCGTCCCGGAACCTCCGGGCGCTCGCCCTGGACGTCGATCACCTGACCGCTCGGATCCTTGACGATGGTCTCCTTGCCGGCGCGGCCCGCGAGCACGCGGTTGAATTGAAACTCCAGGCCTGACAGTCCGCTGCCGTCGGTTCCGACGAAGCCGAGGATCTGCGCGGCCACCGATCCCTGTGGGTAGTTGCGACGCTCCTCGGGATAGAAGCCGAAGCCGGGAAGCTTCAGCCGCTGCAGGGCGGCAGCGCGCGCCGGGTCCGCCTGACGCTCGACGTAGACGAAGCCGTGCGAACGGTCTGCGAGGCTCGGGAAGATCTTGTCGGCGTTCACCCCGAGCGTGCGTTCCACTGCCAATGCGGCCCGCCGTGGATTCGCGATCTGCATCGGGTTGGCGTAGACGGTGGTCGCGCGCTCGCCCAGCGCGAGCTCCAGGCCGCTGCGGTCGAAGATAGTGCCGCGTCCTGCCGGGATGGTGACCGATTCCCGGTGCTGCGTCCGCCCCATGCTCGACAGCGACTCCGCGCGAACCGACTGCAGCCACGTCGCACGCAGGAGCAGCCCCGCGAACGCGAGGGCGAGCGCCGCGAAGAAGAGCCTGATCCGCCGGTTGACGAGGCGGTTCACGGGTTAGGGGCGGAGTTTGAAGTACGTCGTCTGGTCGGGAGCCGCCTGGACCAGACCGAGCCGCTTCGCAGCCAGCTTCTGGATTCGGGGTGCGGAAGCGGCGCTCGACAGCCGCGACGAGAGCTCCGCGTTCTGGGCACGGAGGTCGGAGCGCTCACGGCCGAGGCGGTCGAGCTTCATGTTCAGGCTCAGCACGGCGACATTCGTCGCGACCACGCCCGCGAGCAGCGTCGCAACGATCCCGATCCAGAAGACCCCGCCGGTAACCCGCTGCTGGCGCTTGGCGACACGAGGTCGCGATCGCAGCGGGGCGGCTGTCTCCTCGGCCCTGGCGGCGGCCCACGCGGCCATGGTTACGTCTTGATCCCCACGCGCAAGCGGGCCGAAGACGACCGTGGATTCGCCGCGGTCTCGACGGCACCAGGGCGGATCGCCTTCCGCGAGGTCGAGCGGAGCTCCGGCGTCTTGCCGCATACGCACACCGGAAAGTCGGGCGGGCATTCGCAGCCGCGCTCACGATCTCGCATGAAACGCTTGACGATCCGGTCCTCGAGGGAGTGGAAGCTGATCACCGCGAGCCGGCCGCCGGGCCGCAGCATCGAAAAGGCCGACGGCAGCGCGGCCTCGAGGGCGCCCAGCTCGTCGTTGACCGCGATCCGCAGCGCCTGGAACACGCGCTTGGCGGGATGCCCATCGCCGAAACGGGCAGGGGCAGGAATCGCAGTCTTGATCGTCTCGACGAGGTCGCCGGTCCTCTCGAACGGCTCCTCCTTCCTGCGCCGGACGATCGCCTTCGCGATTTGCCGCGAATACCGCTCCTCGCCGTAACGTTTGAAGATGATCGCGAGGTCCCGCTCTGCGGCCTCGTTGACGATTCCGGCCGCGGTGACGTCCGCGGACGGATCCATGCGCATGTCGAGCGGCGCGTCGGCCGTGTACGAGAAGCCGCGCTCCGGGCGATCGATCTGCATCGACGAGACGCCGAGGTCGAGCAGGATCGCATCGGCCTCGACCCCGTTGCCGGCGAGTTGCTCCAGGACGACCGAGAAATCGCCGCGCAAGAACCGTGTCTGCGCTCCCACGTGCTTCGCCAGCCGGTCGAAATACACGCGCGCGCCAGGATCGCGATCGATCGCGATCAGCTTCCCACTTCCCTGCAGGTCGGCGGCCAGCAGCGATGCATGCCCGCCGGCGCCGAAGGTGGCATCGACAACCGTCTCGCCCGGCCGGACCGCGAGGAGCTCGCGCACCTCGTCGGCGAGAACGGGGACGTGATCAGTCGCGCTGGTTTGCAAGACGTTCGGCAACATCCTCCGCACTCCCTTCCACTTCTGCCAGCTCTTTGCGCCAGGCGGCGCGATCCCAGATCTCGAGCCGGTCGTTGACACCCGCTACGACGACTTCCTTGCCCAGCTTCGCGTGCTCGATCAGCTGGGCGGGAATCATCACGCGGCCCTGTTTGTCGAGCTCGGCCTCGGACGCTCCGGAGAAGAAGTGCCTCTGGAGGCGGCGGCCCCCCGGGCTGAGCGGATCCAGCGTGGACAGTCGCGAGTCGACGAGTCGATCCCAATCCGCACGACGGAAGGCGTACAGGCAGCCGTCGAGGCCGCGGGTGACGACAACACCGTCAAGGAAGGCTTCACGGAACCTGGCCGGAAGAGTGAGACGGTTTTTGTCATCGAGTGTGTGGTCGTATGCGCCTAGGAGCATCCTGGGGGCCGTGGGGAGATTACCACTTCGCTCCACTTTAAACCACCCTCCCCCACCTGTCCACCCCGGAAGGGGGATTTTTGGGCTGACTAGGGCGTGAGAGCTTCGGCGCCTAGAGAGGCTTGATGTGAAACTCGCACCGCCTCGACGCGTTCCGAGAGAGTCGTCGTCGGGGATCGAGTGGTCGTCTACAGTGTCGGCCGACCGAACGGAATGTCCCAGTTCCCTCCGCAATGAGCTCGCAGACGGGTCTGCCTGTCGACCGAATGCTCACGGTGCTGCGCGAGGATGTCCTACCCCTGACGCAGGAAGGGGTTCGTGCGGGAAGCAAGGTATTCGGGGCCGCCGTCCTGCGAAAAGCATCTCTCGAACTCGTGATCGCGGGAACGAACGAAGAAGCGCAGAACCCGCTGCTTCACGGCGAGATCTCCTGCCTGAATCGCTACTGGTCCCTCCCAGGTGAGAGCCGCCCTCCGCCCGCAGAATGTCTATTCCTGTCGAGCCACGAGCCGTGCCCGATGTGTCTAGCTGCAATTGCGTGGAGTGGGTTCGACAATTTCTACTACTTATTCTCGTACGAGGACTCGAGAGATGAATTCGAGATTCCGCACGATCTCGCCATTCTCGCAGAGGTCTTCCGATGCCCCGATGGAGCGTATGCCGACGCGAACGCGTATTGGAAGAGCTACTACCTCCTCGACCTGGTCGAGCGAGGGTCCCAGGACGAACGGCCAAGGTGGCGAGAGCAGGTCGCCGACCTGCGATCAGCCTACCGTGTCCTCTCCGATCACTACCAAGAGACCAAACAGGAGAGTGACATTCCACTCGCGTGACCGAGGCTGTCTCACGGGTTCCTAGCCCGGTGAGCCGCAAGCGCAGCTAGCGGCTTATGTGCTCAACTACGACGGCCGCTGAATCACATCAAGCCTCCAGCTGCCCGGCGTAGGGCCCGCGGCCGGTCATCACCGCCGCCCCGCAGCGGGCCGCGAGCGCCACGGCGTCTTCGATCGCATCCCCGCGGGCCAGCGCGAAGGTGAGGCCCGCGGCGAACGAGTCGCCGGCCCCGTACGTGTCGACGACCTGCCCCGGCAGCGGGGCCGGCCGGAACGGGCCTCCCGGCTGCAGCCAGCCGCCGAGGCCGCCGGCGGTCGTCACCGCCACCTTTGGCGGCGGAACGAGGTCGCCCGGGTGATAGAGCTCGGCCTCGTCCTCCCCGCTCCCGACCAGCGCATCCAACTCCACGCCGGCCTCCTGGATGGTCGGCAGCTCCCTCGACGTGGCGACCAGCACTCGGGCCGTGCGACAGTGATGCAGCGACTCGGCGTCGCCGCTCACGAAATAGACGCCGTCCATCTCTGCGAGCTCGCGCCAGGGCAGCCTGCTGTCCCCACCACGAGGCCGGAGCTTTTCGCTGAGGACGGTGATCGTTCGCTCGCCGGTGTCGTCGACGTACGTGAAGGCGCGCCGGGTCGGCTCGGTCTCCGGAATCGCCCTGATCTCGACGCCGAGCCGGCTCAGCTCGGCGCGGGCGCGGCGCCCGAGCTCGTCGGACCCGAGCGCCGTGAAGAGCGAGCAGGAGCCGGCGAGTCGCGCCAGTTGTGCCGCCGCGACGGCCCCGGCTCCCCCGGGCTCTTCCCAGGTCTCCAGGGCGTGCACGATCTGGCCGGGAAGGGGAACTGTCCCCACCCGGACGAACTCGACCCACTCGACATGGCCCACGACGGCGACCCTCATGGTGGGATCCTCACACCTGGGCCCCCTGCTGCGTTTCAAGATGTCGAGGATGACCTTGCCGCCCTTCGAGCGCTTCTACGAGCAGCACCGCGAGGAGATCTTCGGATTCCTGGTCCGTAGGCTCGGACGAGATCGCGCCGAGGACGCGTTCCAGGAGACGTTTCTCCGCGCGCTCCGCGCGTATCCCAACCTGCGGCACGGCGAGCATCTCCGCGCCTGGGCGTACACGATCGCGAGCCGGATCGCGATCGACGAACATCGCCGTCCACGCGACGATGCCGATCTGCCCGAGCTCGAATCGCTCGACAGCCGACCAGCTTTCGCACAACTCGAGCATCTCGCCGACCAGCTATCGCCGACCGAGCGAGCCGCGGTCGTGCTGCGCTACGGCTACGACCTCGACTATTCCGACATCGGTGCGGCACTCGGATCGAACGCGACCGCCGCCCGCCAGGCGGCCTCGGCCGGCATTCGCCGGCTACGACAGAAGGAGCTTCGATGAACGCCGTTTCCCCTGACCTCGACCGCCGTTTCCGCGATGCCGCAGCGGACGAAGGCCTGCTCGACGCCGCCTACGACTTCGTCGACTCGCCGGTCGGCCCGCTGCTCGTGGCCGCCAGCAAGCGCGGCGTCTGCCGGATCTCCTATGACGCTGACCCCGAACGCGAGCTCGACCACCTCGCCCGCGACTTCGGCGTGCGGGTGCTTCGTTCGGCGAAGCCGATCGATCCCGCGCGCCGCGAGCTCGACGAGTATTTCGAGGGAACGCGGCGAGAGTTCGACCTGCCGCTCGATGTCGCTCTGCTCGCCGACTTCAACCGCCGCGTCCTGCGCGAGCTCGCCCGCGTCCCCTACGGCGAAGTCGTCACCTACGGCGAGCTCGCAGCACGCTCCGCGCGGCCGCGTGCCGCTCGCGCCGTCGGAATGGTGATGAACCGCAACCCGCTGCCGATCGTCCTCCCGTGCCACCGAGTGATCGGCGCGAACGGGAAGCTCACGGGTTATGCCGGTGGGCTCGAGCGCAAGGAAACGCTGCTGAGACTCGAAGGCGCCATCCTGTAGGCTCGACCCATGCATCGCTGGCGAGCCATCTGCTGTACGCAGCACGGCTAGAACGCCGCTTCCGACTACAGCGTCCGTGGAAGCGGCGGGACAGGACGCGCACCTGACCCAGGTCGAGGTTGCGTGCGCCTTCCCGCAAGTCTGAGAGGAAGGTGACGCGATGCCGATGCCGCATCGCACGCAGCTGCAACTGATCAAGCGCCGGCTCGTCGGCAAGGACGGCTCCGAACGCGTGCGCGAACTGAGGGCGATCCTCGCCGAGCTACCCGGCTACAAGAACGGGCCGTACGCCGACATCCGCAAGTGGGTCGAGTCGCAACTCGAGCACACGCACGTGCAAGCGCGTGTAACTCATCGCGACTCGATTGCCGTCCGGCGCGAGGGCGCGGCGCAGATCGCGCTCGTCGGCCCGCCGAACGCGGGCAAGTCTTCGCTGCTCCAGGCGCTCTCCAACATCCAGATCAAGACCGGTGCCTATGCGTTCACGACGACGAGACCTGTGCCGGCGCTGACGCGGGTCGGCGGCGTGCTTGTGCAACTGGTGGAGATCCCGGGCCTGATCGAGGGCGCGTCGGCCGGTCGCGGCGGCGCACGTCCGCTCCTCGGCGTGCTTCGCGGCGCAGACGCGATCCTGTTCTGCCACGACGCAGGCGCTCCGGTCGACGAGCTGCGGGCGGTCATGGACGAGGTGACCGAGGCCGAGATCGAACGTCCGGCAGTGATCGCGGCGACGAAGAGCGACGAGGCCGACGGGGCGGCGCTGCGCGCGGCGTTCCCGGAGCTTCAGGTCGTCGAGGTCAGCGTGCTCGACGACGCGAGTGTCGAGCGCCTGCGCGAGACGATCTGGCAGCTGACCGGACTGATGCGCGTCTATCTACGGGACGACGAGCATCCGATCGCGCTGCACCCGCCTGCCACGGTGCTCGACGTTGCGGACGCCATCCACCGCGACCTCGGCGTGCGCTGCACGGGCGCGAGAGTCTGGGGGCCGTCGGCGCGCTTCGACGGTCAGCAGGTCGGCCGCGCCCACGTGCTGCTGGACGGTGACACGGTCGAAGTCCTCGACTAGCTGGTCGGCCAGCGCGGCTCGCGCCGGCCGACACGTTCGGCCTCGCGCCAGTCGTCACGCGTCGGCACGAAAACGTCGATCACCACCGCACCCTCGGGCCCGACCTGGACCTCGTGTGGAACGTTGCCGGGGATCGACCACGTGTCGCCCGGACCGAGCTCGCGGGTCTCGTCCCCGACGCGAAACACGAGCGAGCCGCCGAGACACATCCCGAGCTGCTCGTTCTCGTGCTGATGTTCCGGGACATGGCTGTCGTGATCGAGCTCGATCACGCCGAGCGTGATCCTCTCGCCGTGGACGACGCGGCCGTGCACGCTGGTCCAGATGCGCTGAAGGTCGAGCGAGGAGAGACCGGCGAACGCGCTCACGACTCAACCTTGTCAGAGCGGTGCCAGCGCATGAAGCCGCACCCGTCGCAGGAGTAGGCGATCGCCTGCAGCCCTCCCTCCAGTGCCTGGAGTGTCGAGACGCCGTCGAGCAGGATCCACTTCGAGCCGCCGCACATCGGACACTTCCGGCGCTCGTCGGTGATCTCCCGCCCCACGCCGCTGAGCCTAGCGCTCGCGCCGAGCTATGCGTCCAGCAGCCGGTAACCCACCCCCCATACGTTGATGACGAACACGCCGCCGAGTTGGGCGGCCGAGAGCTTGCGTCGCAGGCGCGACGCGTGCGAGTCCAGAGTCCGCGTCCGCCCCAACGAGCGAAAGTCCCAGACCTCCCTCAGTAGGTGTTCCTTCGTGAACACCCGCGTCGGATCCGTCATCAGCTTGAGCAGGAGCTCGTACTCCTTGCTCGCGAGCGCGACTGGGACTCCGTCTACAGTCACGCACCTCGTCGCGAGGTCTGCGGTGATCGGCCCCGCCCGCAGCGTCTCGTGCGGCGCCGGTGTCGTCCGCCGCAGCACGGCCCTGATGCGCGCCAGTAGCTCCTCGTAGTCGAACGGTTTCGCCAGGAAGTCGTCGCAGCCACGGTCAAGCGCGCGCACGCGATCGACCGCGTCCGACTCCGGCTCGCCGAGGACGATGACGGGGACGTCGCCGTGACGTGCGCGGCACGCGTCCAGCGCCGCCGTGTCCGCGAGCAGCACCAGATCCGGGCGGGCGCCGTCGTCCACGACGTGGAACCCGTCACTCGTCAGGTGGCGCTCGAGAAAGCCCCGCGTATCGGCCTGAGGTTCGGCAAGCAGCAACGCCCTCGACATGTGAGCGAAGGTAGCGTCGGCACCGCCGCGCGAACAGATGTCCTTTCTCGCGAAAGCGTGACGAACTGTCTACAAACGGCCGCTTCGGACAACGCCCCAGAGGAGCCAGATCCCGAGCAGGCCGGACAAGGCGAAGCCGATCACGGAGATGAGGTTGATCCCGAGCACGTGCGGGCCTGCCTTCGCGAAGATGCCGATCAGACTCGATCCGATCAGGCCGCCGGCGACGATCATCGCGATCACGAGCCGGTTGAAGACGACGTCCATGCGGTTCATCAGGTCTTCGAGCCCCTTGTGCACGAACCCGATCTCGATTTGGCCGTCCCGGAACTCCTCGAGCACATCATGGATCTGGTAAGGAAGCTCGAGCGCCATCGCGCCCAGCCGGAACGATTCCTTCCGAGCACGGTTGGCCATCCGCTGTGGGGTGAACCGCTCGAGCATCAAACTGCGCGCATACGGCCGGGCAACCTCGAAGACGTTGAAGTCCGGGTAGAGATCCACGCCGACGGAACCGAGAGTCGCGATTGCCTTGTCGAGCAGCAAGAAACGCGAGGGCAGCCGGAGGTTCATCGAGTAGATCAGCTGGAAGGCCTCCCGGATGACCTGCAGCGGGTCGATCTCGGCGAGGCTGGCCCCGTAGTACCTGTAGTAGATCTCGCGCAACTCGGCGAGAAACTCCTCCTCCCGCTCCTTCGGGTAGCGCACGCCGAGGTCGGCCAGGCGGCGGGGCAGCGCGTCGACGTTCTCCGCGGCGGCATCGATGAACATCCGCGTCAGCTTCGTGATGTCGTCGTCTGTCAGCTTCCCGACGGCGCCGAAGTCGACGAGACCGATCTGGTCGCCGTTGCCGAGCACGAGCACATTGGCCGGATGCGGGTCGCCGTGGAAGAACCCGTGTCGGAAGATCATCGTCATCCACGTCTCCGTCATCAGGTATGCGATGTCACGCCGGTCTTCGAGCGACCAGTGCTCCGGATCCAGATCGGCCACCTGGATCCCCTCGATCCACTCGAGCGTCAGCACGCGGGTACGCGTGTAGCTCCAGAAGACCTTCGGCACGCGAACGTGCGGATGCCCGGCGAAGTTGCGGTGGAACGTGTCCGCGTTCCGTGCCTCCAAGCGGTAATCGAGCTCCTGCCGGATCGAGCGCGCGAACTCGTCCACGAGCTGTTGCGCGTCGATGAAGTCGAGCGCACGCACACGTTCCTTGGCGATGCGCGCCGCCTGATACAGAAGCGCCACGTCCGCTTCGATCTGGCGCGGCGCGCCCGGGCGCTGGACCTTGACGGCGACCTGCTTGCCGTTCGGCAGCGTCGCGCGGTGCACCTGTCCGATCGACGCTCCGGCGATCGGCGTCTCGTCGAACTCCGCGAAGAGTTGAGCGATCGTGAGGCCGAGATCCTCCTCGATCACCTTCTCGACGTCCGCGATCGGAAACGGGCGGACGTCGTCCTGCAGGCCGCGCAGCTCCGCGATGATGTCGGGCGGGAGCACGTCGGGCCGCGTCGAGAGCAGCTGGCCGAACTTGACGAACGTCGGCCCGAGCTCGTCGAGCATCTCCCGCAGATGCTGACCGCGCTGGGAAGGCTGACCGTCGACCTCGAGCCGACTCCCGCGCCGCGGGAAGAGATCGGTCAGCCGATGGGTGTCGAACCAGTACCCGAAGCCGTGTCGGACGGCGACCTGAGCGATCTCCGACAGACGTCCGAAGTTGCGACTTGCCGTTTGCGCCACCGCTTCAGTGTTGCACGGAACGGTACGCTGGTCGGGTGTTGCGGCGGGAGCGGCTCAGGTACGCCCTGATCCTCGCTGCGAAGCTGGCCGGCGCGATCGGCGTCGTCGTACTCATTGCGATCTTCAAGCCCTTCGTGCAGTCCGGCCAGCCGTCGGACGGCGCCAATCTCCGGCCGTACGTCTCCGGCTTCCACAGTCCCACATTCGTCGGAGCCGCGCCTGGGCAGCCCGATCGTCTCTACGTCGTCGAGCAGACCGGAACGATCCGCTACGTAGAAGGACGGCGCATCGTAGGAACCCTGCTCGACATCCGCTCGAGAGTCGGAAGCGGCGGCGAGCGCGGCCTACTGTCGGTTGCGTTCAGCCCGACCTATGAGAAGGACCATCTGTTCTACGTCGATTACACAGACAAGCAAGGTGATACGCGCGTCCTCGAGTTCCGCTCGCGAGACGGCAGGGCCGACCTCGCCAGCGCACGGCAGCTCCTCTTCGTGCGCCAGCCGTATCCGAATCACAACGGCGGCCAGCTGCAATTCGGCCCTGACCGGCTGCTCTACGTCGGCATGGGCGACGGCGGGTCGACCGGCGATCCGGGCAACAGAGCGCAGAACCGCCGCGAGCGGCTGGGCAATGTACTCGCACAAGGAGGGCTGCTCGGTGACGGGCGGCAACGTCTACCGCGGCCGGACCGCGCCCGCCGCCTTCGGGCGCTATTTCTTCGGCGACTGGTGCACCGGCACGATCTGGAGCCTGCGCGTCGAGGGCGGCCGGGCCGTTGACCTGCGTAAAGAATCGCCGCACATCGGCCAGCTCGCGAGCTTCGGTGAAGGCGCAGACGGGACGCTGTACGCCGTGTCGGTAGGCAGCGGCCGCCTCTACCGAGTGGTCGGTTAGACCTTAAGCGGGCCGCGCTTCGCCCACGGGCCCGGCGGAGTCAGGAGCGACTCGACCCGCAGATACGCCACTCCGACGAGCGGCAGGTCGGAAAGCCTCTCCACGCAGAGGTAGCGCGGACGCCACTCGGGTGCAAACTTGCGGCTGAAGATCAGGAGCCGTTCCAGCTGAAAGAACCGATCGCCGGCGCGCAACGTTGCCCGCGCGACGGACTGAAGCTTGTTGCGAGGCGTGTCCGCGATCAGATCGGCGAACACGCAGAAGTTGAGCGAGATCTCCTCCGCGTCGCGCTCACGCGCCCAGCCGAGCAACTCGACGATCAGGTACTCCATCAGGCCGTTGGGCGTGTCGCGGCGACGGCGCATCGCACCCAGCGAGAAACCGCGTCCGCTCGGCACGACATGGAGGAAACCCCCGACCGTGTCACCGCACTCAGCGATTGCAAAGAAGGTCTCGGGCTCGCGGAACTGGTCGTCCATTGCCATGGAGAAGCCGCGCTCGACGTTCGAGCCGCGCCAGGCAGCGGACACGCGCTCCAGCTCCTCGCGCAGCGTCGTCTCGATGTCACCCGCGGCGACGACACGGAACCGATAGCCCTCACGTTCCAGGCGCGTGACCGACTGCCGGACCTTTCGAATCGCGCGGCCCTCGAGGGAGAACGCGGCCGGTCGCACCACCGCCTCGTCGCCGATCTTGATCGCGCGCAGCCCCAGCGCGCGCGCCGCCGGCAGCAGCTCACTGCTGACACTGAGAAGCGCGAGGCGCCAGCCGCGCGTGTGACAGACGCGCTGGAACTCGGCGAGCAACTGCGGTAGCTCGGCCTTGTCGCCGACGGGATCGCCGCTCACGAGTGCACAGCCGCCCACGACCTTGTAAGCGACGAAGCTCTTACGTGTCGGCGAGAAGAAGTAGCTCTTGTCCCGCCGGAGGCTGAAGAAGGCGAGGCTGTCGTCGCCATGAGAGCGGACGAGCCTGCGGACGAGGCGCCTCTCCTCGGCGGACTGACGAACCCGTTGCGAGATCGGCCGTAGCCAGAGGTGCAGCGTCCGGAAGCCGAGCACGAGGCTGAAGGCCGCGAGGACGTCTTCGATCCGGTCACCGCGGAATCCACGCAGGTCGAGCACGACGGCCAACGCGGCGGTCGTCGAGAACGCGAGCGTGGTGACGACCAGTGGACGCACGAAAAGTGGGTCGCCCGGCACGTCGAAGCGCTTGCGGAACCGATACAACGCCGCGAGCACGAGCAGGCTCAGCGACGCCTCCTCGACGTCGAGGCCTTTCGCGAGATGCGCAATCGCCAACCCGACGACCAGCACCACCGCGAGCTGCCACGCGCGACGTCGCCTGCGCGCGAGCGAACGCGAGAGCCAGATGAGCGTCAGCCCGAAGGTGAGGGCCAGGATGCGCGCGGCGCCGGGAAAACCGGGCGGCAGCACGCCGCGCACGAAATCCGAGCGGTTGGCGAACTCGGGAGTGAGCGCAGAGGCGATGCCGGTGGCTCCCACCGCTGCGGCGGCCCAACCGAGCACGAGCTCCCCGCGAAGTCGGCGAAGCCCCACGCCCGCCAGGGTACCTGCGGGTACGGCTAACTGCTGGCCGGAGGCGCGGCGCGCGGCCGTGACTCCACGAGCCGCAATCTGTGCTCGATCTGGGCGACGCGGAGCTCGAGCTCGTCCCATTCGTCGCGGGTCACGAGACCGAGCTCCCGAAACGCGCCGTTGAGTGTCGCGCCGGCGCGCTCGCCGACACGAACGGCGTCACCGCGCCACCGCGTCGTCGCTTCGTCGATGAAAGCGCGCACCTCCTCCTTGCTCATCCCACCGCGCTGCGCGAGTGAATCCGCGAGCTCGTCCGCGCGTTCCGCCGTCAGCGCCACGGCACCGACGAGCGCGAGCGCTAGACGTCTAACGGGCTCGTCCATGGGGGCGCGCACGCCTGCGCTGACGTCGGCGTTCGCGTTTCGCAGCTGCGGCGGCAGCCGCGGGTCCGTCCAAGGTCGGGATGGGGACGAGCTCAGGCGCGGGCTCGTCCGCGGCCTCCTCCTCTGCCTCGTCGAGGACCGCGTCCATGCCGCTCTTGCTGAGCGTCTCGCCCTTGCGCCGCACGTATTCCGGCTCGCGCTCCTTGAGGATCGTGAGCAGCGGCGCAGCGATGAAGATCGATGAATAGGCGCCGGAGGCGATGCCGACCATCAGCGCGAACGCGAAGTCCTTGAGCGTTGCGCCGCCGTACAGGAACAGGGCCCCGACCGGCAGCAGCGTGATGAACGAGGTCGCCAGTGAGCGGCGAATCGTTTCCCAGAGCGAGACGTTCACGATCGTCGCGATGGAGGAGCGGCGCATGATCGGAATGTTCTCTCGGACGCGGTCGAAGATGATGATCGTGTCGTAGATCGAATAGCCGAGCACGGTCAGGATCGCCGCAACGGTGGAGCTCGTCACCTCTCTTCCCAGAAGCGCATAGATGCCGATGCAGATGAGGACGTCGTGCAGCATCGCGGCGATCACCGGGCCCGCGAACTTGAGATCGAACCGGATCGCGATGTAGAGAACGACCAGGAAAAGCGAGAAGACGACGGCGATGATCGCCGACTTCGCAATCTGGCGGCCGAAGCTCGACGAGACGGTGGTCGCTCCCGGGGCAGTCGCCTGGAGCTTGTCCTCGAGCTCGCGCGTGACCTGTGTCAGCTTGTCGCTGCTGAGCGCCTTGGTGCGGACCTGGAAGCTCTTGTACTCGCTGTTCGTGCTCGCGCCGCGGCCCTGGATGACCGCGTCGTTGTAGCCCTGATCGCCCATGATCTGACGCACGTCGCCGGTGGTGTGAGCGGCGGGTGTCTTGAACGAGAGCTGCGTCCCGCCCTTGAAGTCGATGCCGAGGTTGAGGCCCCTGATGCCCAGAGCGCCGATTCCGAGCACGAGGATCGCGCCGGACATGGCGAACCAGACATAGCGCTTGCGCATGAAGTCGATCTGCAGCCACCGCGCGGTCTGTTGACCCTGCGCACCCATGAAACGTGGCTTGTTGAACCAGGAGAAGCCGGCGAGCAGACCGAGCATCGCGCGCGTAGCGCCGACCGCGGTGACCAGCGAGATCACGGTGCCGATCAGGAGCATGAGGGCGAAGCCCTTCACCTGCGCCGTCGCGACCGCGAAGAGAACGAGCGCGGTGATCGCCGTCACGACGTTTGCGTCGAGGATGGTGTGGAAGCCCTTCGAGTAGCCGGCCGAGATCGCCGCGCGCACGAATTTACCGGCGCGCACTTCTTCCTTGATGCGTTCGAAGACGACGACGTTCGCGTCGGCGGCAACTCCAATCGTGAGAATCAGTCCCGCGAAGCCCGGCAGCGTCAGCGTGACGTTGAAGAGCAGGATCGCCGCGTAGAGGAAGGCTGCGTAGATTCCGAGCCCGATCACCGCGACGAGGCCCAGGAAGCGGTAGAGGAGCAGGAGGAACAGCGCGACGACTAGAAGACCGACGAGCGCCGCCTTCTTCGCCTGGCTCAATGAGTCCTTGCCGAGCGTGGCCGACACGTCGGTGCGCTCGGCCGTATCGAACGTGACAGGCAGTGCGCCGGTCTGCAGAACGAGCGCGAGGCGCTTCGCGTCGCCGATCCCGCCGCTTCGGCCCATGTCGATCTGTGCGCCGTTGTCACCCGGGATGCCGTCCGGGTTGCGGACGAAATCGATGTACGGCGCCGACTGGATCTGCCCGTCGAGGACGATCGCGAAGTGCTGCACGCAGTTCTGGACCGAGGTGCTGTCCGTGCGTCCCTGGCAGATGAGCGCCCCGCGCTGGGCCTCGCGCCGCGTGATCGTGTGGAAGATCTTCTTGCCCTTGCCCGTGAACTGCATCAGGACGACCGGCGAGTTCGTCTGCGTGTCGAAGTCCGCGCGCGTGCCGGACAGCTTGAGGTCGCCGCCCGTCATCTCGGGGATGGCGTTCTGGCCGTTCTTGTCGGCCTCGCGGTGCCTGAGGAGGTAGAAGCCCGTCTTGGAAGTGATCTGTTGGGCGCTGAGGCAATTGCCGCTGGCGGCGTCGCAGCTCACGACAACCGTGTTCTTCGGGACCTTCAGGATGCTCCAGTCCTTCGGGATGTGCTTCCCGAGGCCATTTTTCGCGACCGGCTTCTGCACGACCTGCGTCGCGAGCAGCACCTGCTTCGTCGGCGTCGGCCCGGCTCTCACCACGTTCTTCGAGTCGAAGAGGTACCACTGCGACGGCGTCCCTTTGTCGGCGAGCGCGCGCGTCTGCGGTGCCGAGAGCAGGTCGAACAGGCTGGCAGACGCCACAGGAACCCGCGCGGTCAGGCCGCTGACCGACGGGCCCGTGAGATCCGCCTCGAAGTCGTAGAACTCGAGCACGGCGGTCTTGCCGATCAGCTTCGCGGCCGCAGCCGGGTCGTGCACGCCGGCGAGCTGGATCACGATCTGGTCCGTGCCCTGCTTGCGGATCTCGGGCTCCGAGACGCCGAGCTTGTCGATCCGCTGCCGCATGATGTCGATCGACCGGCTGATGTCGTCCGAGGTCAGCTTGTGATGCTTCGGCGGGACCGCCTTCAGGACGACCTCGAGACCCCCCTGCAGGTCGAGCCCGAGAGTCGGCTTCTTGTAAGCCGGGGAGCCCGGGGCAGCCAAGAAGGCGACGCCGACGAGCGCCGCCAAGATGCAGCCGAGCACGATCAGGTGGTTACGGCGATCTTTCAAGCGGAATCAGGTGGAAGGGTAGCCGGGGTCTCTTCTTCCGGCGTCTCTTCCGGCGGCTCTTCCGGCTCGGCGTCCTCGCTCACCACCCCGGCCACCGCACGCTTGGCGATCCTCACCTCGACTCCGTCTGCGATCTCGACCCGCACCTCATCGCCCTCGACGGCGGTGACCGTCCCGTAGAGGCCGCCGGCGGTCACGATCTCCTTCCCGACGGCGATCTGCGTGAGCAGCCGTTGCGCCTCCTGCTGACGGCGCCGCTGCGGCCGGATGATCAGGAACCACATCAGGGCCAGCAGAACGAGGACGAAAATGTAGGCAGACACCGGGCCTCCTCAGGCGGCGGCCGATGCGAGCCGGCCGAGCGCTTCGGACTTGTACGCCGCCAGCCGGCCTTCCTCGATCGCCGCACGCGCGTTCGCGGTCAGGTCAAGCACGAATCGTAGATTGTGGAGGCTCAGGAGGCGTAACCCCAGTAGCTCTTCCTGGTTGATCAGGTGGCGCAGATAGGCACGGCTGAACCGGGTGCAGGCTGGGCACGGGCAGCTCTCGTCCAGCGGGCGGGGGTCGCGGGCAAAGCGGGCATTGCGTAGATTCAGCCGGCCCTCCCAGGTGAGCGCGCTGCCCGTGCGGGCGGTCCGCGTCGGCAGCACGCAGTCGAACATGTCAACGCCGCGCTCGATGACCTCGAGCACGCCTTCCGGATCGCCGATGCCCATGAAGTACCGCGGCTTGTCCGCCGGGAGCTCGTTCGCGGCCCACTCCGTCGTTTCGAACATCAGTCCTCGCTCCTCGCCGATCGCGAGCCCGCCGAGCGCGTGACCGTCGAAGCCGAGCTCGGCGATCTCCGCGATCGAGCGCCGGCGCAGCTCGGGATCGGACCCGCCTTGCGCGATCCCGAACAGGAGCTGGCCCTCTGCGCGCGGGGCGTCGCGCTGGCGGCGAGCCCACAGCGTCGTGCGCCGCACCGCCTCTGCGAGCTCCGCGCGTGGAACGTCTGCGGGCGGACAGATGTCGAGGCACATTGCGATGTCCGAGCCGAGCGCGGACTGAATGCCCGCGACCGACTCGGGAGTGAAGCGCGCGGCCGCACCGTCGTAGACGGAGCGGAAGGTGACGCCGTCGTCATCGACAGCGACGATCGTGTCGCGCAACGAGAAGACCTGGAAGCCGCCGGAGTCGGTGAGGATCGGTCCGTCCCAGCTCATGAAGCGATGCAGCCCGCCGAGCTCGGCGATCACGTCTTCTCCCGGGCGGAAGTGCAGGTGGTACGTGTTGCCGAGCAGGATCGGCGTCCCGAGCGCGCGCAGCTCTTCGGGATCGACCGTCTTCACCGTCCCCTTCGTCCCCACGGGCATGAAAGCCGGCGTCGGCACCTCACCGTGCGCGGTGCGCAGGAGCCCCGCCCGCGCCGCGCCGTCCGTCGCGGTCACGGTGTACTTCTCGCTCATCGAACGGGCCGCTCGTACAGGCTCATCTTGCGGCCGTCGAGGACGAGGTCGCCGCTGTGCTCGAAGCCGAGATCCTCGTAGTAGTCGCGGATCCCCGGGTTGTCGCCGAGACAGTCGAGCCGCAAGAACTCACGCCCCGCCTCGGCCGCCTCGGCGTTGACCCACTCGACGATTGCCGCACCTATGCCGCGGCCGGCCCGGTCGCGCCGCACGGCGAGCTTGTGCACGTAGAAAGCGTCGGGCGGCCGGTCGCCCCAGTACATCGGGTCGTCGAGCAGCATCGAGACGGTCGCCACCGCTTCGCCGTCCTCCGACTCGACCACATAGACCTCGCCACGGTCGATCGCCGCAGCGAGCTGGTCGCGGGGAAACGGCAGCGGCCACTGGCTGAAGCCGAGGTCG
>JALYLY010000014.1 GCA_030773975.1 Actinomycetota bacterium | reverse complement strand
GCCTCGGTGTGCATCGCGCCGCCCGCATCTGCTCCGCCGGACACGGCGGGCAAGTGCTGCTTTCACAGGCCACCGTGGCGCTGCTCGACGACGATGAGCTTCCGGGCATCGCATTGCGGGACCTCGGACTGCACCAACTCAAGGACATCGACCGGCCCGAGCGCATCCACCAGCTCGTCCTGCCCGGCCTTCCCGACTCGTTTCCTCCGCTCAAGGCGACGCAGAGCCAGCCTGATGCGGCGACGCCGTTCGAGGGGCGAGAAGGTGAGTTGGCCGAGGCAGCACAGGCGGCGGTCACTACTTCGCCCTGGTACCGACGACGCGTTGGGATGGCCGCGATCGCAGGGGTCGTCGTGGCGGCCTTGCTCGGCGGCGGCGCTCTTCTCTTCGCCGGCGGGTCGAACGCCCTGGCCCGAATCGACACCGACTCGGCGGGATTGATCGATGCGAAGACGAACGAGATCAAGAAGCAGGTGGCGGTTGGCGCGGGACCCGGCCCAATTGCCGTCGGAGCCGGGTCGATCTGGGTTGCGGCGGGCGACGGAACGATCTCGCGAATCGATCCGAAGGCGAACCTCGTCACGCAGACGTTCCCGCTCGATCGTACACCGAGCGGGATCGCCTTCGGTGACGGCGCGATCTGGGTGACCACGAACGAAGACCGCAGCGTCCGGAGAATTAGCGCGACAGGAAACAGGGTCGGCGCCGGCATCCCCGTGGGCAACGGGCCCAGCGGGGTGGCCGTAGGCAGCGGCGCCATCTGGGTCGCGAACCGCTTCGACGACACAGTGTCGAAGATTCCCCAAGGCGAGGGTGCGACAAAGGTCTTCAGGGCCGGGCTCACTCCTAGTGGAGTCGCGGTGGGGGAGGGCGCAGTGTGGACGAGCAACGAGGCGGCCGGGACCGTCTCTCGACTCGACCCGAAGAGCGGCGCGCTCCAGACGATCGGTGTCGGCAATGGTCCCGGAGGCATCGCAGTTGGAGAAGGCGGCGTCTGGGTGGCGAACAGCATCGACGGGACGCTCTCCCGCATCGACCCGGCCAACAATTCGGTTGCCGCGACGATTTCGGTCGGGCAAGGGCCGAGCGCGGTTGCGGTCGGTGGGGGGTCCGTCTGGGTCACGAACCGCTACGACGGCACTGTCTCCCGCATCGATCCGAAGACTAATCGGGTGACGGACAACATCAGCGTTGGCGAAAGCCCCGGTGGGGTCGCTGCCACCGGGACCGGCATCTGGGTGAGCGCCCGAGCACCCCTCACGTCCCATCGCGGCGGCACGTTGAAACTGCTCGGCGCCAACGAGGACGTCGACACGATCGACCCGGCCGCCGCGTACGCCTACGCCTCCTGGGCCACGGTGATCATGACGAACGACGGACTGCTCACGTTCAAGCGCGTCGCCGGATCGGACGGGAATCAGCTCGTTCCCGACCTGGCCACATCGATCCCCCGTGCAACCGACGGCGGCAAGACCTATACGTTCCAGCTTCGGGACGGGATCAGCTACTCGAACGGGGTTGGCCTGAAAGCGAGCGACTTCCGCCGCGCGCTCGAGCGCTTCTTTCGGATTCACCTGGTGCCGCCGTTCTTCCAGAGCGTGGTGGGCGCCCGCTCCTGTGTGCACACTCCGCCGCGATGTGATCTCTCGAGCGGAGTGGTGGCGGATGACAGCGCCGGCACCGTAACGTTTCATCTCACTAAATCAGACCCCGAGCTCCTGTACGAGCTCGCGCTCCCCTTTGCGAATGCCGTGCCGCCGCAGACGCCGACGCACCTCGTGACGACGCACCCGGTCCCCGCGACGGGGCCGTACATGATCGCCCGTTACGTTCCCAACAAGAGCATGGAGATCGTCCGCAATCCGCACTTCCGAGAGTGGTCGCGGGCTGCGCAGCCGGACGGCTTCCCCGACCGCATCGTCTGGAGCCTGGGATCCGAGCCTGACGCCCACGTGACGGCGATCGAACGCGGCAAGGCCGACTGGACCGTCTCGATGCTGCCGCTGAACCGCCTCGACGAAGTGACGACAAAGTACACGGAGCAACTGCACGTCGAAACCCGCCCGGGGACGATCTACATGTTCCTCAACACTCGGGTGCCGCCGTTCGATCGCCTTGCGGTTCGCCAGGCGCTCAACTACGCGGTCGACCGCGACGCAGTGATCCGACTCGCGTTGGGACCGCGATTCCTGCAGCCCACCTGTCAGATCTTGCCGCCCAACTTCCCCGGCTACCGGCCGTACTGTCCGTACACTCGGAACGCTAGTAAGAGCGGTACGTGGACCGCGCCTGATCTCGCGAAAGCACGGCAGCTGGTCGCGAGCTCGCACACACGCGGCACGAAGATCACGGTCTGGGCCTTCCCCGGCGTGGCCGGTAACGGGTTTCCGATCCGGGTGGGCGACTACTTCGTCTCGCTTCTGAAACGGCTCGGCTATCGGGCCTCCAAGAAGGTGATCCCAGGCGAAGCGAACTCCTACTTCGGAGCGGTCAGTGATTCCCGCCGGCGTGCCCAGATCGGATTCGCCGCCTGGGCAGCGGACTATCCGGCAGCCTCGGCCTTCATCAATGTCCTGCTCACCTGCAAGTCGTTCCGACCGGGCACTGAGGCTCAGGTGAATATCGCCGAGTTCTGCGACCCGGAGATCGATGCGAAGATCAAGCGCGCTCTGGCGCTGCAGGCAAACGACCCCGCCGCCGCAGGACCGCTGTGGGCCGACATTGACCACAGCATCGTCGACAAGGCGCCGTGGGCGCCCACCCACACCTCGAAGGGTCTCTCGTTCGTCTCGAAGCGCGTCGGGAACTACCAGTACAACCCCGAATGGGGCGTTCTGCTCGACCAGCTCTGGGTGCGGTAGAAGCCGCGGTCACGGAGTCGGCACCGATCCGCGACAGACCTGTCACGGGTTGCTTGCTTGGATGTGTTCATGTTCGCCCGGGAGCTCAAGTGACTCGCGCTGAGGCCGTTGCGCTCGCAGGCGAGCTCGAGCTCGACGTCGACGATCTCGCCATCTGTCACGCGTGCCTCAGCTTCGTCTCGTTTGCGATCGACGCGGGCGACGAGCGCAAGGTCGCGGGCTCGATCACGCGGATGGCGCCGGATCTGTGGGCTGAAGGCCTCTCGCAACCCGTGCGGTTGGCGCTCGAGCGCGCGCGGAGGCTCGGCGTCGCGAACGCCGAAGAGGCGATCGCCGCGGTCGCCGAGTCCGGCCCGCGGAGCCCGGTGGTCCGTGCGATCGTCAGGCGTCTGGCGGCCGACCTCTCGGCCCGCGCCCAAGGCGACCTGCTCCGAATGGGGTGGGAGCCTTGGCCTCCGCGCGGCCTGGGTGTATGACAACTGTGATACAAAGGTGGAGGTGGCAGAACGGGCTATCTCACTTCGGCTAGACGAGGAGGCCACGCGCGCCCTGGAGCTGCTCATGCGCGACGGGAAGAGCCGGTCCGAGGCGATCCGGGAAGCAGTCGTCGACACGGCGCGGCGGCGGCTGTACGAGATCGCCGCCGCTGACGCTGCCCGAGTCGGCGCCGACGAGCACGATCGGCGAGAGGTTGCGGCCGTCCAAGCACTGATGGAAGAGTTGAGTGAGGAGAGGTGACGTTCACGCACTCGCTCCGCCGTCTCGCTCGAGAGGGAAGAAGCAGCGAGGCGGGCGATACGCCGTCGTTCTGCAGACCGACTCGCTGAACGAGCTGTCCACAGTCGTCGTTGCGCCGACTTCGACGAGTGCGCTCCCGACCGTCTTTCGCCCCGAGGTCGAAGTCGCCGGCCGGCGAACGAAGGTCCTCACGGAGCAGATCCGCGCTCTCGATCGATCCCGTCTCGGCCGGCGGGTCGCCACTCTGGCGCAGGCCGAGCTCCGTGCGGTCGACGACGCCTTGAAGGTCGTGCTCGGGCTCTTCTAGCGCGGCGCCGGCGTTAATAGAGGAGTCGGATTCGCTGCATCTGACTCCTGAAGAGGCTCTCAGCCTTCGGCCATGTTCGCCGAGGCCGCGTCGTCGAGGGTGGCCAAATCGAACACTTGTGCGAGTTACACCACTTTGCGAAACTGATGTAACATATGTACGTGAAACGCCTCCAGATCATGATCGAGGAGGAGCTTGACGCGGCCCTTGCCCGCCAGGCGGCCGAGGAGGGCGTGTCGAAGGCCGCGCTGATTCGCCGCTACGTCGGCGAACGGCTGCGGCCGCTGCCCCTGCCCGAGGACGACCCACTCTGGGAGATCGTCGGCATGGTCAAAGGCGGCCCCGGCGACTCTGCAGGCGTGGACGACGTGGTCTACGGGCGGAAGCGCCCTCGGTGATCTTCGTCGACACGTCGTACTGGATTGCAGCTGCGACCGAGGGCGACGCGCACCACGAAGAGGCCCGTCGACTCTCTCGTACCGCAGATGCGCTGCTCGTGACGACCAACCACGTACGGGGCGAGACATGGACCTTCATGAACCGCCGCCACGGTCACTCCCCCGCCGTCGCGTTCCTCGACAGGATGTCGCGGGCGCTTCGGCTCCGCATCGAGTTCGTGAGCAGGGAGCTCGAGGAGGAAGCGTTGCGCTGGCTCCGCGAGCGCGACGAACGCGAGTATTCGTTCGTCGACGCGACGAGCTTCACGGTCATGCGCTCGCTTCGGATTCGCGAGGCATTCGCGTTTGACGGCGACTTCGCCGCGGCCGGCTTCACCGAGGTCCGCGCTTAGCCTTCGTGAGGGGTTCGCCGACCGCCTGAGGGGCACGGATACCGAGTCAAGTGGAGAGCGACTCGTGTGGGCCGTCGTTGCGGCGCCAATCCCGCGCGGCGAGGCTTCCATCTCCGCGCCCCGCTCTTTGGTTAAGACATCGGCACCCGCGCCCGACCCGAATTTACACGATGTCCGGCCGGGCTCATAGGCTCGACAGCATCAG
Organism: Actinomycetota bacterium; assembly: GCA_030773975.1. Classification (GTDB taxonomy): domain Bacteria; phylum Actinomycetota; class Thermoleophilia; order Gaiellales; family Gaiellaceae; genus 3-1-20CM-4-69-9. Next base: position 10,785 of record JALYLY010000014.1, on the reverse strand, counting down.
CCTCGTACCCCGTAATTCGCCTTGCCCCTGTGGCTCCGGGAAGAAGTACAAACGCTGCTGTCTCGATCGCGAACCCGAGCTCGTCCGAAGGGCCGATGCGTTCGAGGAGCTGTTCGGGCTGGCCTCGATGTTCCCCCTGCTCCGGCCGGACTCTCCCGAATTCGACGTGTGGCTAGGCACTCGACGAGAGTCTGAGGTGACGCGTGCGTCGATCGAGGAGGCAGGGGCGCTCGTGCCCGCTGCCGAGCGTGAGCGGATCGTCCGCGCGCACGCGCAGGAGTTCCCGAGCGTGTGGCGCAGTCTTGTCGACGACCTTTGCGACGGGGCCGAAGCGGAGGAGCTGGTTTTCATCGGCGCCGTCGTCGCAGCGCTCGAGGAGGTGCGCGCGGTGGATCCGAGGGTCCTCGCGCTGATCGAGGAGAACGAAGTCGTCACCGGGGACTCGGTCGAGGCGCTCGCCCTGGCGCTTGTTGCGACCGACCTTTGGAGCATTGCCGAAGCGGCCGCGGCGGACGAAGCGCTCGCAAAGATCCCCGATGTCCTGGACGACGACGTTTACGAGATTCTCTGGATCGCTGCAATCGAGACCGAAGCGGCGCGACTGTGGTCGCCGCGCCACGAACGGCGCCTCGCGCGGCTTGTCGAGCGTCTCAGCGTGCAGCTCCCGATCGCCGGACGGGCAAAGGCCTCCGCGGTGCTCGCGGACGGGTGCGCCGCATTCGAACGCGATGGGGAGGTGCGGCTCAGGCTCGCCGCGGCGCTTCTGGCCGACTCGCTCAGTCCCCTGCAACAGGCGCAGATTCTCGCGGCGGTCGCGGCGTAGGCGTTTAGTCGAGGCTTCCTCTTCGTGCCAGCCAGTCCATCGGCTGGCCGGTGACACGCGCGATCGTGTCGAAGTGGCGGTCGTAATGGAGGAGCGTCGCGCCGTTGACTTCGGCGACCGCTGCGATCAAGAGGTCGACCGGCGTCGGGCCACGATGCTGGCTTCTGCCCGTGAGCGCCGCTTGTGTTCCAAGCGCGATCCGTTCGACCCTTCGATCGATCGGAAGGTTAGGCAGCAAGCTCAGATCATTTGCGAGACGATCGTACTCAGCGCGGCTCCTCGCTGAATACAGCAGCTCCAGCGCGATCGGCGTGCATCGGGCGAGAATGCTCGCTTCGACCAGCTCGGTCCAGAGCGCCTCAGCTCGAGCGCTTCGGTGCCATGCGCTGGTGTCAGCGAGAACGAGGCGCAACGCGAGGCTCGCGCAGCCGGCGGATCTCCGCCAGCGACGGGCCGATCCCGTCCTCGCGTCGGATCCGTTCGAGCAACCGGCGACGTGCGGCTAGGGCGATCACTTCGTCGAGGGCCGCGTCGACCGTAGCGGCCAGGGTTTTCGTGCCAAGAATCTCCCGAGCCTGATCGAGCTTTTCGCGATCGATGACCAGAGAAGTCTTGTCTGATTTAGATATCTGTCTAGCCACCCGTTAGATATCCTAGCACCAACGTCAGCCGGGGTTGCGAGAATCGACCCCTCGTGCCCGAAGCGTCCTTCGTTCATCTTCACGTCCACTCCGAGTTCTCGATCCTCGATGGGGCCTGCCGCATTCCCGCGCTCGCGGCCCGCGCTGCCGAGTTCGAGATGCCCGCCGTCGGGCTCACCGATCACGGTTCCCTCGCCGGAGCCGTCGAGCTCTACCGCGAGGCCGGAAAGCACGGCGTCAAGCCGATTCTCGGCTGCGAGATCTACGTCTGCGACGATCGCCGCGCCCAGACCAAGGGGAACGCACACCTCACGCTGCTCGCCGAGGACAACGCCGGCTACTCCAACCTGATCAAGCTCGCCTCCGCCGGCTACCTCGAGGGCTATTACTACAAGCCGCGCGTCGACTGGGAGCTTCTCCAGTCGCACTCCAAAGGGCTGATCGCGCTCTCCGGCTGCCTCTCCGGCCGCGTCTGTAAGGCGCTCGAGGAGGCGCGTCCCGCCGATGCCGCCGCCGAGCTCGATCGGCTCGTCCAGATCTTCGGCCAGGACTCGACCTATGTCGAGATGCAGAACGCTCACCTCGAGCAGCAGGCGCGAATCAACCCGCTACTTGCGAAGATGGCCGAGGGGACCGGGCTCGGGCTCGTCGCGACCGGCGACGTCCACTACCTGAAGCACGAGGACGCGCGCGCGCACGAGGCGCTGCTCTGCATTCAATCTGGCGACTCGCTCAAGAACCCGCAGCGCTGGAAGTTCGACACCGACCACTTCTACTTCAAGTCGCCGGAGGAGATGGCGCTCGACTTCCCCGGCTACGAGCACGCGCTCCGCCGCACTCTCGAGGTCGCCGAGCGCTGCAACGTCACGATGGAGCTCGGCGGGATCCTGCTGCCGAAGTTCCCGACGCCTGACGAGCGCGACAGCTTCGACTACCTCGTCGAGTTGACCGAAAAGGGCCTGCAAAAGCGCTACGACAACACGACCGACGAGCTCAGCGACAGGCTCAAGTTCGAGCTCAAGACGATCCGCGAGATGGGCTTCGCCGACTATTTCCTGATCGTGTGGGACTTCATCGCGTTCGCGAAGCGCAACGGCATCCAGGTCGGGCCGGGGCGCGGATCGGCGGCGGGAAGTCTCGTTGCCTACTGCCTCGACATCACCGACATCGATCCGATCAAGTACGACCTGCTTTTCGAACGGTTCCTCAACCCGGGACGCAAGTCGATGCCGGACATGGACATCGACTTCGCCGTCGAAGGACGCGACCGCGTCATCAACTACGTCGCCGAGAAGTACGGGCGCGACCGCGTTGCGCAGATCATCACGTTCTCCACGATGGCCGCTCGCGCGGCGGTGCGCGACGCGGGCCGCGTGCTCGAGATCCCCTACGGCGTGGTCGACAAGATCGCGAAGTCGATTCCCGAAGGGCCGGGACAGACTTTGGACGCCTGTCTCGCGCCGGGCCAGGAGTTGAAGGCGCAATACGACGCGGATCCAGTTGCGCGGGAGATCGTCGACCTTGCGCGGCCGCTCGAAGGGCTCGTGCGCGCCGACTCGATTCATGCGGCCGGCGTCGTGATCGGAGACAAGCCGCTGACCGAGTACGTGCCGCTACAGCAAAAGGGGCCGGATCAGGAGGTCGTGACGCAGTTCGCGATGGGCGACGTCGAAGCGCTCGGCTTGTTGAAAATGGACTTCCTCGGCCTGCGCAACCTCGACGTGCTCGACAAGGCGAAGAACCTGGTCGGCAACGGGCTCGACTACGGGAAGCTGCCGCTCGACGACAAAAGGGTCTACGCCATGCTCGCCAAGGGCGAGGCGACGGGCGTGTTCCAGTTCGAGTCGTCGGGTATGCGCGAAGCGCTAAGGCAGGTGAAGCCGACCGTGTTCGAAGACCTGATCGCGCTCGTCGCGCTCTACCGGCCAGGGCCGATGCAGTACATCCCCGTCTACGCGCGCCGGAAGAACGGCCAGGAGCCTGTGACCTACATCGACAAGCGGCTGAAGCCGATCCTGGATTCGACCTTCGGGATTTCCATATTTCAAGAGCAAAGTATGGAGATCGCGAAGCAGCTCGCCGGCTTCTCGCCCGCAGAAGCGGACGACCTGCGCAAGGCGATCGGCAAGAAGATCCACAAGCTCATGGCGTCCCTCAAGGACAAGTTCCTCGAGGGGTGTGCAGGGAACGGTGTTACACCGTCTGTCGCGAACCAGCTTTGGAACGACCTCGAGGCGTCGAAGGACTACTCGTTCAACAAGTCCCATGCCGCGTGCTATGCCTTGGTCGCCTACCGGACCGCGTACATGCGCGCGCACCACCCGCGCGAGTACATGGCGTCGCTGATCTCCTCAGTGATGAGCACAAAGGACCGCGTGCCGTTCTACGTCAACGCGTGCGACGAGATGGGCATCGAGGTGCTGCCGCCCGATGTGAACGAGTCGCAGCTGGACTTCGCGGTCGTCGAAGGGAAGATCCGCTTTGGGCTGTCGGCCGTGAAGAACGTCGGGGAGCCTGCAGCGCGCGCGATCATCCGCGCTCGGGACGAGAGCGGCGGCTTCGGCTCGATCTGGGAGTTCTGCGAGCGCGTCGATCCGCAGGCCTCGAACAAGCGCGCACTCGAGTCGTTGGTGAAGTGCGGTGCGCTGGATTCGACCGGTGCAACGCGTAAGGGAATGCTTGATGCGTTGGAGTCGGCCCTGTCCCGCGGGGCGCGGGCGCAGACGGATCGTCTCCTCGGCCAAAGCTCGCTCTTCGGCGAGGAAGAGAAGCTCGAGGACGTGCCGATCGGTACGGAGGAGTTCGAGAAAGGCGAGCTGCTGCGGCTGGAGAAGGAAGTCCTGGGCCTCTACGTGTCGGAGCATCCGCTGCACTCGGTACGCGATCAGTTGCGCCGCAAGACCGACTGCGCGCTGGCGGACGTCGAGCGGCGCCGCGACGGCGAGACGGTGACCGTCGGCGGAATCGTGTCGGCGCTGAAGCACCTGACGACGAAGAAGGGCGAGCCGATGGTCTTCATGCGGCTCGACGACGTCACGGGTGGGGCGGAGGTCGTCGTCTTCAACTCGGTCTACGCCCACTCCCGCGAGCTGTGCGTGATGGACCGCATCCTGATCGTGAAGGGTCGCATCGACCACAAGCAGGAGGGCGAGACGAAGCTGCTGGCGATGGAGGTGGCGCCGTTCGAAGCCGTCGCCGAGCGGAAAGAGGTGACGATCAGGATCGACGCGCGAGTGGCGCGTGCCGGCGTCGTCCGCGATCTCGCGCTACTCGTCAAGGATTTTCCCGGCGACTCGCGCGTGAACTTGCTCCTGGAGATGTCCGAAGGAACGAAGCAGTTCGTCCTCGGGCCGCAGTACAAGGTCAAGCCGGTTGCGGACTTCTTCGCCGAGGCGAAGGCGTTGCTCGGCGAGGCTGCGGTTCTTTAGCTTCCAGCGTCGAGCAGTACCTTGGCCGGCTTCCATTCGACTGCCGCAACTGCACGTTCCCCCGCGACGGTGAGCCCGCGCGCCGAGAAGTAGCTCGGGTGCAGCCGCATGCTGTATCGCGCCCCGGCGTCGAACAGGCATTCCGTCGTCCGGTAACAGACCCTTGCGAGGATGTCGTTGAACGCAATTGTGCGCCTTTGAATCAGTGCACGCCTCGCACTCGAGTGAAGACCGCAGCCGAGATCGTTCTTGCCACCCAGCGCATGCCAGTGGCCGACCAGGTTCTCGATGCTCACCACGAAGATCTCCCTCTGGTCGGGCGACCTGTTCTGCTGCTGGACGACGGAATGCCTCGAGAGAGAGCGGAGTGCGTCGACGAGTCGGTTTCGGAAGGTCAGCGGCGAAGTCCCGGAGCACACGTCGCCGACTCCGACGTCGATCGTGACGTAGCGGAGGTTGCTCGCAATCGTCTTTCGCACCTGCGGTGCGAGATCGGCGACGGTGCGGAAGCCCGATGTGGCGAATGTGGACGCGCGTACCTCCCGCACGGAACCCGTCATCTGCTGCAATCGGTTCAGGTGGCTACGAACAGCGCGATTCGTCCCGGTCGACCAGGAGTTGCCGCCGGTGCTGTCTGCGCCACCGAGGGCGGCGATTCCAAGGGGCAGTCCTGGGGTGCCGAGCGCGGGCGTCACAACGAGCGCAGCAATTGCCGCGCAGGCGGACAGGGCGATACGTCCCTTCACGGGGCCTTCCCGTTCCCGGTAATCGAGTCGTAGGAGCCGAATCCCTTGCACTCCCCACGCGGCATGAAGCCACCGCTATGTATGAGAAACGCTCCGCGGTGGAGGCTCATTCTCAGCAGCGTCTCGGTGCCTGAGTTGCGTGGCACGTACTCGAAGCGCAGATATGTCGTCGTGACAATCGTCTGCCCGTCTTTCAGGATGGTTTGCAGCGGGTAGTAGTTGCTACGCCGCACCAGATAGGTGAACTTGGCGCCCCCACGCGACACGGTGAGCTTGTACGCCGGGATTCCGTGGAAGGTCGCCTGGCCCCGGTAGCGAACGGCGCCGCTGCGATAGTCGCGCAGGTACCGCTGCAGCGGATCGTCGAAGGCGACGTAGCTCCGAGCGGCTGTGGGGCCGATTCTCGCGTTCGTCACCACGAGCAAATTCGGGCGGGAGTCATAGATCATCTCGCCGCACCGGCTAATGGTGTACTCGACAGGCGGTGTCATCATCCGAAAGGCGAGAGGCGCGCTGGTGCTCACCCACCTCTCAGTGAGCCCGTTGCTTTTGTCCGAAACGGTGCGGTAGATCTCGTGCCGGATTCGGTGCGCAGGGGTCGCGGCACGATAGGCGGCGGCCGCGACGTCCGTTCGTGGCAACGCGTCTTTGCGGGGAATTGCGACCACCATCCCGACAACGACCGCAACGACGGCGATCGCACCCGCGAGAGCGAGTCGCAGGATAGGCCAGTAGCGTTCTTCCGGAGCGGGCGCGATCTCGCGAAGCAACGCCTCACGCGCAGACGCAACCGATGTCGCGTCTGGGTCGGGTACGGCCTCGAACTCGCGGCGAAGGAGGTTCAACTCCGTCACGCTTGCTCACCTGCCTGGAGCGGAGTACCCGCCGCGAGCGCGGCGCGCAGCTTGGAACGCGTCCGACTGAGGCGCGAGCGGACTGTTCCCAACGGCAGGCCCAGGGCTGTCGCCAGTTCGTCGTAGGAGAGTTGCGCCCACGCGTGCAGAAGGATCAGGTTGCGGTCCTCAAGCGGGAGCTCCAGGAGCGCGGCGGCGACGGTGCCGTCGAGGCGCCAGTCCTGGATCTCGTACTCCGGGTCGTCGGCCGGTGACGATCGGGCGTACGCGCGAAGGCGGCGCTCCTCTGTGCGGCGCTCCTCACGGACGAGGTTCACGGCAATCCCGTAGAGCCAGGGCGCAGCGTCGGGCCGCGAAAGGTCGTACGCGAAGCGCCGGCGAAATGCAATGGTGAACGTCTCCGAGGCGAGATCCTCTGCCAGCGCCGCACCAATGCGGGCTCGGAGGAAACGGTGCACGGCGCGGTAGTGACGATCGAAGAGCACCGCGAAGGTCGCCGCGTTCACGAGTGATTCCCGGATCGCGTCCGCATCGGTCACGAACCAAGTGCCCCGCCTTGGGTCATCTCTGCCTAGTTGGCCGGAGCGCCTCAAAGAGTTCCCGTACGGGGGCGTGTTTAGGCGAAGCTCGACCGGCGCGGGAAGTTCCGCCGAAAGAGCAGGAAGCTGAGCGGCGCGACGGCGAAGAGGAGCACGTACGGCGCGAGCAGGAACGAGTTGAGCTCACGTCCGCGCGCCCTCGTCGGCCCCTTGCCGATCACCGCGCGCACTGCGGCCGCCGCCTGGCTTATCTGCCCCGGCTCGAACACCCGCGTCGACATCGACTGGGCAAGCCCGTCGAGAATCGGTGTCGTGCTCGGATCGGGTGAGTACGCCGGATTGATCTGGCCGGCCGCGTCGTACACGCGCTGGTCGGGGCGCCAGTAGCGGAAGAAGAAGACGCGAAGGTTCCCATCCTTGAAGCGCGCGGGGAGGGTCGACAGGCGCTCCTTCAGCGTCTCGCCGTCTGTGAAGGCGATGGCGACCCGTTTCTTCGCGGTAGCCTCGAAGTAGTTGCCGGTGACGAGGTCTGCGAGGGCGCCTATCTTCGTTCCCAGTGAGTCGCCGTAGGCGAGCGACATCGTGGGACGGTCGACTGCGAGGGACTCGTCCAGCGTCGCGTTGAACGCGTTGACGCTGACGGACGGGAACAGATGGGGAAGCACGCGGTCGGTGAGCGAGGCGATGCCGACGGGGAGGTTGCCGAGCCGGGCGCGCAATTCCTTCGCGTCTCGGCGAGCCTGGTCGAAGCGCGTCGGCGAGCCGGCGGTACGCGCGCTCATCGACCGGGAGACGTCGAAGACGAAGAAGGCCTCGGCGTCGGCGCGCCCCTTCGTCGTGGTGTGGCTGGCGATGACGGGCTGAGCCAGCGCGAGCGCGAGCACCGCGACGAGGGCAGTCAGCGCCACGCCCACTTCGACCGACGGGCGCCACGAGGGAGGTCGCAGGCCGAGCTTCTCGCAGAGCGCGCCGAGGCGGCCCTCTTCCACAACGAGTACACCGAGCGGGATCAGGCCAACGAGTGCGATGAGGGCGCCGAGGGGTGTGACGAACGTGAGCGACATCTAGAAGCCACCCGCTCCCGCACTAGAGCCCGGACTGCCACCGCCGCCGCTGTCGGGGCCGGTGCTCGACGTCCGCCTTTTGAGCGGCGGCGGCTCGCCGTTCGAGAGTGGTTTGTAGAGGTAGAGCAGCCCTTCGAGGTCGTACTTGGCCGTCGCGTTTCCCGGATCCAGCCGAACCGCCTCTGTGAAGTCCGCGATCGCGCGCTCGAGCGTCGTCTTCGCGTCTCCTCCTTGCATGATCAGATGCTGGAAGAGGAGGATCCCGTGGAGCTGCCGCGCGCGCGAGCGTAGGTCGGCGCTTCGAGAGCTGTTGGCTATTTGCTCGAAAGTGAACTCGAGCTGGGCGAGCTCGAGTGTGCGCCGCGCAAACTTGTTCGGTTCGCCGTTGGTCCCGTTGAGCACGAACAGTCCCCACTGCTGGTGACCGCGGAAGACCTGGAAGTGCTGAAGCGCTTGCCCGAACTCGACGTCGTCGCCCGCACCCACGAGCCACTGCGAAGCTCCGGCCGGCAGCCACGTGTGCGGTCGCCAGACGCCGAGGTCGGGGGAGAACGACGCGACCGCGACGTCTGCGTGCGCCGTCTGACCGCGCCACGCGAGGACGTCGCGGGCCGCGAGCGCAGACAAGACTCCGATGTACGTGAGGAAAGCCACGGCCACGGCGCGAATGACGATCGCGCGAGGATTCACGACGGGCTCCATTCGAGCCTGCGGCCGACGTATTCGTTCAGCGCAAGGGCGAGGAGCAACCCTGCCGCGAGCAGGAAGGCCCAGCCCGGAAACGCCGCGACAACACTTTGGTGCTGCGCCACCGCAGCGTTTTCGCGGAGGACGCGGTTGTCCACGATTGCGTCCTTGCCGGCGAGACTCGTGAAAAGAGCGAGGCTTCCCGGCGGCGGAAACATCGGCAGCACGCGCAACCGCAGACCTTCGGTGCGGTACTGGCCGATCTCGTCGGCGAGCAGCGGCAGGTCCGAGGTCGAGTCCTGCAGGTCGCTGACGAGCAGAACCGACCCCGCTCCGTTTCGCTCGGCGACCTTGCGCGCGAGCCGCAGTCCCAGGCCGATGTTCGTCCCGCCGAGGAACGAGACCGACCAGGGCGTCTCCTTCCTGAACGACGGGCTCGCGGTGCCGAAGAAGCGGAGCATCGGGCGGATCTCGTCGCCCCTCGTCCCCGGCGGGAGAAGCTCGTAGGTCTGCTCCTCGAACGCCACCAGGCCGAGACGCTGGTCGCTGTTCGCAAGTGTTCGCATCAGCGTCCTCAGCCGCTGGTTCGCGCGTGGGTCGACGCTGGCCGAGAGATCGATGACGAGGATCCCTCTGCCGCCCTGGGCGAAGTAGCTCGTCGCGCGCGTGTGCAAGTGGAACGACGTGAAGACGGCGGCGGCGAACAGGCCGAGCACTGCGAAGCCGAGGCCGAGCCGCACGAGGCGTGTGCGGCGCGCGAAGGGCCACAGCGCGGGAGCGTCGGCGAGTGGAAGCGAGCCGGCGGCCATCAGGCTCCGTTCCTCCGGCCGGCTTCGACGTCCGCGGTGAGCTCGCGCGACGCGTCGGCGGTCGGCGCCTGTTCGGACCAGGCGAGGCGGCGGGCTCGTCCCACGAGCTCGGTCAGGTTCGTGCGGCGAAGCTCGCGCCCCAGCCAGGCGAGAGACTCACGATGCTCCGCGCTGCCGGGTTGGCGACGCGTCGCTGCGTCGACGGCAGCGAGCGCCTGCTCAAGAGGCGTCAGCGCGGGGCCACGGGATTCATCCTGCCGCCGGACGAGCGCGTACAGCGGCCTTGCGAGTGCGCCCGCCGCGAGCAGCGCGGCGAGTGCGGCGGCGAAGAGGAGAACGGCGAGGACGATTGGATTCAGCCGGTACGAGGGGCTCGGCGCCCGGATGCTCGCGAAGAGGCGCACGATCGGGTCGCTCGAGTACTGGATCCCCCGCGCCACCTCCGAAGCCGTCTGCGGCAGGTAGCGCGGGCCGCCGAAGCGGGAGACGAACCGAAAGCGCGGCCACCTCGCCGTCAGCTCCGCTTCCTTGCCGTGGCGATCGCGATAACGGATCGTTGCCGGGGCGAAGTGGATCGTCCGCTCCGTCTTGTCGCCCGTGAGGCACACGAACGTGTCACAGGTGAGCAGGTAGAGGTAGCGCAGCCGGGTGGTCGAGCCGTCGTCGGACCTGATGCGTTGCGGCCGGGCGAGGCGCGTGTAGGGATCGAACTTCGTGTCGAGGCGGACCGCCTTCGGATCCACGCGCTTCGTGTCGATCAGGATGTCCACGTCGGCGTGGATCGGGTCGCCGAAGAAGTGCGGGCCCGGCGACACGGTCGTCACGAGATGGATCGGGCGATTGGCTGCGCCGGCGCTTGCTGTGACGGCGAGTGAGGCGGCGACAACGCCGACGACGACGACGAGCTTCACCATGCTCCACCGCCGCCTTCCTGCCGCGTCTCGGCCCAGTCGAGGAACGCGCGCAGGATCTCGCTCTCCTCGCTGGAGTCGATCACGACCGGCTCGAGGGATGCGCGCGCGAAATCGTCGACGAGCTTCTCCCAGCGTGCTTCGTTCGTCCGCCGCCGCTCCGCGACCTCGCGCCGTCGTAGGCGCACGTGCTGCGACCGGCCGCTGACGTCCGCGAGCTCGACGACGAAGCCGTCGAGATCGGGAAAGCTTCGCTCCCACAGCGGGTCCTGGAGCACTACGG
>JALYLY010000013.1 GCA_030773975.1 Actinomycetota bacterium | reverse complement strand
CCCTCGGCTTCTTCCTTTTCGGTGTGCGGGATGGGCGAGACCGCCCGTCTCGCGGGCTCACCTTTGAGTTTCAGCACACGCATTCCGTACACGAAGACGATCGCGCCGCCCAGCCACCCGCCCAGCGTCAGGACCCCGAACCCGATCAGCGTCAGCACGAAGGCGCCGCTGCTGACGTTTCCATGCGTGTAGGAGGCGTGGCCGAAGATCGCCGCGAGTGCGAAGAACACGGTCGCGGAGAGCATCGCGATCATGTGAGCGGTCGCCGTCTTCCAGAGCTCCGTGCCGCGGGTGATCGAGAGCCATTCGAGGAACCCTGTCAGCGCGGTCGGGACGGTCACGATCAGGCCGAAGATCAGCGCGATCCACCAGCCGTAGGCGCCCGAGTTCTCGGTGATGCCCGTCACCTCCGCGAGGCCCGCGACGGTGGCAAAGGTGTAGGTCCCGATCGTCGCATCCGTCAGCGGCGGATGGATCGGATGACCCGGAAGCCCGTGCCAGAGGTAGCTGAGCTTCATGGCCAAGGAATCTAGGCGATCCCGGGCGGGTGTGCTGCTTACGCCTCTTGCGACTCGAGGAACCTGAGGAAAGCCGCGTGCTTGGCGAGGAGTGCTTCGATTTCAAGGACGCCTGCCCCGGCCCAGTCCTCGAGCCAGGTTTCGCTGAGATCGTCCTCGATCTGGTGAAGGCCGCGTTCACTCATAGACCTAAATATCGGCACGGTCGCCGGACGACGCCATGGGCCGAACGGCTCATTCGAGGGGTCGTGGGTCCCATTAATCTGGCCGTCCCTGTCCGCCCTCCTGCTCATCAATCCCCGTTCTGGCGCCGGCTCACCGACCGCCGACGAGCTCGCCGCGGAGGCACGGACGATCGGCGTCCAGACCCACGTCCTGCGGGAGGGTGAAGACGCGGCGGAACTGGCCGGCGCGTCTACCGCCGAGGTTTTAGGCATGGCTGGAGGCGACGGCTCGCTGGCGCCGGTCGCCGAAGTTGCGCTCGAGCGCGATGGCGCGTTCGTCTGCATCCCGTTCGGAACCCGTAACCATTTCGCCCGCGATCTGGGTCTCGACCGTGACGATCCGATTGGAGCGCTCCGCGCGTTCGACACCGGCAGTGAGCGGCGCATCGACATCGGTCGCGTGGACGGGCGTCTCTTCTTGAACAACGTGTCGCTCGGCGTCTACGCGCGGCTCGTGCATCGCCGTGAAGCGCAGGAGCGACGCCGCGAGGCGTTTGCGCGGATTCGCGCGTGGGCGATCCTGCTCACGCAGCGGCAGCCGCTCGGCATCACGATCGACGGTGACGCGGTCGAGACCCGCCTCGTGCTCGTCGCGAACAACGCGTACGCGCTCGACCTGCCGTCGCTCGGCGAGCGCAAGCGCCTCGACGAAGGGAAACTGCACTTCTACTCCCCGGGCGCCGATCCGCCCGAACGCAGCGGAGAGCGGTTCGTGGTGGACGCGGCGTCCGGGAGACTCGAGGCGGCGATCGACGGCGAGCCCGACGTACTGGAGACGCCGGTGGAGTTCCGCGTCGAGCCGGGCGCGCTACGCGTGCTCGTGCCGCAGGCTTAGAGCTGCTGAGAGCACCTCCGGGTAGTGCGTAAACGCGAGCTCTGCAGGCGGCGGCAGGTCGTGCGGCTCAAACCAGCGGAGCTCGACGAGATCGTCGCCGGCCCTGGGCTCGCCCGTCGCCCTGGCGGTCCACGCCAGACAGAGCACGATCCGTCCGTCGTAGGGCTCGAGCCAGAACCCAAGGAAGTCGATCGGCTCGATCTCGAGAGCGGTCTCCTCACGGATCTCCCGCCGCAGCCCGTCGAGCGGATGCTCGTTCTCGTGGAGAAATCCGCCGGGCAGATCCCAGAGGCCTTTGCCCGGATCGAACGCGCGACGGCCGAGGAGCACCCGACCCCGCTCGTCGAAGCAGACCGCCTCTGCGCCGGGAACGGCGTTCGCGTAGCCCACGTAACCGCAGGCGTGGCATTCGGCCCGGTCGTCGATCTTCTCGATAGCCTCGCCGCAGACCGGACAGAAGCGCCAGGAGTCGAGCGCACCCATGGGAGGGACCATGCACGATCAGCCGGAGCCGACCGAGGAAGAAGAGTGAGCCCGCGGGCCGCCGGGGCGACGCAGCACGAGCTGTCACGGATCGGGTTGCTCGCCACGCTTCCCGGTGAGACGCTTGCGCGGTTGGCGCAGAACATGGTGCGCGAAGACATTCCGGCCGGTGCCGGCGTCGTGTCGGAGGGTGAGGAGGGCGACCGCTTCTATGTCGTCCTCAGCGGGATGCTTGCGGTCAGTCAAAGAAGCCGCGGCGCACAGAGCGTGTTGCGACCGGGCGATTACTTCGGCGAGGTCGCGCTGGCGATGGACGTGCCGCGCACCGCGACCGTCCGTGCGCTCACGCCCGTGACGGTCGCGAGTTGCGATCGGGAGACGTTCGACGAATTCATTCGTCCGCTTTTTGCGGACGAATCATGAGCGTCTGGCGCGACGTCCAGGGCGAAGGCCCGCCGGTCGTGCTCCTGCACGCAGGCCTCACTGATTCGCGTCTCTGGGAGCCTCAGCTGCGCTCCTTCTCGCAGTCGCATTCCGTGCTGCGCGTCGACCTACCCGGTTTCGGCAACTCGCCGCTCGAGACGAACCCCGTTTCGTTCAGGGGCGCGGTACGCGACGTGATGGACGCCGAAGGCATTGACCGGGCCGCGCTGGTAGGCGTTTCGCTCGGCGGCAACACGGCGCTCGAGCTCGCACTCGAGTCGCCGGAACGGGTCTCTGCTCTCGTGCTCGTCGGCGCCGGGCTCCCCGACCACGAGTGGTCGGAGGAGGTGACGGCCTTCTTCGCCGACGAAGAAGCGGCGCTCGAACGCGGAGACCTGGATGCTGCGGTCGACGCGAATCTGCGCATGTGGCTTGCCGGCCCGCAGCGCAGTCTCGACGACATGGATCCCGCAACGCGCGAGCTCGTTGGCGAGATGCAAAGACAGGCCTTCCGACAGCAGAAGGGGCACGACGACGTGCGGATGTTGCGCCTCGAGCCACCCGCGTCGGAGCGACTCGGCGACGTGAACGTCCCGACTCTGGTGCTGACCGGCGACGACGACGTCCCCGATATCCACCGCATCGCCGATCGTCTCGCTGCCGGAATTCCCGGTGCGGAGCGCGCGACGATCGCCGACGCCGCGCATCTCCCGAGCCTCGACCGCCCGGAAGAATTCGACCGGATCGTCCTAGATTTCCTGGCTCGGCAGGGCGTCTGAGCAGGCGTGCTCGGTTCCGACACGTACCGGTGCCAGGCACGGGCACGAAACGGTCACCGAAGCGTCACGCGAGACACGATTGCGCTGCAAGCAAGACGAGCGTATCGGTGCCAGGCACCGGTACGAAACCGTGATACGTCTGTCACGCGATCAGCACGGCGTCCGACAAGTGCGGCCACGCCTCCTTCGCCCACTCGCCGAAGTCCAGGTTCGTGAGGACGCCGAGCGCGAAGCCGGCATCCGGATCGACCCACAGGAACGTGCCGCTGCCACCGAAGTGGCCGAACGTTCGCGGCGAGTTGCGCGTGCCGGTCCAGTGCGGCGACTTCTCGTCGCGGAGCTCGAAGCCGAGACCCCAGTCGTTCGGGTCGAAGCGACCGAAGTCCGGCAACACTCCGGCAAGGCCCGGAAACTGCACCGTCGTCGCTTCCGCCAGCGTCTCCGGCGCTACGAGCGTGGGCTGCTGCAGCTCGCGGGCCAGGATCACGAGATCGTCGAGCGAGCCGTGCAGGTCTGCGGCCGGCGAGCCGCGAAGCTCGGCCTGCATCCCGAGCGGCTGCAAGACGCCCGCGACGAGGTAATCGCCGAACGGCATGTCCGCGCGCTCTGCGATGTGCTCCGCGAGCGTCTCGAAGCCGACGTTCGAGTAGACACGCCGCTGCCCGGGTCGTCCTGTCGGCGCGCCGGGCTCGAACGGCAGACCGGACGCATGCGCGAGCAGGTGTCGCACGGTCGATCCCTCCGGGCCGGCGGCCTCGTCGAGATCGATCACGCCCTCCTCCGCCGCGACGAGCGCCACGAGAGCCGTGACGAGCTTCGTCACGGAAGCCCAGCGCAGCACCTCGTCCCGGGCTCCGCGTGTCACGACGACTTCGCCGCCACGCAGAACACCCGCAGCTGCAAACGGTGCCGGCCAGTCGTCGATCTGACTCAGTGTTTCTTCCACCGGCGCGCGATACTAGATGCATGGATCGCCGCCTCGTCTCCTCCGGTTCTCCCTACGAGCCCACGATCGGGTTCTCGCGGGCGGTACGCGACGGCCGCCATGTCTTCGTCGCGGGGACGTGCGCGGTCATGCCCGACGGCGGCGCCCCATCACCAGATGCATACGGACAGGCGAAGCGCTGCCTGGAGATCATCGCCTCAGCGCTCGCCGAGGCTGGAGCCGCGGCAGAGCACGTCGTGCGCACGCGCACGTTCCTCCTCGACGCCAGGGACTGGGGAGAGGTAGGCCGCGCCCACGGAGAGCTTTTCCGCGACGTACGGCCTGCGAGCACCATGATCGTCGTGTCCGCGCTCCTCGATCCGCGCTGGCTGGTCGAGATCGAGGCTGACGCGCTGCTCCCCGAGTAGTAAGACTCCCGTATGGAGCACGACGGGAAGCAGATCTACCCGGCTTCGATCACTGGGAAGGGATCGAGTTTCGCGCCCGGCGGCAGCGTGCTCGACCACGCCTTCGGCAAGGGCGACCCGTACACGCTCGGAGTCGAAGAGGAGTACATGCTGCTCGATGCCGAGACATTCGATCTCGTGCAGCACATCGACACCGTGCTCGCCGCAGTGGCCGGGCACGAGCTCGAGCCGGTGATCAATGCGGAGCTGATGCAGTCCGTGCTCGAGATCGCGACACCGGTCTGCCACACGACCGGCGAGGTGGCGGAGCAGCTACGCAGGATCCGGAGCTACGTCGGCGGCATCGCGCACGAACAGGGACTGCGCGTCGGCTCCGCGGGAACCCATCCGTTCAGCCTCTTCGAGCGGCAGCGAATCACCGCGCGCGATCGCTACCGCGCGCTCGTCGACCAGATGCAATACGTAGCCCGGCGCGAGCTCATCTTCGGCATGCACATCCACGTCGCCGTCGACGACCCCGACAAGGCGATCCAGGTCGTCAACGGGCTGCTTCCCCACATCGGGCCGCTGCTCGCACTGTCCGCGAGCTCGCCTTTCTGGCGCGGCGAGCCGACCGGGCTCCGCTCGAGCAGGCAGATGATCTTCGCGGCGTTCCCACGCTCAGGCCCGCCGCCGCGCTTCAAGAGCTACGCGGAGTACGCGGAGGTCGTCGGGCAGCTCGAGAAGACCGGCTGCATCCCGGACTACACGCACATCTGGTGGGACATCCGCCTGCACCCGCGCCTCGGCACGATCGAGGTGCGCATCTGCGACGCTGTGACGCGCCTCGAGCACGTCGTCGCGATCGTTGCGTACTGCCAGGCGCTCGTGAAGCTCTTCTCCGAGCGGTTCGACCGCGGCGAGGAGATCCCCTCCTATCACCGCATCCTGACAACGGAGAACAAGTGGCTCGCGGGACGCTACGGGCTCGAGGCGCCGTTGATGGATCTCGCGACGGGCCGGCGGAACCGGGTCGCGGTCGCGCAGTTGATCCGGAGGACGCTGAAGGAGATCGAGCCGCATGCACGCGAGCTCGGCTCCGACCGTGAGCTCGAGGGCCTCGAGGAAATCCTGCGCAACGGGAACGGCGCCGACCGGCAGCTCAGGGTCTTCAACGCGAACCGCGACATCGTCGAGGTCGTCAGCGAGATCGCGGACGCAACGGAAGTGGCCGCCGAGCCACAGCTTGCGAAGTAGGGTTCGCGCCCGATGCTGGGAGTAGGAGACCGAGTTCCGAAGGCGACCGTCTGGACCGCACCGCACGAGCGCCGCACGCTGGACGAGCTGCTCGCGGACGGGCCGGCGCTCTTCGTCTTCTACCTCTTCGACTGGTCTTCCACCTGAACGCACGAGATGGAGCTCCTGCGTGACAGGAGCCCGGAGTTCCTGGCAGCGGGTGTCCGCCCATTCGGCATCTCCGGCGACTCCGAGTGGACCCACATCGCGTGGGCCCAGGCGCTCGACCTGAACTTCCCGCTCCTCTCGGACTGGAACAAGGAGGCGATGCCGGCGTTCGGCATCGAAGGGGAGTTCCGCGGCCACCGTGGCGTCGCGGATCGAAGCGCGTTCCTCGTCGCGGAGGACGGTACGGTCCGCGGCGCATGGCGCTACGACACGGCCGAGGTGCCGGACTTCGACGAGCTGCTTCGCGCCGCGCAGGCTTTGTAGCGCTCGGCGCTGCTCTGTACCTCGCGGCAGGGGCAGCCGCGACGTGGCCGGCGGTCCAGCACGCCCGGTCGAACTTCCTCTCGGGTGGCGCGCCGGCCCACGGCGAGGCATCTCCGGGCGACCACCTCCAGACCTTTTACCACTACTGGCTCGTCGGCCACCAACTCGAGCACGGCCGGGCTCCTTGGCGGGACCCATACAGCTTCCGCCCCGAGGCGAACCCGCAGCCGAACTTCCCCGGCTGGCCCTACGGAATCCTCTTCTGGCCGCTCGGCGCGGTATTCGGCCTCGTCGGGGGGTGGAACATCCTGCAGCTCCTCTTCTACGCGCTGGCTGGTCTCGCGGCGTGTGCGTGGCTGCGCGAGCTCGGCTTGCCCCGCGGCCCGGCACTCGCGGGCGGGCTCGCATTTGCGATCGCTCCCTACCGCGTCGAGCAAAGCGTCGGGCATCTGCTCGGACCGATCTCGATCCTCCTTCCGCTTTCGTTGTGGGCCTTCGAGCGAGCGCGGCGCGGAACGCGCTGGTGGCTCGCGCTCGCAGGTGCGACGCTGGCATCGGTTCCGCTCTCGGGCCAGGTGCATCTCGCGCTCGGAGCGATTCCGTTCTTCCTCGGCTACGCGTTCTGCCGGACGCGCGACCGCCGTCTCTGGCTCGGCGCCGGTGCCGGGGCGCTCGCGTCGGTCGGCGCGGGCCTTGTCGTCCGCCAGACCGTGATCGAGCAGTCGACGCAATCGGGCGGGCGTTCGCTGGACGAGATCGCGTTCTATTCGGCGCACGTCGGCGACTTCGTCTCGCGACATGTCGACCACGCGCGCAGCGAGCAGTTCGTCTTCTTCGGCTGGGCCACGCCGCTCGTCGCGGTGGCCGGCTTGGTGCTGCTGATCCGCGCCCGCAGGTACGCGCTCGCCGCCATTCTCGCCCTCGGTGCGGTCGTGCCGATCGTGCTCGCACTCGGAACGCGCACGCCGATCTACTCAGCGCTCTGGCATGCGCTGCCGCCGTTCCGCTTCCCGCGCGTCCCGGAGCGGCTCCTGCCGATCGCCTCACTGTGCATCGCGGCCCTTTTCGCGTACGCCGTCGCGCAGAGCAAGCGCACGATCGTCGTGGCACTCGCCGTCGCTTTGCTCTTCGTCGACCTGCACGCGCGCGTCTACGGCAAGTCCGCGCCGGGCGATCCGGCGGGAGCGGTGCCGTCTGCGGCCGGACGCCTGCTCGAGCTGCCCATCTTCGATCCCGGCGTTCATTACGGCAGCGTCTACCTCTGGTACGACACCGCCGCGCGACGTCAACGGCCCGGCGGCTACTCGACGACCGCCCCGAGGGTGGCGAAGACGGTCGCCGACCGTCTCCAGCGACTCAACTGCGGCGACTGGAGCGACGACATGGCGGGTGAGCTCGAGCGCCTCGGCGTCGGTTCGATCGCGCTGCACCGCGGGCTCTACGTGCACAACCCGGCAGTGCCGAGCACGGGCTGGTTCGCCTCGCGCGGCCTGCTGGCGCACGGCTGGAAGGTGCAGCGCACCGCCGGGCCTGTGTGGCTCTTCGAGCGCGGCGTGATCGGTATCGCGCCGACGCGAGTCGAGCCCGCGCACTCCCGCCCCGTCTTCTGCCAGGGCTGGTTCGCGGACACCGCCGGGGTGGGCCGGTACATGAGCGAGACGCACGCACCGTTCTGGATCTACGGCAACGGCACACTCGAGTTCGAGTTCGCTCCGTCTCCCCTCATGCCGCACGTGACGATCGATGGCCGCCCAGGTTTCGAGCTGCAGCCGAAAGGATGGCACCTGGTCACAGTCGACGTCGACCGGTTGGTGAAAGTCGACGGAGAAAAACGGAAGGTCGGCCTGAAGCTGCTGCGGGTGGCTACATCCCCATAGAGTGGGTGATCAATCCGCGGTCGCGTGACCCCAACGGGAGGCAATCACGCTCTTTCAGTGAGTAACCGTTTGAGAAGCCGACTGATTGACTCGATTCTCGGCGTCCGACTGTCGATCCTGTCACCACCGGGTCATTACGGTCGCGCCAGAATCGATCGCGACGGCGCGCGGCAGTGCAAGCCCGACGACCTCGGCGATCATTCGAGCGAGATGCGAGTTCGCGAAGCGAGTCGCGTGCAGAATCGTGGCCAGTCGCGGCGGCTCCTTCGTCGACCGGAGCGACAGCGACCTAGAGTTACCCAGTGAGCGAGGCGGAACTGGCGCGTACGGCGACAATGTCGGCCCCGGCGCGCGGCGCAAGGTTCGAGTCTCATGCAGCAGGCATGTGCGCCGCCTGTATTGGATCGTCGCCGGGTCGCGCCGCCGACTAGCGAACCCAGAGCTGGTCGAGCAGGATGTTCAGGTACGGGTGGTACTGCCAGTTGCCCACCCGCTTCGACGCAAGCAATGGCGAGCGCGGGTTGAACAGCGGCACCCAGGGCGCTTGGGCGACGAGCTCGCGGTCGAGTTGCGCCCACATCCTGACCGCACCTTCCGGTTCGGTCGCGAACAGATTGAGCGCCCGCGCGGCTTTCTCGTCGATCCCGCGGTCGCAGAAGCGTGCCGGATTGCCGGAGAAGCCGCACCTCAAGGTATCGATCGCCTGCGACCCGTACTGCGCGCCGAACCAACCCATGATGCCGCTCTGCGGACGGGTCTTCGGGTCGAAGATCGTGTGGAAGTACACGTCGATGTCCTTCAGTTCCTTGAGGCGCGTGCGGTACCCGAGCCGGCGCAGCAGCGAGACGACGTATCGCCCCTCCTTGCCGAACTCCGGCCACGTCCACACGGTCACCTTCTGGCCCCTCGTGCCGGAGGCCGCGATCAACTGCTGCGCCTTCGCGACGTCCGGCGCCGTCCACTCGCCCGTCGACCGGGGGTCGAGCGTATACGGGCAGTAGCGGACATATCCAGGGACGGTCGGCGGGATCACCTGGCAGGTCGGCTGCCGCAACGCCGGGCCGCCCCCGAGCTCGACGAGCCGTCGCCGGTCGATCGCGTAGTTCACGGCGCGGCGGACTCGGATGTCCCTGAACGGGGGCTGCGTCGTGTCGAGGAAGAGGAACATCGTTGCTCGCTGCGGTTCGACATGCAGCTGGCGCGAATAGCGCACCCGCACCTCCTCGATCTCCTCTGGGGGAACGCCATCCACCAGGACGTCTGCCTTTCCTTGCGAGACCGCCGTCACTCCCTGTGCGAGGTCATCGAATCTGAACACGATCTCGTCGGGATAGGCGTCCGGGCGCGCTGCCTCGGACCAGACGCGGAAATGCGGGTTGCGGACGAGCTTGACCTGCCGCCCTGGGACGTAGCTCTCGATCGCGTATGGACCGGTTCCCGCCACAGGCTTTGTGCCGACGTCCCGCGACGGCGTTGCTGGCGGAACCGGGTAGAGAGACGAGAGTTCGACGAGGAAGAGCGGCGCGGGTCTGCTCAACCGGAATGTGACGGTGTCGCCCGTCGTCACGACGCCTCTGGAAAGGTCGCAGCCTCGGCCCTTCGAGCACGAGTCGCCGCCGAGGACAGCCGTCACCGCTGTCGCTAGGTCGACGAGGAAGCCGCGCAGCTCGTACGCGCGCTCGAGCGCGCGACGAAAATCCTCGGGCCGGACGCGCCGGCCGTCCGAATAGCGAATCCCCGGGCGCAGGCGGAACGTGTACGACCTCCCGCCGTCGCGCGCATCGGGAATCGCCGTCGCGAGGTTTGGGACCAGCTGCGTCCCCTCGCTTCCGCCCGCCCGCCGGAACCCGGTCAATCCGTCGTAGACGAGGGAGCCTGCGTAGGCGGAGGACGTGAGGTTTGCGATCTGGGGGTCGATCGAGTCGAACGGGCCCGAGATCGCGATCAGCCGTCCTCCGCGGTGGCCGCGTCCCGATGCTTGGACGGCGACCCACACGCCGTCCTCAGAGACGACCACGCCCTTCGGCCGGTTGCCGATCTCCACCTCTCCGACGACCTTCGGATCGGCGGGATCCGGGTCGATCCGGGCCAGTCGCTGCGCGAACTCCGCGCTCACCCAGACGGCGCCGCCGCCCGCCGCTACGGCACCCGGGCCGCCGGGCACGGCCAGCGTCGTGGTGACGGCCGCCGTGGCAGGGTCGATCCGCGAGACCGTGCCGTCGCGCGAGTTCGCGACCCACACCGCTCGCTCGCCGAACGCGATGCCGGTCGGACCGTTCCCCACGCTGATCGTCTCCGCAACGGCGTTCGTCTCCGGATCGAGGCGCATGACGCTCCTCGATGATTCGTCCGTGACCCAGACTGAGCCACCGCCGACGGCGAGGCCACGCCCGACCGCATCGGTCTTGATCGTTCGGAGGAGGCGCCCGCTCGCAGGGTCGATCCGCGAGACGGTCCGATCGAACGAGTTCGTCACCCAGACCGATCCTTCGCCGAATGCGACTGCGGTCGGACCGTTTCCGACCGCGGTCGTGTCGACGACGGTGTTCGTTTCCGGATCGATCCGCGAAACCGTACCGTCGAAGTGGTTCGCGACCCAGACGGCGCCCGCGCCGACCGCGATCCCGCTCGGGCTGCTGCCCACAGTGACTGTCTGGCGCACGCTCCGCGTCACCGGATCGATCCGCGAGACGGTGCCGTCGTTCGCATTCGTGACCCATATCGCGCCTTCGCCGCGGGCGACACTAGTCGGTGCTGCGTCCACGGGAATTTCGGTGTCGATCGCCTCGCCGTCCGCGTCAATCAGGCCGAGCGCGTTCGCGCCGATTTCCGTGGCCCCGGCGTCAGACCCGAGCGTGAAGACGAGTACCGATGCCGCGATCGCTGTGACGGCCGCGATTCCTGCAAGCGCGACTAGGAGCCGCCTGCGCTGCCACCACGGCAGGGTCGGCAGGACCTGCGCCGCTTCAGCCAGCTCCTGTTCGTCGACGGTCTTGAGTGGGGGAAACTCGGTCGGGAGACCGTCCGCAAGGAGCTGGAAGACACGTTCGGGACGCGGGAGGTCCTTCAGCCGGTTCTCGCCGAGGTCGACAAGCCGCTGCCCCGCTGGAAGGTCGTCTTCGACGACGTCGCAGGTCGAGCTCGAGAGAAGGATCTGGCCCCCGTGGCCGGCCGCGGAGATGCGGGCGCCGCGGTGCACCGCAAGGCCCACATAGCGGCCGTCATCGAGCGACGCCTCGCCGGTGTGCATGCCGATCCGAACACGCACCTGCCGTCCGTCAGGCCACGTGTGCTCAACGAGCGCGCGCTGTGCAGCGACCGCCGCGGCAACGGCGTCGCGGGCGCGCGGAAAGACGACGAAGAACGAGTCGCCCTGCGTGTCGACCTCGCGGCCGCCGTACCGCTCGAATGCCTCCCGGAGCAGGCGGCGGTGCTCCGAGAGCACCTCGCTGTACCGCTCTCGGAGCTCGCGCTCGAGCCGGGTCGAGGCCTCGATGTCCGTGAACAGGAACGTGACAGTGCCGCTCGGCAGGTCGGAGAAGCCCGACTTACTTGTCTCGTTCACATCCAGCCCCCACCATCGTAGGACGAAGCAGGCGGAACTAGAAGAGTCCCGCCTGCTTTGACTGCATAGAGAGCACACTCTGACATCACGGGGACAACACCGGAGCGCGCTTCGAGGACGTGAACGACCGAAAAACCCCTACGGTTGAGCCAAGTTCAGCTTGCCGCGAGGCCCCATCTACATCCCCATCGCGTGGTACCCGGAATCCACGTACAGCGTCGTACCCGTCACGTTCCTCGCGTCATCCGAGAGGAGATAGGCCGCGGCCGCGCCGACGTCGTCGGCGTCGATGTGACGGTGTAGCGGCGAACGCTCCTCCACGATCGCCTCCATCGTCGGGAAGCCGGCGATCGAGCGTGCGGCCAGCGTGCGCACCGGACCGGCGGAGATCGCGTTGACACGAATGTTCTTCTGGCCGAGATCCCACGCGAGATAACGCACCGACGCGTCGAGCGTCGCCTTTGCCACGCCCATCACGTTGTAGTGGGGGACGGCGCGCTCGCCTCCGAGATACGTCATGGTGACGATCGACCCGCCGCCGCGCGCTTCCATCAACGGCTCCGCGGCCCTTGCACACGCGACCAGCGAGTAGGCGCTCACGTCGAGCGCCAACCAGAAGCGGTCGCGCGGTGTGTCGGTGAAGCGGCCTTCGAGATCCTCCGCCGCCGCGAACGCAACCGAGTGCACGAGCAGGTCGAGCCCGCCGTCGAATGCTTCGCCGACTTCCCGGAAGACCCGTGCGACGTCCTCGTCCGAACGCACGTCGCATTCGGTCACGAGCGGGCTCGAGATCGACTCTGCGAGCTCGCGAACGCTCTTCTCGATGCGTGTCCCTTGGTACGTGAACGCGAGCTCGGCCCCGGCGTCCGCGAGCCGCTTCGCGATCGCCCAGGCGATCGACCTCTTGTTCGCCACCCCGAGAACCAAACCACGCTTGCCTTCGTAGGTCCCGCTCATTGCGCGAGCATAAATCCATTCGGCTACATTGCGGTCCCTTGCGCCGTTTCGTGGGTCTCCTTGCGGTTGCGGCGGCGCTCGCGTCGGCAGGCCCGGCCGGCGCCTCCCTCGTTCACATCGATCGCACCTTCGGGGACCTGACCGTCCCTCGCGTCCGCACGGGAACGCTCACGATCCCGCGAAACCAGGCCTCCGGCCGCATTCGGGTGATCGTGGGGCTGCCGCTCGCCTCGCTCGCGGCCGCGTACGGCCGGAGCCTCGCCGGCATCGGGTCTGCACACAGGCTCGACGTCGCGAGCGTGAGCTCGCGCCTCTATCTCGCCCGAATCGTCACGGCACAGCGCGTTGCTGCGGCCCGGCTGCTCCGGGCAATCCCGACAGCGCAAATCGGTCGCCGCTACCAGGTGGTGCTCGACGGATTCGTCGTCACGCTGCCGGTGACGAAGCTTCCCCGCCTCGCCCGCCTCGGGTTCGTGCAGAAGGTCTACCCCAGTGTCCGCTACAACCTCGCCACCGACACGAGCCCGTCCGTGATCGGAGCCACCGAGCTGCAGACGCTCACCGGTGCGAAGGGCGACGGGATCAAGATCGGCATCGTCGACGACGGCGTCGACAGCACGAATCCGTTCTTGAATCCAGCCGGTTACTCCTATCCGGCAGGCTTCCCGAAGGGCGGGCGCAAGTGGACGACGCCGAAGGTCATCGTCGCGCGAGCGTTTCCCGGACCGAATTCGGGCCGGCTGGGCCGACTGCCGATCGACCGCGACGCGTCTTTCCACGCGACGCATGTCGCGGGCATCGCGGCCGGTGACGCGGGAACGTGCTCTCCGGGAGGCCGTGACCACCCGCCGACGTGCGGGCTCTCCGGTGTCGCCCCGCGCGCGTGGATCGGCAACTACCGGGTCTTCAACGTCCCGACGCCGATCGGACACATCGCCAACACGCCCGAGATCGCTGCCGCGTTCGAGTTTGCCGTGCGCGACGGTATGGACGTGATCAACTTCTCCGGCGGCGGCGCGGAGACCGAGCCCGCGAATGACGCGATGATCGACGTCATTCGGAACGTGACGGCTGCCGGCGTCGTGCCGGTCATCTCGGCGGGTAACGATCGCGACCAGTTCGGCATGGGTTCGGTCGGCTCGCCGGGATCGGCTCCGGAGGCGATCGCCGTCGCGGCGGTGTCGAACACGCACGTCTTCGCCCCCACGCTCTCGGTGCGCACACCGGGAGCGCCCGGCAACCTGCGGAGCATCGCGATCGTCGGCGCCGGCGGAGGCCGCTTTGCCGACACGTTCCGCGTCACCGCTCACCGGCTGGTCGACGTCGGCGCGCTCACCGGAACGGATGGCAAGGAGATCGACGGCCGTCTCTGCGGTCCCGACGACGACACGAACAATCCCGAGAAGTCCCAGCTGCGGACCGGCTCGCTGGACGGCGACATCGCATTCGCGTCACGCGGACACTGCACTTTCGTCTCCAAAGCCCTTCGTGCTGCACGGGCGGGGGCGATCGCGCTTGTGCTCGTCGACAATCGTGCCGGCGGCCCGGATGGAATTCCGATCGAGCTGCCTGTGCCGGCTGGAATGATCTCCGACCTCGACGGCGCCCGGCTCCGCGGCTATCTCGGCGCGACAGGCGGTGCCGCCGCGGTGACGATCGGCAACGCCGTTCAGCGCGTCGAGACGGGCCGCAGCGGCGTCGTCACGAGCTTCTCCTCCGGCGGACCGACCGCGTTCGAGCATCTGCTCAAACCGGATGTGTCGGCACCCGGAGGTCAGATCCTCTCCTCCACCCTCCCCGAATTCACCGGCGGCTCGCCGTTCGCCGTCTTCGACGGCACGAGCATGGCCGCACCGCACGTCTCGGGGGCTGCGGCGCTGCTCCTCCAGCTTCACCGCGGCTGGTCGCCGCAGCAGGTCAAGTCTGCGCTCGTCTCGACCGCGGGCGCAGCGTGGGACGACACCGCGCGCACCCGGGAGGCCGCCGTCACCCTCGAGGGCGGAGGCCTGGTCGACCTGCCGCGTGCGGTGCGGCCCCTCGTGTTGACCGAGCCGGCCTCGCTCTCGTTCCAGGATCTCGACGTCAATCACGGCAGCGACAGCAGAGCGCTGCTCATACGCGTCACGGATGCCGGCGACGGTGCGGGGGCGTGGGACGTGCAGCTCGTGCCGCAAGCGACATCGGCCGGTGGGTCGCTCGACGTGCCGCCCGCCCTCGTCGTTCCGCCGGGAGGCGAAGCAGACCTCGTGGCGGTGGCGCGTGGCAGCGCAAACGCGGCGGCAGGCGAGGACTACGGGTTCATCCTGCTGCGGCGCGGCGAGGTCACGCGCAAGATTCCCTACGAATTCTTCGTCGGCAGGCCACAACTCGGACTCCTGCAGGCGAAGCGGCTCGAACGCTTCCAGCTCGGAGACACCGTGAACGGACCGAACCGCGTCTCCGCGTACTGCTGTCCGTCCGAGCCGTTCGGTCCTCCACCCGACTACATCGGCCCACCGATGAACGAGACGGGTACGGAGACGCTCTACGTCACGAGCATAAAACAGCCCGTCGCCAACGTCGGCGTGGCGATCGAGGCGTCGCGCGCAGGGTCGAGCGTCGACCCGTGGTTCCTCGGCTCCCCCAACGAGCGCGACGTGCAGGGATACGCAGGAACCCCAGTCAACGTCAACGAATTGATGTCCGACTTCAGCTTCGACATTGGCGCAGCCGGAGCGTCGTTCCCGAAGGTTCAGCGCTTCTATGTCTCGGTCGATTCGGGCTCGGACGACTTCACGCACCGTTCGCTTCCCGGCACTTACGTGCTTCGCTCGTGGGTCAACGACGTGCGCCCGCCGCGGATCCGGCTGCTGACGAAGCGCGTCGGCGCCGGCCGTCCGACGATCGTCGCGCGTGTGACAGACAAGGGCGCCGGTGTCGACCCGCTGTCGCTTGTGATCGGTTACCGCGGCGTACTTGTCGGCGCGGTGTTGTACGACCCGACCACCGGAATTGCCGTCTTCCCATTGCCGCAGCAGGCGTCCAGGATCCCGAAAGGGCACACGCGCGCGGTCATCACCGCCGCCGACTACCAGGAGTCGAAGAATGTCAATTCGGTCGGCTCCGACATCCTTCCCAACACGGCATTCAGACAGGTGGGAATCACCGGTGTCTCCGGGCCGGCGCTCACGTGGGTCACCCCGGTCGACAACGAGTGCGTCGCGAAGACGGCCGCCCTGGTGGCTGTCGCGAGCTCGACGAAGCGAGTGCGATCGGTGCGCTTCCTCGTTGACGGAAAGCAGATCGCGATCGACCGGAAGGGCGCGGCCGACGTCTTCTCGGGCACGTGGGGCACGCGACTCGTTCCGGCTGGAAGGCACGAGTTGCGAGCCCTCGCGACGGACGCCGGTGGCCGCACGGTCGCCGCCACACGTCACGTGAAGGTCTGCCGGTAGACCACGACCGCGTAGCCGTCGTCACCGGTGCCTCGAGTGGAATCGGCGAGGCGATCGCCCGCGCGCTCGCAGGCGAAGGCTGGCGCCTCGTCCTGCTCGCCCGCCGGGAGGACCGCCTGCGCGCGCTTGCCGAGGATCTCGTCGGCGAGTACGAGGTGTGCGACGTCGGTCGCCGCGAAGACGTCGAACGTGTGGCATCGTCTGTGCTGGCACGTCATTCGCAGATTCACCTGCTCGTGAACAACGCAGGCATCCCGGGACGCGCCGGGTTCGCCACGATTGAGCTGGACCGGCTCGAGGAGATCCTGCGCGTGAACTACCTGGGTGCGGTGTGGTCACTGCGCGCGTTCCTGCCGGGGCTCGAAGCCGCGGGACGCTCCGACGTCGTCAACATCGTCTCGGTCGCAGGCACCGTCGCGTTCGCCCCGTCCGGCCCCTACTCGGCCTCCAAGCACGCGGAGCTCGCCTTCTCCCGCTCCACCGCCGCGGAGCTACGCGGTCGAGGCATCCACGTTCACACCGTCAACCCGGGCTTCGTGGAGACGGAAGGATTCCCGCAGGCGTCGGCGCTGCGCAGCGCGCTCCTGCGGCGACTCGTCGTCGGCCCGGAGCACGTGGCGCGACACGTCCTCAAGGTCCTCGAGCGCGACAAGCGAGAGACGTTCGTGCCACGGTGGTACCGAGCCGCCGCAATCGCGCAGGCACTCGCACCGGGCCTCGTTGCGCGACTCTCCTCCCGCGGTAGCTACCGCGGCGGCTCCTAGGGCTTGCGCAGGAGGTACCAGCCGCTCTCGGCCACGTAGGCCTGGGGCCCGCCGGGAGACAGTTGCTTTGCACGCTCCCGTGCGTCGCCCTCGCAGCCGGCGAGATCGAGGTAGTAGTCGAGCTCGCGCCGATGCGTCTGGAAGCGCGTCCGGATCAGGACGAGGCCGTTGGCCTCGAAGAGCTGCCGGAAGTCGACGTCGGGCAGCGTTCGTGTGTGCGAGGGATCGCGTGCACGCTCGAAGCGGTCGAGGTCGAACGCGTCGAGCGGATCCACGGGCGCGATCTGGTCGTCGACGAAGACGCGCCCGCCGGGCACTGTGACGCGCGCCAGTTCTGCGATGGCCGGCTCCGGGTGCGCAATGTGATGCAGCGTGCGGCGCGTGCAGGCGAGATCGAACGAGCCCGTCTCGAACGGGAGCTTCGTCGCGTCCCCCTCGACGAACGTGACGTTCTCCGGCGCGCCTTTGCGGGCCCGCTCGAGCAGCTCGGGGACGATGTCGACGCCAACGACCTCGCGGACGAGCGGCGCTAGTGCGAGTGCGAGCGTGCCCGCACCGGTCCCGCTGTCGATAGCCCGCTCGTCTCCGCTCGGTGCGACGAAGGTGCGCAGCTGCTCACGTACCGTTTCGATCTGCTGCCGAGCGTGATCCGCGACACGTTCGGCTGTTGCGCCGAAGCGCGCGCGCACGTCATCGACGTTCGAACTCGACTCAGGCATCGATCACGGTGCGGCGCGCGCGTAGAGGTCCGCTCTCGATTCCGCACACGAGCTCGTAGTTGATCGTGTCCGCGACGCGGGCGTGCGCCTCCGCGAGCACGCCGTGCCCGAGCAGGACGACCGGAGCGCCAACCGGCAGCTCCCTGTCGAGCTCGACCGCGAAGGAATCCATCGACACCGTCCCGACCACGCGCCGCGGCTCGCCTGCGACGCGCACCTCGGTACCCGTCAGGTCGCGCCGGAAGCCGTCCCCGTAGCCGACGGGGACGATGCCGATCCACGTGGGAGCGTCGGCGACGAAACGGCGGCCGTAACCGGAGCTCTGCCCGGGCTCGAGCCGCTTCACCTGTGCGAGCGCCGACTGCCACGAAAGGACCGGCTCAAGCCCGTCCTCCTGGGGATCCGTGTTGAACGGCGACAGCCCGTACATCGCGATCCCGCAGCGGGCTGCGTCAAAGTGTGACTCCGGCAGTCGCAGCGCGGCTGCGCTGTTCGCTGCATGTCGCGCGAGGTGGCTGTACTGCTCTGTCGACGAGCGGAACCGCTCGAGCTGCGCCCGGGCAAAGCCGGCGTCGCTGTCGGCCGTCGCCAGGTGAGTCATCAGCCCGACGACCTCGGCCGGCGGCGAGGGGAGCTCGGAGAGCCCGTAGCGGCCCATGCCGGTGTCGAGCTTCAGGTGCACGCGCATGCCATCGGGAATCTCGCCGTCGGCGATCGCGAGCTCGAGCCCGGCGGCCCTGGCCTGCGCGACCTCCCGGTTCGAGCCGGCCGGGCCCATGACGATGATCCGCTCGGTGCGGTACTCGTTCCGAAGGCTGAGGCCTTCGGGGATGGTCGCGACGCATAGTGCCGTCGCGCCCGCGCCGAGCGCCGCGCCTGCGACGTCGGTCGCGCCGTGCCCATAGCCGTCGGCCTTGACCACCGCCCAGAGCCTCGAACCGTCGAGCGCGCGCAAGAGCGTACGCACGTTGCGTCGCAAGGCACCGAGGTCGATGTTGATCTCGGAACGGTGCATCAGTTCAGTGCCAGGGGGAGCGAGTCGATCACGTCGGACGCGACGAGGCCGACCTGGTGCGGCGCAAGCTCGGCGGCACGGCCGTGCGCGACAGCGCCGGCGGCGGCGGCGAGGCGCGCTTCCATTCGTTTCGACAGGAAGGCTGCGATCACCCCGGTGAGCACGTCGCCGGTTCCGGCCGTCGCCAGCGCGGCCGTCCCCGCGTCACACACCAGCACGCCTTCCCCAGGTGCGGCCACGAGCGTGCCGGGGCCCTTGAGCAGGACGACGCAGCGGTAGCGGTCGACAGCGCGCCGCACCGCGTCGAGCCGATGTGCGTCCACCCAGCTCGATTCCTCCCCGAGCAGGCGCCCGAGCTCGCCTGAATGAGGAGTGAGCACCCGCGGAGCGGGCCAGTCGGCAGCTTCGAGCTCGAAGAGCGCGTCCGCGTCGACGACCGCCGGCAGCTCCAGGTCCCTGAGCAGCCGACGTGCCAGCGCGCGCTCCTCGTCCGCGCGACCCAGCCCCGGCCCGACGGCGAAAGCCGATGCGCGCTTCGCGAGCTCGTCCACCCGTTCGCGCGGCGCCTTCACCGCCTCGACCAACAAGGTTTCGACGACCGGCAGTGACGCTTCTGGCACCGCGACCGCGACGTAGCCCGCATCGGCGCGAAATGCCGCCTCTGCAGCCAGGCAGACCGCACCCGTCATTCCCGGGGAGCCGCCGACGACCAGCACGGATCCCGCCGTGTACTTCGTGTCGCCCTCGCTCCTGCGCGGCACGAGCCGAAGGATCGCGTCGGTAACGAGGCGGTGCTCCGTGTCCGCGCGCTCGAGCCCGATGTCGGCGACCTCGACCTCGCCGGCATGGAAGCGACCCGGCGCGACGACGAGCCCGACTTTGCGGCCGTGCATCGCCACGGTGACGTCGGCGCGGACGGCGGCGCCCGGAACCTCGCCCGTCGAGGCGTTGACGCCCGAAGGGACGTCCACCGAGACGACGGGAACGCGCGCGCCGTTGATGCGCTCGATCAGACCAGCCGCATCCTGACGCGGCTCGCCGTGAAAGCCGGTGCCGAAGAGAGCGTCGATCACGACGTCGGGTTCGCCTTCGAGCTGTTCGCTCGTCTCACGCCCCGACTCCGCGAGCGCGCGAAGCGCGATCCTCCCGTCGCCTCCGTTCGCCCCCTCTCCGCACACCGCTGCGATCCGCCGTGCGTCCGGATACCGCTGGAGGATGGCGTCCGCCACCGCGCGGCCCGCCCGCTCCATCAACGCTTCGACGTCGTGGCCCTGCTCGGCGGCGCGCATCTCGTCCGCCGTGTAGAGCGGCTCGTACATCAGCCCTTTTCGATGACCGCGACCGCGTTGGCCAATTCGCGTGAGTGCGTCATCGACAGGTCGATGGAACCGGCGCCCACGCGTTCGGCCCACGCCGCGATCCGGCCGCTGAGGCGGACGGACGGCTTTGGCCGCCCGGCGATCTCGATGTCACGCCACGCGAACGCGCGCGCGACACCGAACCTGAGCGCCTTCCCGACCGCCTCCTTGCCGGCGAACCTGCCGGCGTAGCTCTGGGCCGGATTCGGCCGCGAGTCGCAGTAAGCGCGCTCGGCCTCCGTGAAGCAGCGCTCTCGGAAGCGGGGATAGCGCGCCAGCGCGCGGCGCACACGCTCGATCTCGATCAGATCTACACCGACGGAGGTCATCGGTGACCCAGCCGGTGGCATTGGTGGATGCCTGGGTTGCGAGCACCAAGCGATGCAAGGACGCAGGGAGCACTCGGGCTGGTTCGCCCGGGTGCGACTGAGGACGCGGCAGCGCGCCGAGTGCTCGCGGGCCAGGCGCCGCCGAATGTCGCCGGTTGGGTCACAAATGCTCCTCCAACCAATCCGGTAGCTGCGCAATGGAGGAGATGATCCCGTCGGGCCGGGCACGGCTCGCCTCGACTGCGTCGGGCCTGAACTTTCCCGTGCGGACGAGGACGGACTTCATGCCGTGCGCCACCGCGCCGCCGATGTCGGCCTCGATGTCGTCGCCGACCATCCAGGTGAGGCTCGGCTCCGCGTCGAGCGCCTTCAACGCGGCTTCGAAGTAGAGAGTCGACGGCTTGCCAAGGACGATCGCATCCGTTTCCGCGGCGTACTCGAGCCCGGCGACGAAAACGCCGGCGTCGAGGAGCGGCCCGTTCTTCGTCTGCCACCACCGGTTCTTGTGGAGCGAGTAGAGCTGCGCGCCGGCCTCCAGCTCGTGGAAGGCGCGTGCCAGGTTCATGTAGCTGAAGACGAGATTTGTCTCTGGGGTCTCGTCTGCGCCGCCGATGAGGACCGCCTCGGCGTCCTCGCCGACGAGCTCGATCCCCTCGAGCTCGCCCACGATCGCGTGCATGGTTAGCGCGAGAACCCGGCGCCCGGCCAGCGTCTGCGCCGCAGCCCGCGGCGTGGTCTGCAGCTCTTTGTCGTCGAGCTCGATTCCCATGGCGCGTAGCTCCTCGGCCAGGGTCGCGCGCGCGCGCGTCGTGTTGTTGGTGATGAAGCGGAGCCTGTGCCCGTCGGCACGAAGTCGCCGAACAGCGTCGGCCCCGCCGGCGATGGGTTCGCCCGAGACGTGGAAAACGCCGTCGACGTCCAGCAGAATTGCGGCCATGGAGGGCGAGTCTATTCGCGTCACACGTTCCGTCGTTCTGCCGCTCGCGGAGGTGCAGCTCCGCTTCTCGCGGTCGAGCGGGCCCGGCGGACAGCACGCACAGAAGTCCGAAACGCGAGTCGAAGCGATCTTCGACGTGGAGGCGTCGAACGCGCTCACGGACACCCAGAAGCGCCGGGTCGTTTCCCGAGTAGGGCCCGTCCTACGCGCGCTCGCACAGGACGAGCGGAGCCAGCTCCGAAACCGCGAGCTTGCCGTCGAGCGACTCGTCGAACAGCTCCGCCGGGCGCTCCGGGTCGAACGCCGCCGGGTGCCGACCAAGCCGACCGAATCCTCCCGCCGGCGCCGGCTCGAGGACAAACAACGGCGGTCCCGGACGAAGCGGCTGAGGCGAAAGAAGACGGACGACTGACGCCCACCCGTACCCATCCGGGCCGGGCCCGCGTTTACTCTTTGAAAATAATGGCGCCGATCTCCGTCACCCTAGCTGTCCTACCCACGGACGTTGTGAACGCGACTGATCGGGGGTCGGTTTCCGATTGAGCTGTGTGGCCGTCGCCGGTTGTAGTTGTCGAGCCAGTGTGGCAGGGCGGCGTTGCGGTGTCGATGTGATCGGTAGGCGAGCCCGTAGGCCCACTCGCGTGCCATCGTCTGGTGGAAGCGCTCGACCTTTCCGTTGGTCCGAGGCCGGTACGGCTGCGTCTTGAGGTGGCGAATCCCGTGGCCTGCGAGCAGCTCGCGTAGCGAGCGGTTCTTGACGTAGCTGAAGCCGTTATCGGTCATCAGCCGCTCGGTGACGATGCCATGTTGGTCGAAGAAGGCGAGCGCCCGTTCGACGAAACCGGTGACGGTCTCGGCTTTCTCGTCGTCGTGGAGCTCGACGTAAGCGAGCCGGGAGTGGTCGTCGACGATGGCGTGCGCGTAGTCGTAACCGACCCGCGCCTCGGGACGCATCCAGTTGCGTGAGCGCTGCGAGCGATCGCCGGTGACGCGATGGCCGGGCCGCAGGAAGCGCGCGTAGCGGCTGGTGTCCATGTGGAGCAGATCGCCGGGGCAAGGCCACTCATACCGGTTGGCTGGCTCTTTGATCGTTGGCTCGCGGCGCGAGATCCCCGCCCGCTTGAGCACCTTCCAGACGGTCGAGTGCGCGAACCCGGTCGCTCCAGCGACCAGCCGAGGGCCCCAGCCGGTCTTGCGACGACAATCGCAGATCCGCTCCTGCAGCTCCGGCGCGAGCAGCCGTGGCGAGCAGTGCGGTCGGCTCGAGCGATCAAGCAACGCGCTTGCCTCACGACCGCCATTGAGCCAGCGATGCCACCACCGATGCGCGGTCGCCGGCGAAACGCTAAAAGCAGCCGCGGCCGCCCTCAGCGAACGACCCTCCTCGACCGCGTGCACCAGCGCGACACGGCCAGCCAGTCCGAGCTTGGCGTTAGCGTGCAACAACATCCGAGCCCTCCTTTGAGCGTGAGTCCGGGAAGACCCACAGCCTCAAAGGAGGGCCGGATAGAACCTCAGCCGTTCACAACCTCTGTAGGCAGGACA
>JALYLY010000012.1 GCA_030773975.1 Actinomycetota bacterium | reverse complement strand
TCTTCACGAACTTACCGCTGCGCTTCACCCTCACCGCCTTCTTCTTCTACTTCCTCGTGAACATCCAGGGAGCGTTCGAGGCGATCCAGCCGTTCAACAAGCTGCAGCACTTCACGAACTTCGTCGTTGCGCACGCGCACTTAGCCCTGTTGGGTGCGTTCACGATCCTCGGGATGGGCGTGATCGACTACATCGTCGCGCAGGTCTACGCGCGACCCTTATTCAGCCGCACCCTGACCGAGTGGCAGTACTGGCTCGTCACCGTCGGGTTCACCGGCTTCTTCAGCGTGCTGACGCTCGCCGGCTTTCAGCAGGGATTCAGCTGGGCCGAAGGCATTCCCGAGGTCAACGTCCTGCCTCAGCTCCACGCCTACTACATCGCGCGAGGGATCTTCGGGGCGATGATCGTCTTCTCCGGGATCGTTCAGATGATCAACGTCGGGATGACGATCTTCACGGACACGGACGCCCGTCAACGGGCCGAGACGCTTCGCGTGGCCGAAGCCGTCGCCCCACCGGTCTCGGGATAGCGGATGGACGACGAGCGCACACCGACGCAGCAAGAAGGCCACCCTCGCCCGCGCGGCTGGGCGCCGCACCCACACGAGCGCATGCTCATCACACCCCTGGTTGCAGGTCTGGGTGGGCTGCTGGCGTTCTTCACCGTCGTGTTCATCGTCGTCTGGCTGCCGATCCACACGTTCGATCCGCCTGCGTCGCTCGATTGGACGCCGCTCTCCGACCAGGCCGTCAAGGGACGAAACTTGTTCGCACAGAACGGATGCTACGTGTGCCACTCCGGCTACTCGCGTCCGCAGGATGTGCGGGAGAGTCTCTACTTCCTCTATCCGAAGGTCTCGCAGCCCGGCGATTTCTTCGGCAGCGACCAGTCGCCGAACCTGCTCGGCACCGAGAGGACCGGTCCGGATCTCTCGCAGGAGTCCGGCTGGCATCCCGACGACTGGCAGAGCGCCCACTTCTACGACCCGCGTTTCGTCGATCCGCTCTCGCTGATGCCGCCCATGAAGTCGCTCTTCTCCGACACGCAGATCGAGCAGCTGATCACCTACGTCGAGACGCGGAGCGGCAAGTCAGGGTTACTGCGCTACGCCGGCCAGCTGTACTCGAAGCACGTCGTCACGACGAACCAGGGATTCCCGCAGCCGTACACCGGCTTCCAGGGCGCGCACAAGCCGATCCTCGAGGGGAACGACAAGATCCTCAACCCGCCGAAGGACCAGCTCGAAGAGGCGCCCAACCTCGCGCAGATCGACCGGAGCTACTGGCTCTCCGGGAATCCACTGCCGGTGACCGAGGAAAACCTGCTCCGGGGCAAGGAAGTCTTCTTGCAGCGCTGCGTCGGCTGCCACGGCATCGCGGGCGATGGAAAAGGCCCGGGCGCTTCGTTCATGTCTCCCTCTCCTGCCGACTTCACCAGCGCAGACGACGCCTGCTGCGGCGGCGACACGGGCCCGGGCGACTTCTACTACCGCATCCTGCGCGGCTGGCCCGGTACGGGAATGGAGAACTTCGGCGACCGGCTGTCGGTCGACGACATCTGGCGTGTCGTTCTGTTCGTGAAGACGATCCCGAATCACACGCTGCGAAAGAATGTCGTCCCCGAACCGAAGGACTACATCGTGTGGCAGCCCTCGAAGGAGCTGATTGCCTGGCTCAAGAGCCGGCAGACGCTCACGGGGAACGCCTCGTTCTTGAAGAAGGCGGTCACGGATCCGTTCATGCAGGAAGCGATGCGTGTCATGCCCGGGCTCGCACCCGGCGACAAGTTCTTGCTGAACGACGGCAAGACGCCGCTCTCTCTCGACGACGCTGCGGCTGGGATCAAGGCGATCTACCAGGATCTGCTCGACAGAGCCTGGAACGAGGCGCGTGCACGCGGCGACAAGCTTCCACCCGATGCGCAGAAGGCAATTCCCCCGACCGTCCCCGGCCAACAATGAAGCGCCTCCTCAAGAGCGTCGCAGCCGTCGGTGTACTCGCCCTCGTGGCACCGGCGGCCGCGTTCGCTCACGAGGCGCCCGAGAGCGCGCAGTCGCGCTGGGTGATGGTCGACTGGATGCTCGAGTCGTTCTTCGTGTTCGCCGGCTTCGCGCTGGTGGGTTTCATCTGGGCGTGGAAGGCGGGGCACTTCCACGACCTGGAGCGCCAGGCTGCGATCCCGCTCTTGATCGATGAGGAGGACTACTACACGCCGGAGTGGGCGTTGGATGAGGAGGAGTGGGACGAATGAGCATGCCGACCGGCGATACTCCCGAGAAGGTCACCCAGTTCTATCTCTACCTGAACGGCCATCAGGAGACGACACGTCCGGTCGAGCCGTGGCATGTCGACTGGATGTCGCTTGCGTGGCTCTGGGGCTTTGCGTCGATCATCATCGTCGTGTTGCTCCTCTGGGTGAAGCAGTACCGGACGACGAGGCAGCGCACGGGCATCTATCCGGTCGACAGCTTCGGCGGCTGGACGACGGAAACTGCCAGACCGGCGACGGGATTCTTCCTCCTCTTCACCGTGGTCGTGGTGGGATTCGCGGTCGCACTCATCGTCGGACACCTCGTCTGGGGGCAGAAGTTCTGATGGCCGTCGCGGCGCCTCCTTACGTCTCGTATTCCTCGATGACCGAAGCCCGGATTCCCGCCGGTCTCTGGGCGACGGTCTACTCGTCGCTTCAGGCGCTCAAGGGCCACGTGCAGGAGTACCCCGGTTGTCAGAGCTTCGACGTGTTCGTGCGAGCGGAGGGAGACGGTGACGTGCTCGTCCATTGCTACACCACGTGGGACACGGCCGGACAACTCGAGGTGTTCCTCGAGCGCGGCTACACCTTCGAGCGGTTGCTCGCCGACATCGGCTCGGGGCTCGGCGCGGCGCAGAGCCTCGTGATGGAGAAGGTCTTCTGATGGCGCAGAATCAGGACGACCAACCGCGGCCGGCGCGACCGCTCTTCGGCTACCGGGACGTCGGTGAGGACGTACGGCACGGCCGGAGTGCGCTGACGCGCGCCTGGATCGTGCTCGCGATCCTGATCGTGATCTACCTCGCCTGGACGCTGACGGTCTACTTCGCCGAACCGGGTCTTAGGTAGCCCGTGTATACCCAGCGCGTCTCGTCGCTGGAGTTCTTCACGTATGCGGCGTTCTTCGCGGTCGTGGTTCTGTCGATCGCGTCCATCCTGCCGGGGCGCAAGCCACCGATACGCACGGAGCCGTACGCCGACGACGAGCTGAAGGCGCACGACGGCAAGCTGCCGAAGTACTTCCTCGCAGGCGGCGCTTTCCTGCTGCTCGGCGCCGTTCACATGGTGCTGAAGAACCTGCCGTGGACCGCAGATTGGCTCGCCCGCGCCGGCTACGCAGGGCATCTCGTGCGCGACCTCTCGAATACGCATGTGATGATCGTCGGCGGCGGCACGCTGATCTCGACCGGGCTCTGCTGGTACGTCCTGCCGCGGATCGTCGGGCGTCCGCTGTCCAGCCCCGGGCTTGCCCAGGGCGCCTTCTGGTTCACTGCGGTCGGGCTGCTCGTCTTCTACATCGCGTTGATCGCCAACGGGATCGCGATGGGACGGCTGGTGTCGTCGGGCTGGGACTACGAGGCGGCGAAGCTCCACATGGGCAAGGCGTATCGCGTTCCGGTCGGCATAGGAGCGGGGGTGATGGGCCTCGGCTACTGGTGCTTTGCGGCGAACGTGTTCCTGACGATCTTCCAGTCCCGCCTGGTGCGCGTGCCCAAGCCAAGCGGGCACCTGTGGAAGTTCCTCGCCACCGGCGCTGCGGGTCTGACCGTTGGCACCGTGCAAGGCGTGATCCAGGTGCAGCCGGCGCACGCGGACTGGCTCTACCGGGCGGGGCATGCGGGCGAGTGGATCGATCCGATCAGTCACGCGCACATCAATCTGGTTACCGGCCTCACGATGCTGACGGCCGGCGCCCTCTTCGCGCTGGCGCCCGCCCTCGGAGGCACAGCACCGAAACGGCGGGTCGCGAACCTCTGCTTCTGGTCGCTGCTGGGCGGTTCGCTCGCGTTCTACGGAGTCGCGCTCTACCTCGGCTTCCACGAGGGGCGGCTGGTGGTTCGTCGCGGCCTCACGCCCGAGCAGGCCGAGGAGGCCACGAGGCTCCACCCGTTCCTGATCATGGCCGCGGGCATCGCGATGATGGCGGCCTTCTGGTTCCTGCTTCTGACACTCGTGCGCTCGTATCGTCATGCGCGCGGACCGATGCGAGCCTTTGTGCTCGCCGGCTGTGCAGCGTTGGCCGTGGGAACGCTCCAGGGCCCGGTTCAGGCCTTCCCGGCAGTCAACGAGCTGCTCGATCGCGGCGGTGACGCCGGGGACGTGATCGTCAACCTGCACGCTCAGCTGAACATGCTGGCAGGCTTGATGGTGATCCTCATGGGTGCAGCGCTCGCGCTCACGCCGGGCGCACTGCGGTCACCGCGCTCGCTCCTCGTCGGCGTCGGCGGCGGAATGAGCGTGTACTACGTCGGCGGCATCGTCTTCGCCGCGGTCGAGGCCCACCGCGTTGCAAACGGGGGCAGCTTCGGTGCAGCGGTCGCCTCACTCGAGCCGTGGCAGGCGCTCGTGCTCGCCCCCGCTGCTTTGGCAGTGGCGTTTGGATTCGGTTCGTACGCACGAGCGATGTGGCGAGGGACCAATGTCTACCGCGCGGAGAGCCGCGGCCGCCTCGGGCGTGCGCCGTCGGCGTATGCGGGCCGGATCCCGAAGCATGTGCGGCGCCGCCGGCCGGCGGCGGTGGCCATGTACGAGGTGCCGATGGGCCTGCTTGGCTTTCCGGGCCTCGGCTGGTTGTTCGCGGGTTACCCACTCGCAGGCTCGGCCCTCCTGCTCGTCGGCCCGGCGATCGCCTGGGCGGCTATACCGCTCGCGTTCACGCCGTTTTCGAATGGACCGCTCGTCCAGGTCGGCTGGCAGGCGGAGTTCGTCTGGCTGCCGGCGAGCACTCTCATCTCGACGGCATTGCTCTATCGCGCGCATCGGCGCCGGCGCCTTCGGCTGCTCGGCTCGCCGCCCAGACGGCGCGGCCGGAGGAGCTATCGAACGCGCGTGGCCGTCTCCATCGGCGCAATCGGGCTCTTGCTGGTGACGCTGCCGTTCGTGCCCGCAGTCGCCGGTATCGGCGGGAGCACCGTTCGGTACGCCTACCAGAGCGGTTTCACGCGCGAGGTGACGGGCCAGTTCCTCGCCACCCCGCGCGGAACGGTCAAGCTCTTTGCCTGGTCCGATCCGCAGGAGACATTTCCGGCCGACGCGCTGCGCCTGCGCGCGCAGGATCTGCTGGCGTTGCGCGTGCGCGCGGCGGCAGTCGACGCGCCGGGTGCTTATCGTTTGTTCGACCTCGACGGCAATTCGATGCCGCTCTCCGTTCGCCGGAGCTCGCCGCGCGAGTTGATCCTCGCACCGGCGCAAAGGCTGAAGCCGGGTAAGTATGTCTTTGCCGCGAGCCACGAGGGGATGTTCGGAGGTCGTGACTTTGCCTACCTGCGCGTGGTTGCCCCCGGAGAGCCCGTCACCGCCGTCTCTCGCAACCAGCGGACGGACGTTCCCGCTGTCGCGGATGCAGTGCCGCCGATCGCAGCCGCTCTCCTGGCCGTCACGTTCGCGCTTCTTCTGTTCCGTTCCCTCCTGCGAAGGACGGCCGGACAGAAGGCGCTGTGGGCAGTCGGCTTTGCGCTGTTCGCCGTCGCGGCGGCGAGCGAGGCTGCGGCTCAGCGCGCCGGGTGGAGCC
>JALYLY010000011.1 GCA_030773975.1 Actinomycetota bacterium | reverse complement strand
GCATGAACCTCGTCGCGAAGGAGGCGCCGCTCGTCAACGAGCGCGACGGCGTTGTTGTCCTATCTGAAAACGCAGGTGCACATGCCGAGCTGGGCGATTGGGCGCTGACCGTCAACCCGTTCGACGTGGAGGGTCAGGCCGAGGCGATCGGGCGGGCCCTGTCGATGGACGCCGGCGAGCGTCATGCGCGGCTCGAGGCCATCCGCGCACATGTTCGCGAGCACGATCTGAACAGATGGACGGACACGTTGCTGGCCGCGCTCGACCGCGTAGCCGCGCCCGCTCGTCGTTAGGATCGAACACTGCATGGGCGAGTTGAGCCACGTCACCGAGGCGGGTGACGTTCGCATGGTGGACGTCGGCGGGAAGCCGTTCTCGCGGCGCCGTGCGGTTGCGCGTGCCACCGTGCGGATGGCAGCGGAGACGGCGCGGCGCTTACGCGAGCTGCCGAAGGGCGATGCGCTGGCAACCGCGCAGGTGGCGGGAATCATGGCGGCCAAGCGGACGAGCGAGTTGATCCCCCTCTGTCATCCGCTCCCCTTGTCACATGTCGAGGTGTCTCTCGAGGTCGGCGCGGAGGGCGTCGAAATCACCGGTGTCGTCGAGACGACTGCGCAAACCGGCGTCGAGATGGAAGCGCTGACGGCGGTCTCCGTTGCTGCGCTGACCGTGTACGACATGGCGAAGGCAATCGACAAGGGCATGTCGGTGACGGAGATCACGCTGGTTGAGAAGACAAAGGAGCCGACGTGAAGGCGGCGGTCCTCACGATCTCCGACGGCGTCGCGGCGGGGGAGCGCGAGGACGAGAGCGGCGCGCTGCTGGTCGAGCTGCTCGAGGGCGAGAAGTACGAGGTCGAGCACCGCGTCGTGCCCGACGAGCGGCCGCAGATCGCGGCAGCGCTGCGAGCGTTGTCGACGAACGCGCGGGTGATCCTGACGGCCGGCGGCACGGGCGTGTCGCCTCGCGATTTCACGCCGGAGGCGACCGAGTCCGTGCTCGAGCGGCGCGTGCCCGGGATCGCGGAGGCCCTCCGTGCAGATGCAATCCGGCAGACGCCGCAAGGGCTGCTCGGCCGTGGTCTTGCGGGCATCCGTGGGCAGACCTTGATCGTGAATCTCCCGGGATCGCCCGGCGGCTGCCGCGACGGCTTCGCGTTGATCAAGCCCGCGTTGACGCACGCGGTCGACCTGATCGCGGGCGGCCGCTCCGAGCATCAGCAGACGTGACCGTTGTAGCCGCGCTTCCACGTCGCTTCGCGTCACTCGTGAAGATCGAGCACACGGTCTTTGCATTGCCGTTCGCCTACATCGGCGCGTTGCTCTGTGTGCATCGCATCCCGTCCGGACACGATCTCGTGTGGATCACCCTGGCGATGCTCGGTGCGCGCTCGCTCGCGATGGGGCTGAACCGCGCGATCGATGCGGAGATCGACGCTCGCAATCCGCGCACGGCCGATCGCGAGCTACCGGCCGGAAGGCTTTCCAGCATGCAGGTCACGGCGTTCTGCGCGCTCGCGCTCGCGCTCTACCTCGTCTCGTGCTTCCAGCTCGATCCGATCGTGCGGTGGCTTTGGCCGATCCCGATCGCCGGCTTCGTCGTCTATCCGTATTTGAAGCGCTTCACATGGCTGAGCCATATCTGGCTCGGGATCGTCGACGGGCTCGCGCCGGTCGGCGCGTGGGTTGCGATCACGGGTCGGCTGCCGTGGGAGGCGTGGGCGCTCGGCGGCGCGGTCGCGGTCTGGATCGCGGGTTTCGACATCTTCTATTCGCTGTTCGATCGGGAGTTCGACGTCGAGCAGGGACTGCACTCCGTGGCGGTGCGCTTCGGCGTGGAGGGTGCGTTCTGGGGCGCGCGACTGCTGCACGTCCTGACGGTCGTGTTGCTCGCGGCGGTGGGCGTCGGTCTCCACCTCGGCTGGTTGTACTGGATCGGGGTCGTGGCGGTCGGAGCGCTGCTGGCCTACGAGCACTCGCTCGTGAAGCCCGGCGATCTCAGACGCCTCGATGCAGCGTTCTTCACGGTGAACGGCGTGATCAGCGTCGTGTTCTTCGCGTTCGTGCTGGCCGAAGCCGCGCTCTAGCCGAACTCGAAGCGGCAGGCACTCCAAGGCCAGTCGTCGATATCTTCGCAGAGGCCCGCGCGAACCGGGTTTTCCATCACGTAGAGGCAAACCTGCTGGAGCTCTTCCTCGGCCAGCGACCTGCACCAGAAGCGGTCACCGAAGACGTGTCCCCAGCGTCCATATTTGAAGTTGAATCCCTGGGCGTAGTCGCCGTTCAGGATCTGCATACCGTCGGAGAGATTCTCGCGTGTCGAATCGATCACCAGGTGGTAGTGGTTCGTCATCAGACAGAAGGCCTGACACG
Source organism: Actinomycetota bacterium (assembly GCA_030773975.1). GTDB lineage: Bacteria > Actinomycetota > Thermoleophilia > Gaiellales > Gaiellaceae > 3-1-20CM-4-69-9. Next base: position 4,571 of record JALYLY010000011.1, on the reverse strand, counting down.
TCCACTCGTGGCGGTCGACCGCAAAGGCCAGCAGGCTGAGAAAGTTCCGGCGGTCGTTGTTGTCGTGGTAGATCGGCATCTTTGCGACCCCACGGGTGGTGACGTGAAAGAGCCCATCAGGGAAGAGGAATCGAGGAATCCTCGGCATCGACGCAACCTATGAGGCGAGCTAGCGGTTCCCATGCCCAGAGGGGCCACCTGTGGACGAGAAGGCACACGTTCGGCACGAACTGCATGTCCCCACGAACCAGTCCCGGCCATGTCGCTGGCATCCATGCCGGGGACAGTCCCAGGCGTGTGACGTTCCGCCTCGCCCGGAAGGGACGCGGACCGCGCTGTGGCTCTCGCTGGGCGCGACTACAGTGGCATCATGATTCGGGCCCGGGGGGTGGAGAAACGCTACGGCGCCAAGCGCGTTCTGCGCGGTGTCGGGTTCGAGCTTGCGCCCGACGGGTTCCTGCTCGTCACCGGGCCGAACGGATCCGGTAAGACGACGTTGCTTCGGCTTTGCGCCGGGCTTGCGGTCCCTTCGGCCGGCGAGCTCGAGGTCACGCTCGAACGCGGGCGCATCGGCTACCTCGCACACGAGCCGCTCGTCTACCGCGAGCTCACCGCGCTCGAGAACCTCGACCTCTACGGCCGGCTCTACCGTGTGGCGGAACGGCGCGAACGGATCGGCATGCTGCTCGAGCGGTTCGGACTGTGGGACGCGCGGCACGTTCGCGCCGACTCCTACTCGCGCGGCATGTTGCAACGGCTCGCGCTCTGCCGCACGCTCTTGCACGGCCCGGACTTGCTCATCCTCGACGAGCCCTACAGCGCGCTGGACGACGAAGGCGCCGCGCTGCTGGACCGCGAACTGGAGCAAGCGCTTCCGCATTCCGCGTTCGTCATCGCAACACACGATCCCGAACGCATCGAACGCTTCGCCTCGTCGAAGCTCGCGCTCGCATGATGTATCTCGCCGACGTCGGTGCGCTTGCGCGGAAAGACCTCTTGCTCGAGTTCCGAGCGCGCGACACGCTGCCGGCGATGCTGCTCTTCGTGCTCTCCACACTCGTCGTGTTCCACTTCGTTCTTCCGGGCGACTCGTCCGAGCTCGCGGCCAAGGGACTGCTCTGGGTCGCGATCGTCTTCACCGCGCTCCTGGGCCTCTCTCGTGCGTTCGCCGCCGAGCGGGAACAGGGCGTCATCGACGGGCTCGTGCTGGCGCCGAGTGACCGCAGTGCGATCTGGCTGGGCAAGGCGCTGTCGGTCCTCGCCTTCCTCGTGCTCGCGGAGCTCGTCGCGCTGCCCGCCTTCGCGCTCTTCTTCGGCGGAGTCGACGGCCCGATGATCGCCGGCATTGCCCTCGCCGACGTCGGCATCGCCGCGGTCGGCACGCTGCTCGCGGCGATGGCCGCCGCCAGCCGCGCTCGCGAGCTCCTCCTGCCTCTCCTCTTCCTTCCGCTCGCGATTCCCATCATCGTCGGCGGGGTCGGCGCCAGCGTCACGGACGACCCCGCCCGATACGTCGGGTTCCTCGCCCTCTACGACGCCCTCTTTGCGATCATTTGCTGGGCTTCCTTTGAGTACGTGGTTACGGAATAACCGCCTGGCCGCGCTCGCCGCGCTCGCCTTCGCCCTGGTCACCGCCTCGATCGCGCTGGTCTTCTTCTACGCGCCCGTGGACGAGGACGGACTGAACCAGAAGATCTTCTACTTCCATGTCGCCATCGCCCTCACCGCATACGCCTGCTTCGCCTGGGGCGGCTGGAAGGCCCTGCGCGTGCTCTGGAAGCGAGACGAGGACGCGGACCTCGAGAGCTACGTTGCGATTCACCAGGGCGTGATCTTCGGTGCCCTGACACTCGTGACCGGCTCGATCTGGGCCCGCTACCGCTGGGGGCATTGGTGGGAATGGCACGAAGACCAGCTCGTTCTCTTTCTCGTGCTGTTCCTCTTCTACGCCGCGTACTTCATGCTGCGGTTCTCGGTTCCGGCCGGGCCGCGTCGCGCGAATCTCAGCGCGGTCTACGCGCTCTTCGGTATCGCGCTCGTGCCGGTGAGCATCCTCGCGATCCGGCTGTCCGAACGCTTCATCCATCCGGTGGCGTTCGACAAGGGCGGTCCCAACATGGCCGGGTCGCAGTTCTTCACGTTCTGCGCCTCGCTCGCGGCGATGCTCACTCTTGCCGCGACGCTCTACCACGTCGAGCTCGCCGGCAAGCGCATCGACGTCCGCCTGCGCGAACTGCGGGAGGCATTGCAATGAGCGCGGAGGAGAAGTACGTCGCGGCCGCCTACCTCGTCATCTTCGCCGTCGTGCTCGCCTACGTCGTGATCATCGCGCTGAAGCTCCAGCGCCTCGAGCGGGAGCTGAGCGAGCTCGCGGAGCTGGCGCGAACGAAGCATGAGGAAAGGAGGGCGGTTGCAGTTGGCTGAGCTGCTCTTCTGGCCCGCGCTGCTCGCCTACTGCGAGGCCGCCGTCGCCTACCTGAACGACGTCCGCCATCCCGGGCTGGCAGGCCGGCTTGCGACCTGGGGCGTCCGGGTCGGGTGGCTCGTCCAGACGGCCTTACTCGCGGTGCAGGCCGCGCGCGCCGACGGCTTCCCGTGGTCGACGTGGGGCGGCTCGCTCAACCTCTTCGTCTGGCTCGTGGTCGGGGCGTACCTGATCTGGGGCTGCCAGCCGCGCTATCGCCTGCTCGGTCTCGCCGTTCTCCCGCTCGCCGTCGTCCTCTTCATCCTCGCCCGCATCGGCGGCGGGACAGGCATCGGCGTACAGAGCCACTACTCGAACCTGTTCCTGGTGCTGCACGTCGGGCTCGTGCTCGCGGCGTTTGCAGGGTTCACGCTCGCAGCGGCTCTGTCAGCCCTCTACCTGTGGCAGGAACGACGACTGAAGCGCCGCGAGAGCTCGATCCTCCGTCTGCGCGCCCCTGCGCTGTCACGGCTGGACGAGGTGGCGGCGCGCACGATTGCGATCGCCCTGCCCGCGCTCACGCTCGGGATCGCCGTCGGCATCGCACGCCTGCGCGACCGCGGCGGCGGCTTCGACGCGTTGATGGCGGTCACCGTTGTCACGTGGAGCGTCTACAGCGGCTACCTCGTGCTGCGACACTTCGCCGGTTGGCGCGGCCGCCGTGCGGCGTACCTCGTTCTTGCAGGCTTCGTCCTCGTCGTGGTCGTTCGCCTCGGTCTTCCGGTCACCCACTTCGCGACATGAGCATCGTCCTCGTCGGCATCTCGCATCACCAGGCGCCTGTCGAGCTGCGCGAGCGTGCGGCGCTCGACCGTCAGCGCGCGGCGGAGCTTGCGGAGGCGCTCGCGGTCGGCCGAAGCGAAGCGGTGGTCCTCTCGACTTGCAACCGCACGGAGCTGTATCTGGCGGATGAATCCGCGGACGCTGCGGAAGAGAAGGCGGAGGTCGCGCTGCTCGCTCTCGAGGCGAAGCTCGGCCCGGCTCTCTACAGGCTGCGCGACGAAGAGGCGGCGCTCCATCTGTTTCGCGTCGCCGCCGGTCTCGACTCGATGATCCCCGGCGAAGGGGAGATCCTCGGACAGGTACGCGCCGCGCACGAGTCCGGCGCCACGGGACCGCTGCTCGACCGCCTCTTCCGCCAGGCCGTGCAGGCGGGCCGCAAGGCGCGGGCCCAGACCGCGATCGGAGAGAGCCCTGCGTCGGTGTCGTCGGCAGCGGCCGCGCTCGCCGAGCAGGTCTTCGGCGATCTCGAGGGACGCAGTGTCCTCGTCATCGGCGCCGGCAAGGTCGGCGAGCTGGCGATCCGGAACCTCGTCTCGCGCGGTGCGACCATCGCGTCCGTCGCGAACCGGACGGGACAGCGCGCGGAAGAGCTCACAGAGCGCTTCGGCGGGGAGGCGCTGCCGCTCGAGCGCATCGAAGAAGAGCTCGTGCGCGCAGACGTCGTGCTCTCGTCGACGAGCGCCCCCGGTTGGATTCTCACGCGCGAGCAGGTCGAGCAGGCACTGCGCGCCCGCAAAGGCCGCCCGCTCTTCCTGATCGATCTCGCAGTGCCGCGCGACCTCGATCCCGCCATTCACGAGCTCGAGGGCTGCTACCTCTACGACATCGACGATCTCGAAGCAGTCGTGGCCGAGACGCTGGCCGGACGACGGCGCGAGGCCGCGCGTGCGGAGACCATCGTCGCGGAGGAAGCCGATCGGTTTCGCGTGTGGCAGGCGTCGCTCGACGTCGTTCCGGCGATCACCTCTCTGCGCGCGCGGGCCGAACAGATTCGCGACGCCGAGCTGAGCCGAGCGAAGCTGAACGACGCCGAGCGGCGCGCTGCAGAGTCCGTAACGGCCGCGGTCCTGAACAAACTCCTGCATCTCCCGACAATTCGGATGAAGCAAGCAGCCGCGGCAGCCGACGGCGTGATTTATGCTGATGCTGTGCGTCACCTCTTCGGTCTCGAGGACGAGCGCTGAAGTCCGCGAACCTGATCGGGCGGCCGCTCCCCGTGCAGGCCCCGACCGCATTCGTGCGCGTGCGGAGGCGCAGGCCATGCGGCCAGACGCGGGTCAAGCGCACCTGGTGCCGTGCTGATCCGCGTCGGTTCCCGCGGCAG
>JALYLY010000010.1 GCA_030773975.1 Actinomycetota bacterium | reverse complement strand
CGCTTGACGGCGACGGCCACCTGCCGCTGGTGCCGCCGGCACGCGCCGCTGATGCGCCGCGAGCGGATCTTGCCCCGCTCCGAGATGTACCGGCGCAACTGGTTCACGTTCTTGTAGTCGATCTCGTCGACCTTGTCCTTGCAGAAGAAGCACGACTTCCGCCGGATCGGACCGGAGGACTGACCGGGACGCTTGCGGCCAGGCGCCCGGTCCTTGTCTCTCTTTTCTCCTCCTCCGCGCGGCGGCATCAGAACGGGATGTCGTCGTCTGCAGAGGACGAGGTGAAGTCCTCGTTGCCGGCCGTTGCAGCGGCCGGGACGAACTGGCGCTCTCCGTCGCCGCCCCCGCCGCCGCCGCCGTCGCGGCTGCCGAGGAACTGCACGGTGTCGGCGATGATCTCGACCGCCTGGCGCTTGGTGCCGTCCTGCGCATCCCACTCGCGCCAGTCGAGGCGTCCGTCGACGCCGACCGGTCGGCCCTTGGAGAGGTACTGCGCACAGCTCTCACCCTGGTTGCCCCATACGGTGACGTCGAAGTAATTGGGCTTGTCGCCCCAGTTGCCCTGCGGATCCTTCTGGCGTGTGTTCACGGCGATCCGCAGCTTGCAGACAGCGGTGCCGCTCGGCGTGTGCCGCAGCTCCGGGTCCTTCGTCAGGTTCCCCACGAGCACGACGCGATTGATGTTGGCCATCTTCTACTCCTCTTCCGAACTGGTGTTCGCTTCAGCATAGGCGGGCTCGGGGACAGACCGGGAGATCGGCTCGGGCTCCGGCGGCGGGGGTGCCCCGGCCGTGCCTTCGACCCTGCGCACCGCGAGATGTCGCATGACACCGTCGGTGATGCGGAGGACGCGTGACAGCTCCGCCAGCGTCTCCGCGTCGGCGTCGAAGTTCAGAAGGTGGTACGAGCCCTCGCCCTTGTGGGCGATCTCGTATGCCAGCCGGCGCCGTCCCCAGACGTCGTGCCGGACCCACGTCCCATTGGCCTTCTCCACGAGCTCACGCGCGCGTTTGATGATCTCCTCCTGCCGCCCTTCTGGCAGGTCGGGATCGAGCATGAGCAAAATTTCGTACGCAACCACTAGTTCCCGAGACCTCCCTTCCTTTGGTCTGAATCGGCCTCACCGGCTGGCGCCACTCGGGAAAGGAGGCGCGATGGCAAGGCAGGAAGGCGGCCAGTGTAGCATCGCCGCGATGAAGCACCCGTCCGCGTGGCTGCTCGGCGGGTTCGCGCTGTTCGGCTTCCTGCGTCGGCGGCGCGAAGCCCCTCCCGGCCCCGATCCGCGCGCCGACGATCTGCGCCGAAAGCTCGCGGAATCCCGCTCGATCGTCGAGGAACGCGACGAGTTCGAGGCCGCCGAGGTGACCGTCGACCTCGCGGAGCCTGCACCCGGCGATCCCGAATCGCGCCGCCGCGCCGTGCACGACGTCGGGCGGGCGACCGTCGAGCGCATGCGCGAGCGCTGGTCAGCCGCGCACGACGGACCAGAACTCGGCGGCGAGCACGGTCGCCGCGGCGACGAGCACGGTCGTCCCGCCCGGCGGGAGGTCCGCGTAGTAGGCGATCGTGATCCCGGCCAGCACCGAGCCGAGCCCGATTCCCATGCCGAGCAGGATCGTCGAGCGCATGCTCCAGGCGATCCGCGACGCGGCGATGACCGGTAGCACCATCAGCGCGGCGATCAGCAGGATCCCGACGATACGCATCGATAGCGCGATCGTCACGGCGGCGAGCGCGACGGTGAGCGCGTTCAGCGCGGAGACCGGAAGCCCTGCGACACGTGCGCCTTCCTCGTCCACCACGACTGCGACGAGCGGCCGGTAGAGCAGCGCGATCGCGGACAGCGCGCAGGCGCCGAGCGCGGCGATCACGGCGAGGTCTCCTCGAGTGACGGTCAAGATCGAGCCGAAGAGGAACTGGAAGAGGTTCACGTTGAGCGCGCCGGCGGCCGACACCAGCACGACGCCCCCCGCGATCCCGGTGTAGAAGATCAGGGCGAGCGCCTGGTCGCCTGCGGTTCGCCGGCGGGCACGGATCCATTCGATCGACAGGCCTCCGGCGACCGAGACGACGAGTGCCGTCAGAACGAGCGGAAGGTCGAGTAGATAGCCGAGCGCGACACCTGCGAACGCAACGTGGCCGATCCCGTCGCCGACCAGGCTGAGACGTCGCTGCACGAGAAAGAAGCCGACCGCAGGCGCAAGCAGTCCGACGACGATCCCGGCGCCGAACGCAAGCCGCATGAATTCGAGATCAAGCATGAGCGTGCGAGGGGTCGTGCCAGACATCGGGCAGGCCTGAAGGAGGCCCGTCGAAGACGATGCCGCCACGGATGAGCACGATCCGCTCGACGAAGCGCTCCACGGCACCGAACTCGTGCGAGACGTAGAGGATCGTCATCCCGAGCTCGTTCCGGAGCCTCTGCAGGAGTGCCGCGATCGCGTCCTGCGCCTCGACGTCGACTCCGGTCGTCGGTTCGTCGAGGACGAGTAGCTCCGGCTCGGCGGCGAGGGCTTTCGCAATGAAGGCACGCTGCTGCTGGCCGCCGGAGAGCGTCGACAGCCGGCGATCGGCCTGTGGCGTCAGGGCGACCCGGTCGATCGCCTGGCGCACAGCCTCCCTGTCGGCGCCGGACAGCGGTCCGAGCAGCCGTGTTCGTGACGCGCGTCCGGTGGTGACGAGCTCGCGGACCGTGACCGGGGCGTCGATCCCCGCCTGAGCCCGCTGCGGGAGGTAACCGACCTTCCGCACGAGCAACTCGACGCGTCCCGACGTCGGCTCCTCCAGCCCGACCACGAGCCGGACGAGCGTCGTCTTGCCGCCTCCGTTCGGCCCCGCGATCGCCACGAACTCGCCACGCTCCACCTCGAGATCGACATCGCGCAGGACGGGAGGCGCGTGCCCGTAGGCGAAAGAGACCTTCTGCAAACGAAGCGCTAGCGGCAAGCCAGCGCCTTGCGAAGCGCCGCAAGATTGCGCCGCATCAGCGTCAGATAGTCGTCCCCGTGCTTCTGCTCGGTCGGGGTCAGACCCTCGATCGGATCGAGCACTGCGGTGCGCGCTCCGACCTCGCGCGCCACCGTGTCCGCCAGCCGCGGCGAGACGAGTGTCTCGAAGAACACCGTCGTGGCGTGCGTCCGGCGCACCACCTGGATCACGTGTGCCAGCTGCTTCGGCGTCGGCTCGGTCTCCGGAGCGAGCCCGGTGATCGAGACCTGCTCGAGTCCGTAGCGGGCCGCGAGGTAGCCGAAGGCAGCGTGGCTCGTGACGATCTCGTGTCGTTTGCAGTCGCGCAACCCTTGCCGATATTCAGTATCGAGCTTGCGCAGGTCGGCGGCCAGCGTGGTCGAGGGGCGACCCAGCGCCGTACCGATCTTGTTCACCACGCGCTCGAAGAGGATCGGATCGAGCCAGACGTGCGGGTCCGCGGTGAGCCCGGCCTCGGCACCATCGGCGGCGTGCAGCGGCAGGCCCGCGAGGATGTCCACCTTCTTACCCCGCGCCTGCTCGACCGCTTTGCTCACCGCCGGCTGAAAGCCGTGGCTCAGGTAGAGGACGACGCTCGCGTCCTGGATCCGCGCGACTTCGCGCGGTGCCAGTTCCAGGTCGTGAGGTTCGGCGCCGGGCGGCGTCAGATTTTGGACGTCGACCGCGGGCCCTCCGATTCGCTCGGCGGCGTAGGCGAGGGGATAGAACGCTGCCACCACCGACTTCCCTCCTCCGGAGCCGCCTGACCCGCAGCCTGCGAGGACTCCGACCAGGACAAGAATGAGAACTATTCTCGAAAGCACGTCCGGGACGATACACTGCGAACGTGATCTGGGCGAGCTATGCACTCGAAACGCTCGAAGGCGCGGGCTTTCGGAGGGGGGGCGCCCGGCGCGCCGTCGTGGAGCTCCTGGGCCGCCAGAACTGCTGCATGAGCGCCCAGGAGATCTTCGACAGCCTTCGCCGCGCCCGGCGGCCCGTCGGGATCGCCTCCGTGTACCGCGCCCTCGAAACGCTCGCGGATCTCAGGCTGGTCAAGCGAATCGATGCAGGCGACGGGATTGCGCGCTTCGAACCCGCGCGGCCCGACGGGGATCACCACCATCACCTCGTCTGCCGCGACTGCGGGAAGGTCGAGGCGTTCAGCGACGCACGGCTCGAACGCGCGATCGACAAGGTCGCCGGCGGCCTGGGCTACTCGGTCGAGGAGCACGAAGTGGTGCTCACCGGCGCCTGCGCCGACTGCGCCGCCTAGGGACTACACCTACCAGGAGGGCTTGGCGAAACGATTGGCGAAACGCCGCGCCGCCTCATACGATTCTGGGCGGGAAGGTGCTTTTGTCGATCCGAGCGGTGATCGCCATTGCTTTCGCGGCGTCGATCGTGGCTGCTGCGAAGGCCGAGGACGCGATGCGGATGCGCGTCATCGATAAGAGCTTCATCTGCTCGACCTCCACTGTCGGAGGCATTCACGCCTTCTGGGTCTATCCCTGGGCTGTCGGTAGCCCGCCAAGTAGCCAGAAGGCCCTCGTATCGGTCGCCGTCGATCGGGACGGGCAACTCGTCTATTCGCACGACCGCTGCAAGGCGACGCGCATCCGCGTTCCGCTCAACCCCAGTGCGCTACCGGGCCCGTCTCCCTTCTTCTACCGGTACGGCTGCGTTCTCCCGGGCCATGTCCTCGTGCGCGTGCGCATGGCCGTCACGGGTCAGCATCTGGACCGTTCGCAGCTGGCGGTGCGCCTGTACAGGCGAAGCGTCCCGGTCGCCTACGCCACATCCAAGGCGACAGGTACGAAAGACAGTTCAGGAAACGAGCGCTACGCCACCCAACTTTGGGTCTCTAACCACTGCGACAAGCTTGGCTCTTAGGCCGCCATCGTTGGCACCGCTCGCGGCCTGCTAGCGCGGAGCGAACGCTTCCGCGCCTGCGACGAGGCCGCGGGCGATCTTCAGCTGATACGACGCCGACCGCAGGAGCCGGCGTTCGGCGGGGTTCGTCATGAACCCGCACTCGACGAGGATTGCCGGGACGTTCGCCCAGTTGAAGCCGGTGAGGTCCGAGCGCTGCACGAGGCCGAGGTTGCGCGCGCCGGTCTGACGGGCGACTGCCGCCTGCACCTTGCGGGCAGCGCGCACGCTCGCGGCGTAGATGTCGTCCGTCCAGCCGGCGTGCAGCGCCGGCACGAGCGTCTTGATCCCGTTGAGCGATGAGTCGGCCGCGCCGTCCGCGTGAATCCGGATCATCAGCGCCGCGTGTCGCACGTTGCAGAAGCGCGCGCGCTCGATATTCCCTCCCGCGTAGGTCCGGCCGGCGCGTGTCATCGCCACTCCGTAGCCGTCGCGCTTGAGCAGCGCCCGCGTGCGGAGCGCAATCGCGAGCGCGACAGGCGCCTCGCCTGCAGTGCCGCCGCCGTCCTTGATCTTCACCTGCGACGCGCCTGGGCCGATCGGCTCCGTCTGACGGCCGACGGCGGGGAGCGTTCCGTGACCTGGGTCCAGGCAGATGAGAGGGGGTGGCGCGGCGGCGAGCACCTCTGAAGTGTGCCGATTAAAAGTTGCTTCCAAGGGCAACAGAGCGCGATGGCCACCCGTCGAGAGCTTCCGTCGGACGTCGCCGCCGCGTTCGATCGCGTTCCCGAGGCGGGCTCCCGCTTCGCTGCGCTACCGCCCGAACGCCAGGCGGCCTGGCTCGACTGGATCGATCGAGCGGGCGGACCGGCTCGCGCGGGACGGATCGACGAGATGATCCGCCGGTCGCTGCCGTCCGCAGCCGTGGCTGAAGAGGAGGTCGCAGAGCCCGCCGGTCCACCGCCCGAGCGCGACTGGTGGTTGTGGCTCGCGCTCCTGCTGCTGCTCGTGGTGGGCGGCCTCCTGGCCTGGTACTTCCTCAGCCGCGGCGGCGACAAAGCGACCGTTCCGAACGTGATCGGCCTCCGTGAAGACGCCGCGGCGGTTCGGATTCACGACCGCGGTCTCGACGTGCTCCCGCGGACGGATGCGAGCAACCGGCCGCCTGGCATCGTGTTCGCGGAGAAGCCCGGCCCGGGCACGCAGCTCGACAAGGGCCAGGCAGTCACGATCTTCATCTCGAGCGGCCGGTTGGCCGTCCCGGACGTGACTGGTCTGCCCCTGGCGGATGCGCAGCAGGAATTGACGGCCAAGGGGTTCAAGGTCGCGGTCAAACGCGTCGCGTCCTCCCGTCCCAAGGGAATCGTCATCGGCCAGGAGCCTGTCGCCGGCGTTACCGCGGTGAGCGGGACCACGGTGACGCTCAACGTCACGAGCGGCATCAAGCCGGTCGTCGTCCCGCGCGTGGTCGGCCAGACCCAGGGCGCCGCAGTGGACGCGCTGACGAAGCTCGGCCTGAAGCCGGCCCTCGAGAACGTTCCATCCGACAAGCCCGTCGGAACAGTGGTCGGCCAGAACCCACCGGCGGGGAAGGAAGTCGACAAGGGCTCGAAGGTGGTCCTCAACGTCTCGACCGGCACGGGCCCGTCGACGACGACGGTCGCGACCACGACGACGACCGCCACCACGACTACGGGCACCACTACGACCGCCGCGGGGCCCGTACGCGTGCCGCGCATCGTCGGGCTTGCCCAGACGCCTGCGCTTCGCCGGCTGAACGTCTTGGGCCTACGACCTACCGTGGTCTACGTCCCTTCGGGTCAGGCCTCGAACAGGGTCGTCGCTCAGTCGCCCGCGCCGGACACGACACTGCGGCGCGGCTCGCGCGTGCGCGTCAATCTCTCCACCGGTCCGAACCCGCAACCGGCGACCGCTGTCCCCAACGTGGTCGGGCAGGACCAGACCACGGCAGCGGAGACGCTTAGCGCGGCCGGCTTCAAGGTTGCGGTGCTGAACCGGCCGACGAGCGATCAGAGCAAGGACGGCCTCGTGGTCGAGCAGCAGCCGAAAGCCGGGTCCAGGATCCCCGCGGGCTCGCAGGTCACGATCTTCGTCGGCCGCTTCTCAGGTTAGGAGCCCGGCGCGGCTTCAGCCGGCGGTGGGCCGGCAACCACAGTCGAAGCGCGCCAGGCTCCTTGGAGGCAGACCCGCGCTGATGGAAAAACTTGCATTACCCTCGCTCGCGAGATGACCGGCGGGGAAGAGCAAGCGCAGACCTGGCATCACGGGATCGTGGCGAGCTGGTGGGCGGAGTTCAACGTGGGCGGCCCGGAGATCCCGTACTTCCAACAATTCATCGAGGACGACGGTCAGCCTGCGCTCGACGTCGCCTGCGGGACCGGTCGGCTGCTCGTCCCCTACCTTCGCGCCGGGCTGGACGTCGACGGCTGTGACATCTCGTCGGACATGCTCGCGCTCTGCCGTGAGCGGGCGGAAGCGGAAGGTTTGTCCCCGAATTTGTTTGCGCAGGCAATGCACCAGCTCGAGCTCCCGCGCAGGTACAGGACGATCGTCGTCTGCGGTGGTTTCGGGTTGGGCGGCAATCGCGAGCAGAGCTTCGAGAGCCTCGAACGCATCTACGAGCACCTCGAGCCCGGAGGACTCCTGCTGCTCGACAACGAGGCGCCCTATGCGGACGCGGGCCTGTGGCGTCATTGGCTCAAAGAGGAGCGCCAGGCATTACCGAAGCCCTGGCGAGAGTTGGGTGACGGGGACCGGCGGCGAGGTTCCGACGGCGCGGAGTACGAGCTGCGCAGCCGGATCGTCGCGCTCGATCCCCTGGCCCAATGTGTGACGCTCGAGATGCGCGCCGACATATGGCGTGGCGGCGAGCACGTGGCCGCGGAGGAGCACGTCTTGAGAATGTCGTTGTACTTCACGCACGAGCTTGCCGCGATGCTCGAGCGCGCAGGCTTCACCGATGTGAGCCTGAGGGGCGACTATACGGACGAAGAACCGAATTCGGACACCGAATTCGTCGTCTTCATGGCGAGAAAGCCGATGTAGCTCATAGGTGCTACCTTGGCTGCTCGATGCGTCGAGTCTTGCCCGGCCTGCGTCCTTAGACCAGGCCCGCTTCCGTCCATCTCTCGCCGTTCCGCGTACTGCAGACGAATGACGAGAGGCCACGTATGGGTGTAGCGCAGGTCGACGAGACGTTCTGGCGTCAGCGCGCGGAGGAACTACAGCACGCGCTCGATACTCGGATCGTGATCGAACAGGCGAAAGGCGTCTTGTCGGAGCGCCTCGGCCTGGACATCGAGGGGGCATTCAGCGTGCTGCGCGGCGCCGCTCGCTTCGAAAGGGTGAAGGCCCATGCCCTCGCGACCGCCGTCGTGGAGAACAAGGACACGCCCCAGACGATCGTCAGGTTCCTGGCGCGCAATCCGCATTTCTTCCACGTCTCTTCTCGTGACGAACGCGTGGCGCGGACAGAGGAGTTCTTCAAGCGTGTGAACGACACGATGAGGAAGGAGCTCGGCGACGGCGACGGCAACTTCCTGTGCGAATGCGGCAACATCGCCTGTACCGAGAAGCTCGCCCTCAGCGCTGAAGACCTCCGCCTCCTGCACTCGATCGATGGTTACCTCGTCGTCCTGCCCGGTCACGAGATCCCCGAGATCGAGTCGATCGTCAAGGTGAACGGCCGGTACGCGATCGTGCACAACAAGATGCGCTAGCAGGGAGCGCCGAACGGAGGCCACCGGTCGCGGGTGACCGCAAACACCGCGACCGGTAAGCCTCGTGCCGTCTGTCTGCGTCTATCCCCGGTGAGAGGGCTGGCTCATGCGGCAAAGCGGGCCCAGGCGCGAGGTCAAGGCGCGGCGCAAAGCTATCAGATTTGTTACGTGTCGCACAAAGGTGGGGGAAGAGGCTATGGCGAGACAGAGGCGGGCTCGTCTCGGACGCCGTTCCACTCGAGCACGGGGCTTCGCCCCAACCGCATCTGTCGCAACGGCGCGAAGGGAAGCCGTGGCGAACGAGCTTGACGGGGCCGACGGCCACGCGCTGCCCGCACAGATGGACGCGGAAATGGAGCGCCTCGTCGTCTATGCCGACGCGCAGGAGCGAAAGGTCAGCCAGCTACAGGCGGCGCTCGACTCGCGCGTCGCAATCGAGCAGGCGATCGGCATTCTCGCCGAGCGGTTCGGCCTCCCGTTTCCGGACGCTTTCGAGCTGCTGCGGGCCGCCGCCCGCAACTCGCGTCGCGAAGTCAGGGCGCTTGCGGAGGAGCTCGGAAACTCCAGGGAAACGCCGCCCGAAATTGCAGAGCTTCTTCCGAGCCCAGACGACGAAGCGGCTGAATATGTGCGCTGCCCGAGTTGCGGGACGCTTGTCGTGATCTCTTAACGCCGCACGCGTTTGACGGTGACGACGAACGACGCGGTCGCGACATTGCCGCTGCCGTCGACGGCGGTGCACGTGACGGTCTTCCGGCCGACTCGGAAGAGGCTGCCGGACTTCGGCAGGCAGGTCGCGGTCACCGGGCCGTCGGTCGCATCCGCGGCGCTGGCGGAGTAGCTGACACGCGCACCCTTGGCCGTCCGGGTCTTCGCGGCCTTTGACGTTGGACTCGTGACCTGGGGCGCAGTCGTGTCGAAAGCGAGGCCGGCGACGTTGAGTGTGCCCGTCCACATGATCTTGCTGGAGCCGGATCCAGGCGCCCCTTCGATGGTCTTGACGTATTCCAGCACGCCGCTACCGGAGGCACCGGCGTAACGGCCGCTGCCGCCCGTAACAGTTACGTCGCTAGGAGTGATCGCTTTGGGGTCGCTCTGAGGGATGCAACCGGTGGACCTGATCGCCAGGTCGATCTCCCCCTTCCCGGCTACGACGATCGGGATCTGCGCGTGTACCCGCCCACAGGCCAGTCCGAAGTCGTCGTAAACGAGCGTGTAATCAACGCTTACTTTCCCCAGTCCGGATACTTCGTCGCCGACGTTGACGTTGCGGTAGCAGCCGGTCGTCGCCGGGTTGCCGGCTGGACACTCGACCCCGTTGAACTTGGTGTTGTAAGTGCCGTGCACCTGGAGCGTGCCGACGCTGTCTGCATCCGCGCGCACGGCCGCGAAGAGAATCGCTGCTCCGACCGCGAGAAGCACAGTGCTCAACAACAGAAGGCGCGCGTTGCGCCGGACGGCTCGAACGTTCTGCATCGCCAACTCCAATCTTCTGGAGTGACGGAACAACAGCCCGCAGCCTGGATTCCTAGGTCACACCCCGTCGTGTGCTTCGACACTACCATTCGGTCCTCACGCCTGAGTTGCGATCCAGGTGAACGCGACGGATGCAGCGCGTCCCTGCAAGCCGTTGTCACGCGCCTCGGTGCCGGTCGACGTCAACAGCACACGCAACTGAAGCGTCTCTTGCTCTCCGGCTCGGAACCGCCCGAGATCGACGGCCCGCAGGCGTGTCACGGCGCCGCTGAAGATCGTTGCTCCGTCGTTACTGCGGGTGGCAATGACAGAGAGGTGGGCTAGGAGCCCGGGGTCGCCGGTAGTGCGTGCGTTCAACCGGTATGTAGCGGGCAGGGAGCCTTCATTCGCAATCGTGAGTGACTGCCCGACCGGGACGCCGATTCGTAGTCGTTGAGCGTCGATCCCCTGCGGGGACGCCCAGCCGCCGGTGACGACGTTCCCATGCGTGAACGACGCGCCGAAAACGCTCGGGCTGTTGAGCGCTGCCAGCACCGAGGGCACGACCACGAGCGTCGCGACGACGACGAGCAGCGAGATGAAGATCTTCCGGAGCATGCTCTCATCGTCGTCTCGCTCGGCCGCGCCGTCCCTCCCCGCGGGGGAGTCGGTGGTGTCCCCGATTCGGGTGAGCCGGGCCACTCAACAGCTGGCCGCGGAGGAGCGCTCAGCCGGCGCTCGTGCTCGTCAGGGTCGCCCGCGCTCCGGCCGCCCGTACTGCTGCCGAAAGCGAGGCGATGTCGTAAGCGCCGTGCTGGCGGCGGCTGTTGATGAAGAAGGTGGGCGTGCCGGAGACACCGCTGAGGTCTGCGCTATCGACGTCTTCGGCAACGCGGGCTGCTCCGGTGTGCTCGCGCAGGCTGTTGGTGAAGCGTTCGACGTCGAGGCCCAGCCGCTCGGCGTAGGCGACCAGGTCGTCCGGCCGGAGCGCGTCTTGGTTGTCGAGCAGGAGATCGTGCATCTCCCAGAAGGCGCCCTGGTCGGCCGCTGCTTCGGCGGCTTCCGCGGCCAGCTGGGCGTGGGGGTGGACGTCGTTCAGGGGCACGTGCCGCCAGACGTAACGGACGTCGGTGAAGTCGCGGCGGAGCTCGCGGACGACCGGTTCCGCCTGCCCGCAATAGGGGCACTCGAAGTCTCCGTACTCGACAACCGTGACAGGCGCATCGATCGGCCCGCGAATGTGGTCGCTTTCCGGGTCGACATCGATGTAGAGGTCGACGAGCGGCTGAGCGGATCCGAGCAGCGCGCGGATCCGCAGGCGCCGAGGCAGCAGTGCCGTCGCGCGGAACAGCAGCCAGGTGATGAGCGCCGCGCTCAGAGCGGCGCTCAGGATGCCGACCTTCGCCTCCTCGAGCTGGCGCCCGTCGAAGGCGAGCGTCGCGATCAGCAGCGCGATGGTGAAGCCGATCGCGGCGATCGTGCCGCCGCCGGCGACTGCCGCCCAGCCCACCGGAGGCTGCAGCCGTCTGTGGGTCAGACGCGTCACCAGCCACGAGCCGCCGAGAATGCCTACCGGCTTGCCGACGACGTAGCCCACCAGGATCCCGAGCGTGATCGGCGAGCTGAAGGCTTGTGCCAGGAAGCTGCCGTTGACCACGATCCCTGCGTTCGCGAGCGCAAACAGCGGCACGATCACGTAACTCGTCCAGGGGTGAAACAGTTGCTGCAGCCGTTCGTTGGACGACGTCGCCGCCCTGAGCTCAACTCCGGCCACGCGTGCCAGTTCCGCGGTGGGCTGCTCGCGGAACTCGCGGAACCGTTCCGTCGCGCGCTCGAGACTGGACCGCCGAGCCGGGTAGGCGTAGACGAGGAGCCCCATCGCGAGCCCGATCACCACGGGCTCGATCCCCGACTTGAGCAGGCTTACCCACGCGGCAGCCCCGAGCGCTGCATACGCGAGACCGGTCCGGACTCCGGAGCTACGCGCGACGAGCACGACTCCGAGGAAGGCGACTGCTGCAAGCAGTGGCACGACGTGGAGCGCCTTTGTGTAGACCGTCGCGATGACGAGGAGCGCGACGGTGTCGTCGACGACGAGGACGGTCAGGAGAAACGCCCGCAGACGGTCGGGAAAGCGCGGCCCGACGAGAGCAAGCAGGCCGAGCGCGAAGGCCGTGTCGGTCGACATGGCTATTCCCCAGCCGTGCGCAGACGAGCGGCCGGCGTTGAACGCGAGGTAAATGGCAACCGCCAACGCCATGCCCCCGATCCCGGCGACCAGCGGCAAGGCGAAACGCCGCCGCTCGCGGAGCTCTCCCAGATCGAACTCTCGGCGCGCCTCGAGCCCGACGACGAAGAAGAAGAACGTCATCAGCCCGCTGTTCACCCAATGGCGAAGATCCAGCGCGACGCCTGCGTCGCCGATGTCGATCGAAAGCTTCGTCCTCCAGAGCGAGTCGTACGACGACGCGTCGACGTTCACCCAGACGAGCGCCGCGGCTGCCGCGGCCAGCAGGACCGCCGCTCCACCGGTCTCGGTGCGCAGGAACTCCCGCAACGGCGTCTGCACGCTGCGCGCCCACGCCGTTCGTCCCGAGAACGGTGACGGTGACGGCCGACTGTTCGGATCGCCGTCAGCGCTCGCGGCGCTCCCCTTCCCGCTCCCAGACGACGTGCGCAGATCTCTTGATCGCTGCCATCTCAACCTTCTCCCTTCTGGAAGCGTGCAGCAGCTGCGGCCGCTCCCAGCCAATATTTGCCGATATCCCTTCTCGACCGGAAACGCGAAGCGTCTGCGGAGGCTTCCCGAGCGGCGCTAGGCCGCAGCTGCGGGAGGCTCGGCCAGGCGCGCGTAGCGGAGCGCTTCCCAGAGCAGGTCGATCGTCACCGTCAGGCCGGGTACCTCATCCGTCATTCCCGAGCGCCAGAGCTCCTGCCTCTGCTCGATGCAGGACTCCATCGCTGTCGTGATGGCGGAGACGTCATCGCCGCAGCCACCGAGCAGATGATCGGCCCACACCGTGCGGAGGCGGGACGCATCCGTCGTCTCGGCGATGAATCCGCAGACCGGACAGATGATGCTCTCCATGGTTTGCATAGTAGACGCCTATCCTTTGAGGATGACGGTCGCGGCCCCGACCTTGGAGCTTCTCGAGTGGGTCGCGGCACGCATGCGAACGTACGACGATGTGCGCGAAGCGTGGCGGAGCAACTGCCCGCGTTACGCCGTCTGGGACGATGCGGTGACGGACGGGCTGGTTCGCGTCGCCACGCAGCCGGACTCGGGTGCTCGTGCAGTCGTTCTGACTCCGCGCGGCCAGGCAGCCCTCAGAGAAAGTTTTACGCAAGACTTAGCTGTGTCTTAGGTCACTGCTGTTAGCTGCGGTCGGTGTTCTACTTCCGCTACTTGCGTAGCGAGCTCGTCGGCCGAAGAACGCGAACGGTCCTCACGCTCGTCGGGCTCGCCCTCGGCGTCGCGCTCGTGATCACGATCAGCGGCCTCGCCCGTGGGCTCGACCGGGCCCAGAAGACCGCGCTCAACCCGCTGTCGGCGATCGGAACCGACCTCACCGTGACGCTGTCGCCGCAACAGGACACCGGCGGCTTCGGCCGCGGAGGCGGCGGCGAGGTCGTCCAGGCGAACCAGTCTGCCGTCACCGACCTCTCGAAGCTGGGCAAGCCGGGCACGCAGTTCGTGCACGATTTCTTCTTGCCGGGGACGCAACTGACATTCCCGCAGCAGCAGACGGCGAAGATCGCGTCGCTTCCCGGCGTCGCATCGATCTCGAACGGCCTCGTGCTCTCCGCCGTCCACCAGGAGGGCGTCGTGCCGAAGATCGTCGCGAAGATCAAGGCCGGCGGACAGCAGCTGGACATCCGGCGCCAGATCAAACCGCCGACGGCAGCGGAGGCAGCAGCTATTCAAGCCTGCTTCCAGAAGCTCGGCGTCGGCGGCGGTCCGCAGTCCGGCACACAACCGGGCGGGCAGCAGGGATTCGGAGGCGGCAGGGGTGCAGGCGGCGGTGGTTTCTTCAGCTCGCCGGCCGCACGGAAGTGCCTGCCTGCACGGATGCGCGAGTTCCGCGCCCGAATCACCACTCCCCAGCAGACGCTGAAGCAGGTCGTCAGCCCGCCGCAGACGAACATCAAGAGCTCCTCGTACACGATCGGGGGCATCGATCCCGCGCAGCAGTCGATCGGGCTCGTCACGCCGTCGCAGTTGTCAGGCGGCCGCTTCTTCTCGCGGTCCGGTGGACATGAGGCTCTCGTCTCGGCCGCGTACGCAAAACGCAAGTCCTTGAAGCTCGGCTCGACGCTCGACCTGAACGGAACGAGGTTCAAGATCATCGGCCTCGTAAGTCCGCCCCTCGGCGGTCAGACCGCGGACATCTACATCCCGCTCGCGCAGCTGCAGAAGCTGGCGAGCCAGAAGGGGCTTGCGAACGTCGTCCTCGTCCGTGCGACGAGCAGCTCCGACGTCGCCAAGGTTCAGAAGGAGATCGAGCAGGCGCTCGGTTCGGGCGCGCAGGTCGCAAGCGCGAAGCAGGTCGCTGCGTCGATCAACGGCTCGCTCGTGGACGCGGCGAACCTCTCGCACGACCTCGGGCTCGTGCTCGCAATCATTGCTGCCGTCGCAGCGTTCCTCGTTGCGGCGCTGTTGACGCTGTCGTCGATCGGCAAGCGCGTTCGTGAGATCGGGACGCTGAAGGCGCTCGGCTGGTCGCAGCGGCTCGTCGTCCGACAGGTTCTCGGCGAGTGCCTCGCCACCGGGATCGCGGGCGGCCTCGTCGGCGTTGTCCTCGGCGTGCTCGCGGCCGCTGCTATCGGCGCGTTCGGCCCAAGCCTCTCGGCGAGCTCTACGACCGGCGCTGCCGGCGCCAACGACATCCTCGGACTCGGCCAAGCGCTTGCTCGCACGGCGTCGACGTCCGTTTCCTTGACGGCGCCTTTGAGCCTTTCCCTGCTCCTCTTCGGTTTCGCGCTCGCGCTCGCAGGCGGACTGATCGCCGGCGGAGCCGGAGCACTGCGTGCCGCGCGACTGCGTCCCGCCGACGCGTTGAGGCAGATGGAATGACGAGTGATCTCCTCTACGAGGTTCGCAACGCGACCCGAAGCTTTCGGCGCGGAGAGGCGACCGTCAACGCGCTCGGCGGCATCGACCTGACGATCGAGCACGGAGAGATCGTCGCGCTCGTCGGCCCGAGCGGTTCCGGCAAGACGACGCTGCTGCAGCTGCTGGGCGCGCTCGACCGTCCGACGTCGGGCCAGGTCTTCTTCGAGGGCCGCGACCTGAACACTCTTGGCGACAACGACCTCGCCGACCTCCGCTTGCGTGCGTTCGGCTTCGTGTTCCAGACGTTCAATCTCATTCCGACCTTGAACGCGCTGGAGAACGTCGAAGCGAAGCTCGCACCGACCGGACTGCCGGAAAGCGAGCTCCGAATTCGATCGCTTGCCCTGCTCGAGGAAGTGGGATTGAGCGATCGCGCCGACCATCTTCCCTCGCAGCTCTCCGGTGGCGAACAGCAGCGCGTCGCGATCGCGCGTGCGTTGTCCACGGAGCCGCGCGTCGTGCTGGCAGACGAACCGACCGGCAACCTCGACTCACGCACGGGCACGGAAGTCGTCGACCTGCTCACTTCACTCTCGGAGGAGCGGGGACACACGGTGATCCTCGTCACACACGATCCCGAGATCGCGGCGAAGGCCCACCGTTCGATCCGAATGCAGGACGGTCGTCTGCTCGAACCCACGCTCGCGTAGGAGTACGTCAGCGGGGAATGGCATCGAGGTAGCGGGCGATGAGGCTCACCTTCGAATCGTGTGACCGACAGCTTCGTCGGTGAGCGCATAAGTGACGGCTTGCTCCAGTGTCATCGCATGCCCTTGCGCCCAAGCTTCCGCCCACGAGTCGCTGTCGGGTGATTCTTGTACCTCCTCTCTGAACCTATCACCCACCTGGCGACTCTCTTCGAGAGTTACCAGCCCGAGCTTTTCGAACAGAGCATCAGTCGCGCCCCAAAGCTTCGCGGCCCGCAAGGTTTCGCCTTTTGCTGCGGCGACCGCAGCAAGCTCCTCTATCCAGTACACGACCTCCCACTGCGGTGCTTGTTCGCGTCCCTTCATCAAGCTCGTTCGCAGCAACGGTTCGGCCTCATCGATCCTCCCGTCGAGGAGAGCGAGAAGGCCCTGACAGCGAAACGCCACCTGCGTCCAGGTCATTCTGACCGGAGAGCTGCCAAGCGCCGCCGCTCCCCCAAGCGGCTGCCGTTTCCACACGCGTTGCTGGCTGCGTACCAAATTGGGAAACCCGAGGTATGCACGAGCGAGGATCCGGCGCTGCGTCCTCTCGCTCCGGCCCATGCCGTCGCGTGCCACTTCGCGAGCGAGGTTGACGGGACGCCGGAACAGGAATCCGTGACGCGTGGACTCGGAGGCAGCTAGTCGTACCTCGCGGACGCTACGGACTGAACCGTCGTGCCCCTCGCGGCAACCGGGTGAGGGTCCTAAGGTAGAGCGCATCGAGATCGCGTCGTTTCTGACACAGGAGATACGGGCCAGTGATTGATGTGCAGCGAGTCGACTACATCCGCGTCCCGGTGACGGACATGGAGAAGGCGAACCACTTCTACGGAGAGGTGCTGGGCCTCCAGAGGAACCCGAACTCGCCGGACGAGGACTGGGTCGAGTACGAGACCGGCAACGTGACGCTCGCGGTGATGACGCCGCACACCCACGACTCCGAGTTCACGCCGTTGCCGCCCGGAACGATTGCCTTGCGCGTCCCCGACGTGGCCGAGGCGAAGGCGAAGCTGGAGGCGGCCGGCGTGCAGGTCAATGAGATGTGGGACTCGGGCGTCTGCCATGGGGCCGGGTTTCGCGACCCCGACGGCAACGCCATCCTTCTCCACCACCGCTACAAACCGTATGAACGGAGCGGCACAGGAGTCGAACCTGCCTAGCGTCGGGCTACGACGCCGTACTGGTTTTGAAGACCAATTGGGGCACCGGCCCCAGCCGCTCCGCAGCGGAGCTTACAGACCCCTCCGTGAGCCAGATCCCGTGTATACATGCGCCTTTGCGGCGCACTCCGCCGTCGAGCAGCGGACGAACTTCGACCGCCCGGAACCGCTCGAAACCGCTCCCGCGCGATAGTGACTTTCGCGCACCTCCTCCCGCGACTCGACCGTTGTCGAGTCTCGGTTGGGGACGCGGTGTGGTGGCCACACCTCTCGGTCGTCAGTATGCCAGGACCGGGCGGACAGACCGGCCCGGGACGAGCGACAGACGTCCGGATTAGGCTTCAACCGCCGTCGCCCCAGCGGCCATCACAGGATGACCAGCCAGGGCACAGCACAGGGACGGTTCCAGCGCGCGATCCAGCGTCGCCACCTGCTCGCGGCCGAGATGGCTGTGCGCGAGATGGACTACGTCAGCCTGCCCAACGCACTCGCGCTCACTTTGCTGATTGGCGAGGAGAGCCCCGGCCGGTACGAACGTGCTGCCGGCCGCTGGCATGCGCCTTTTGTGTTTGAGGCGAAGGGGATCGGCCTTGCGGAGTCGCAGCTCGCGCTTGCTGCACTCGCAGCACTTGTCGGGCCTGGTGCCGAAGCAGCGGCTGCGACGCTTGCGCAGCTCGCGAGAACTTTCGGCGCGATCGGCATCGAGGCGGTCCTGGGCACCCGCTCGCCGAGCACTCCGTAAGACGACAAAAGCCCGCGCAAGCGGGCTTAGTCGTTCATATAGGTTCTTGCGCGTGACGACGCACACGTTGATCCGCTGGCTACGGCGCGACCGCACCTCGTACCCCAACTCGGAGGCGTTCCACCAGTGGCGCAGGGACTGCCACGAATGGAACCTTCGCTTCTGTGGCCCGCGCAGGGAGTGCGACTCGCCGTTCGATCCGCGCTGGCCCCTGAACGAGCACAACGAACAAGCCTTGCTCGCTTACAGGAGGCAGAAGGCGGACTTTCGCGCACGAGGCTATACGTGGGTTAGGCCCATGAACGACGAGCGCGACGAGCAGGCTTGGCTTGCCGACTGGAGGGAGTGGCATGAGCGGCAGCGTTAGCTCACGCCTCGTCTACACCCTCCTGCCGAGTGAACCCGGGCTTGTAGTCCGAGACTGACTCCTCGGCGCGCTCGTTGATCTCTTCGATGCCGTCGCTCGTGATGTTCGACTTGAACTCACCGCTGTACTCGATGTCTCTGACATCGGTGGGCTTCAGATCCTTAGCCATGTTGCTCTCCTTCGTGTCAGCTCACGTCGAGCGTGAGGGCCGGTGCGGGGTTGTTGTCCTGTGACCCGCCGGTGCTTACTGCGGTTCGAGTCTCCGGCTTAGTCCTCCGACTGCCGGATTGCAGGTTCGTTGTGTCGGTGCCGTAGCGATTGAGTCGGAACGCGTTGAGAGCAGCGAGCGCGGCCGTGTCGGCGGCTGCCTGAGTCGCACCGCCACCGTCGATCTCATGCGTATGCCCTGACTCGTTGTCACCCGTGAGGTACTTCGAGTAGCGCGTGCAGAACAGTGGGACTCGGGCTCATAGTCGCCCACTGCGTACGCACCCATCCTGCCGCTACTGCGGCAGCGTTGTCGGCAAGTACTGTCGTTGCCATTGCATCACTCCTTGTCGTCGTCGTTTACGGACGTGTCCGTGTTCGAGCCGCCCTTGGTCTGGAAGTCGGGGCCTCCCCCGCGCTTCTCCAAGGGGCTGCGGGAATCTCCGCCGCCCTTGTAGCTTCCGGTCTTCGCTCCGAATCCGGGGCCTTCACGCTTGTCGCTATTGATGTCTGCCATCACCTGCTCCTTGTGTTGTCGGTGTTTCTTCCCTGCCCTCACTTGCTGGGCAAGCTCTTCGGGCGTGCCGTATTTGTGCGTCTCGCCCGTGTTGACGATCGCGTAGTGCGGCCCGTGCTTCGTGTCGGTCACGGTAGTTACCGTCCAGCCCGCGCCTTCGAGCACACGCCTGCACCTCTGCTCCTCTGCCTCCGCCTTCTGCTTGCGCAGCCGGTCGGCATCGCTAGGCGTGAGAACTGCCGTCACGCCGCTGCTTCCAGCTCGGCGACCCTAGCCTCGGTCTGATCGAGCGCGGCCGTCAGGCGCGCGATGCTGTCGTCAACCTTGAGCTTCAGGTCGGCGAGAAGCTCCTCGACGGTGTCGGCCAACCCTCAGACAGTCTTCGATAAGACGATGCGACGCGTAGATGGCCTCCTGCTGCTCCACCCCGAGCTGCACGGCGTGGCGGGGCGGCCAAAACAGCACGTCTCGGACCTGCTCCGAGGGGCGCTCGTGCTCAGCGTCGCGGCTTTGGACGCTCTCGTGCTCGATTCAGTCGTTGCTGCAATCCCACGGGCTGTCCGTGACGGCCGTCTCGGGCCTAACGTCGCGAAATGGGTGAAGGAAGAGCCTGAGGCGTTCCTTGCTCTACTGCCCGCGACGAACTCTGGCGCAAAACTTGCAGAGCTGTGCCGCGAAAAGCTCGGGGCAATCACCTTTCAGCGGGCCGCCATGATCGAGGGTGTAATGCGAGATGTCGTCCAGAAAGGGCCACCGTGGCCGCGTGCCGCAGACATCCTGTCCAGAGGCGGCCCGACATGGACCGCTGACGTAGTGAAGGAAACACTGGACGAGATTGTCGAGCGACGTCACCGCATCGCTCACAGCGGCGACATGCTTCCAAAGAAGACGGCAACCCGACCGATCCAGCTGTCGTACGTACAGGACGCTGTGATCGTGATCGAGGCCGTGGGTCAAGCCGTCACTCAGACACTGAGATAAGGGCCGGGCAGCTAACCGAACGCTATCCGCTCGCCCACGGGTAACCCGGCCCGCCCTGGTGGCCGCCTTGACGATCGTATGGAAGCGCACTACGTTCGCCGGGTGATCGAGTTGGTCGTGGGAACGACGGATACTTTCGCCGCCGCCCGAATCCGAAAGACCGTTTGGCGCTGGATGGAAATCGAGCCCGAGACGATCGAGCTCTACCGCGCTACGTGGCCGAGGTTCCGCGATTGGCTCGCGCTCCTCGACGGCGAGCCGGTCGGCGCCGCCGCCTGCGCTCTCATGCCTGGGATGGAGGAGGACGCAGCAGCCTTCGCAGTGAACTGCGTCCTTCCCGAGGCGAGAAGACAAGGTGTCGGGACGGCCATCTACAGGCAGGTTTCGGTGCAC
>JALYLY010000009.1 GCA_030773975.1 Actinomycetota bacterium | reverse complement strand
CGCCGGCGCAACGACTTGCTCGAATGCGTACCGGTAGCCGTCGTCGCCCGTGCCCGCCGGCAGCGGCACGTTCACCGTCGAGCCGGCGCCGCGTTGCTCGAGCGTGCCGAAGCCCTTCGGATAGAGGTCGTCTTGATGGAGCGACACGAACAGCACCGAGGGATCCGCGTAGAAGATCTCCTGCGTGCCGTTGCCGTGGTGGACGTCGTAGTCGACGATCGCCACTCGGTCGACGCCGTGCACGGCCTGCATGTGCCGAGCAGCGACGGCGACGTTGTTGACGAGGCAGAAGCCCATCGCGGTTCCCGGCCGAGCGTGATGGCCCGGCGGCCGCACCAGGGCAAAACCGGCAGTCTCGGCAGCGTCGATTGCGATCCCTGCGGCCAGCAGCGCCGCAGTCCAGCTCGTCTCCGAGGCGACCGTATCGGCGTCGAGCAAGGCCGGTTCCGTCAGTGCCTCCAGCACGTCCAGGTACTCGGGCGCGTGTACACGTTCAACAGCCGAGCGTTCCGCAGCCCGCCCTTCGCGTGCCTGAGGGAACGCCGCAAGCAGGACATCGAGCCGCTCGGGCGAGTCCGGATGACCAAACGTGGGGTGGAGGTGCGCGAGCGCCGGGTGAGTCAGGACGTCGATCGGCGGACGGCTCCTACGCGGCCTGCGCGGCGATCCTGTCGGCCTGGGCGTTCATGCCCAGCTGCCGCACGAAGGAAGACGCCTCCACCCAGTTAGGGGTCTGATCTACGAGGGGAGGTAGGGGGGCGGAGGCGTCTAGCGTCGCCATTCGACGGTACATCCGGAGTTCCTCCGCCTGCGCTTCGAAGCGGCCGTCCTCGAGCATCGCCTCGAGCGTTCCGTACTGCGCCAGGAGGTTCGCCGCCGTCTTCGGGCCGACGCCGCGCGCGCCGGGGAGCTTGTCCGACGGGTCGCCGCGCAACGCGATGAAGTCCGGTACCTGCCCCGGGTCGACGCCGTAGCGCTCCCGCACCTCCGCAGGCCCCACGCGACTGAGCTCGCTCACGCCGCGGGTCGGTTGGAGAATCATCGTCCGCTCGCTCGCGAGCTGGAACGAGTCACGGTCGGATGTGACCACGACAGCGGTGCCTCTGTTCTTTTCTTCCTGCGCGACGGCGGCCGCGAGAAAGTCGTCTGCCTCGTAGCCCTCGCCCTTCGCAGCGACGAAGCCGAACGAACGGACGAGCTCCGGAAGAAGGTCGAGTTGCTCGAGCAGTTCGTCATCGAACTCACGCCCACCCTGGTACCCCGCGAAGAGCTCGTGCCTGTACGTGGGCACGAAGAGCGTGTCCCAGCCGACGATGGCGGCGCGCGGCGCCTCGGCCTGCCAGAGACGCATAAGGAAGTTCGAGAAGCCGACGAGGGCGTTGCTCGGCTTGCCCTCGGCCCGCCGCATCGACTTCGGCAGCGCGTGGTACGCGCGGTGTGCGAGGGAATCGCCGTCGATCACGAGCAGCGGCTTCATCACAGATCCGCACCCAGGCGGTCGATCTCCGCCATCAACCGGTCGGTCGCCTCGCTGGCCGCCTCGGAAGGATCCTCGTCCTTCAGGTCGTCCAGCGGGATCGGCTTGCCGTAGCGCACGCGCAGCGGCGCGAGCCTCGAGAGCCGGTCTGTCCCCGCGATCGCCGCCGGCACGAGTGGCACGCCGGCCTCGAGCGCAATTCGAGCCGCGCCCGTGTGCGCTTTCGGCTGGTACCGCTTCACGAGCCCTTTCCGCTGCCGCGTGCCATGCGGGAACATCGCCACGACGTTTCCCTCGCGCGCGAGGTCGATCGCGGTGTTGATCGCCTCGAGGT
This sequence comes from Actinomycetota bacterium, assembly GCA_030773975.1. GTDB lineage: Bacteria > Actinomycetota > Thermoleophilia > Gaiellales > Gaiellaceae > 3-1-20CM-4-69-9. Next base: position 11,053 of record JALYLY010000009.1, on the reverse strand, counting down.
CACGCTCGCCACGCCGTACGGGAAAACCGCCGCCGGCCGTGATCAGCCAGCCCAAGGGCCACCAGTAGAGCTCCGATTTCGCCATGAAGCGAAGAAACCGCCTCGGCCACAGCGGGAGCCCGAGGGGCCAGGGATCGAGGTTCGAGATGTGGTTGGCCGCGAGGACGTAACCACCCTCGGCGGGAAGGTTCTCCTCACCCTCGGCACGCAATCGGTACAGCCAGCGCACCACCGGCCAGGAGAGGGCGGCGGCGAGGGAATAGAGGAGACTGGGCCGCACCCGGCCAAGTATCCCCGGCCCGGCGCCCATTCCGAGGGACGCTATGGTGTTTTGGATGCCCAAGACCCTTGTCATTGCAGAGAAGCCCTCCGTCGGCCGCGATCTCGCGGGCGCGCTGGAAGGACCCTTCCAGCGGCGGAAGCTCGACGACATCAAGCCGAAGCGGGGCAAGAAGAAGGTTGAAGAGCCGACGAACGAAGAGGTCGTCGAGGCCGCGAAGTCGACGGCCAAGACCCGAACCACCCGCGACGAGGCGGTCTTCCTCGAGTCCGACGAATACGTGATCACGTGGGCCGTCGGCCATCTCGTGCAGCTGGCCGAGCCCGAGGAGTACGACGAGAAGTGGAAGAAGTGGAAGATGGCGGACCTGCCGATCGTCCCGCCGAACGGCTTCAAGCTCGTGCCTCGCGACGCGAAGTCGAAGAAGCAGCTGAAGCTGATCGAGACGCTGCTGAAGCGGGAGGACGTCGACAAGATCATCAACGCATGTGACGCCGGCCGCGAGGGCGAGCTCATCTTCGCCTACGTGTACGAGTCGGTCTTCGGCAGCTCCGCAACGAGCCCGAAGGCGCCCAAGCCGGTCGAGCGACTGTGGATCTCGTCGATGACGAAGCAGGCGATCCGCGAAGGATTCGAGAAGCTCCGCCCGGGCACGCAGATGCAGTCTCTGGAGGACGCCGCGCGTTCCCGCTCAGAGGCCGACTGGCTCGTCGGCATGAACGCGACGCGTGCCGCGACGATTCGCGGCCGCGCGTGGGTCGGCGGCGTCGTCTCGCTCGGCCGGGTGCAGACGCCCACGCTCGGGCTGATCGTCAAGCGCGAGCGCGAGATCCACGCTTTCGTCCCCGAGCCGTACCGTCTGATCCACGGGACGTTCCAGCCGCCGTATCAGGGGCTCTGGTTCGAGGGCGACGAAACGCGGATCTTCGGGGACCTCACGCGCGCCGACGCGATCGTCGCCAAGGTCTCCGGCCAGGACGGGACGGTCGAGAAGGTCGAGCGCAAGGAGCAGTCCGAGCGCGCGCCTTTGCTTTACGACCTGACCTCGCTCCAGCGCGACGCGAACCGCCGTTACGGCTTCTCGGCGCGACGCACGCTGCAGGCCGCGCAGTCCCTCTACGAAAGCAAGAAGGCGATCACGTATCCGCGCACGTCCTCGCGCTTCCTCTCCGGCGACATGGTCCCACAGCTGAAGCCGACGGCCGCCACGTTGCAACCGATCGAGGGCTACCGCAAGGGAGCCGAGTTCGTGCTCGCGCTCGACCAGTTGCCGCTCGGACGCGTCGTCAACGACGCGAAGGTGAGCGACCACCACGCGGTCATCCCGACCGACATCGACAAGGACCTCGAGGCGTTCTCGCCCGACGAGCGCCGTGTGTTCGACCTCGTCGCGAAGCGCTTCCTCGCGGTGTTCCATCCGCCGGCGCGCTATGCCCGCACGACACTGATCACGCTCGTTGAAGAGGAGCGCTTCCGTACGCGCGGCAAGATCACGCTCGAGGCCGGGTGGCGCGGGGTCTACGGGCTCGAGCCCGATCAGGAGCGGCAGTCGGAGGACGAGGCCGAAGGCGGCGAGATCCCAGTCCTGCAGGAGGGCCAGACCGTGCGCTGCATCGCGGCTGAGATCGAGGACAAGATGACGAAGCCGCCGCCGCGCTACACCGAGGCGACGCTGCTGTCGGCCATGGAGACCGCCGGCAAGCTCATCGACGACGAGGAGCTGCGCGAGGCGATGAAGGAGTCCGGGCTGGGCACGCCGGCGACGCGCGCCGAGACGATCGAGACCCTGATCCGGCGCGAGTACATCGAGCGCGTCGGCAAGGACCTCCAGGCGACTCCCAAAGGTATCCAGGTCATCACCATGCTCCTTGACCACAAGCTGACCTCCCCGGAGCTCACGGGTGACTGGGAGCACAAGCTCTCCGACATCGAGCACGGGCACGGGGATCGCAAGAAGTTCATGAAGGGAATCGCCGATTTCGCCAAGGAGACCGTCGAGCAGATCGCGGCCCTGGACAAGGAGCAGCTCCGGCCGGAGCGGGTCGAGCTCGGCCTCTGTCCGCGCTGCGGCGCCGAAACGGGCGAGATCATCAAGGAGAACTCCAAGGCGTACGGCTGCACGAGCTGGAAGAGCCGGGAGGAGGTCGGCTGCGGTTTTGTGATTTGGAAACGAGTCGCGAGCCGGACGCTCACGCCGGAGATCGCCAGGCAGTTGATCGAGGAACGTCGGACCCGGGAAGTACTCTCAGGTTTCCGCTCACGAAACGGCAAACCTTTTCGTGCGCGGCTCGTCTTGAACGACGAGGACAAGATCGAGTTCGAGTTTCCTGTTCGCGCGCAATCCAAAGAGCCCGCGGCGACGGAATAACAAAGGACCCGCGCACGTTGCACGTTTCTGACCCTTCCGGGACGGAACAAGCCTGGAAATAAGAGGGAATTCGACCTACAGTACGAAGGTATGCCGCCGTATCACAAAGTAGGACTCGAAAGGGACACTTGACACAAAATCAGCTGCACGAACTGCTTGATTCCGACCAGGCCAAAGCGCTCGTCGAGGGTGCCGAAGAGCGTGGGCACCTCGAGGCTGCCGAGCTCGAGGCGTTCGCCCTCGAGCACGACCTCAACGAGCCCGAGGTCGAAGAGCTGACCCGCGAGCTCGAGCGGATCGGGCTCGACGTCCGCGCTCCCGAGGCCGAGGCCAAGGAGGCCAAGGAGGCCGAGAAGGAAGAGAAGCCCGTCAAGCCGGAGCCGCATGTCCTCTCGGGCTCCGCAGACAGCCTTCAGCTCTTCCTGGCCGACGTCGGCCGCCACAAGCTGCTCACCGCCGCGGAAGAGGTCACCCTCGCCAAGGCGATCGAGCGGGGCGACCCGACCGCCAAGCGACGCATGATCGAGTCGAACCTGCGCCTCGTCGTTTCCATCGCCAAGGGCTATCGGGGCCTCGGCGTCCCATTCCTGGACCTGATTCAGGAGGGCACGCTCGGCCTGAACCGCGCCGTCGAGAAGTTCGACTGGCGACGTGGTTACAAGTTCTCGACGTACGCGACCTGGTGGATCCGCCAGTCGGTGCAGCGCGCCGTGGCGAATCACGCCCGGACGATCCGCGTCCCGGTTCACGTCGTCGAGCGCCAGCAGAAGCTGTCGCGGGCGGCTCGCCGGCTCGAGGTGGAGCTGGGCCGCGAGGCGACGAAGGACGAGCTCGCCGAGGCGACCGGCCTTCCGATCCAGCATGTCGACGAGGCGCTCGGCGCCGCCCAGGCCTCCGTCTCGCTGAACCAGACGGTCGGTGCGGACGACGAGGGCGAGCTCGGAGACCTCTTCGCCGATCGCGAGGCCGCGGATCCGTTCGACGAGGCCGAGGAATCGCTCCGGCGCCAGGGCGTCCGGCGGGCACTCGACGCCCTGCCAGAGCGCGAGCGCCGCATCCTTGAGCTCCGCTTCGGCTTCGAGGGCGAGCCCTGGACGCTCGAGGCGATCGGACACGAGCTCGACCTGACGCGCGAGCGCGTCCGGCAGCTCGAGGGCCAGGCTCTCGCCCGGCTCTCGGCGCTACGAGATCTGATCTCTCTCGCCGCCTAAACACGGCGCGTAGTCGATCGGACATGAGGGCGCCTTCGGGGCGCCCTCAATCGTTTCCGGGCTCCCAGCGTCTTACCAACCGGAAGGCTTAACCTTCCGTTCATAATTGTGCGTCCGCCCGGACGGCGGGACGACGAAAGGAGTTTCTGTTGAGGGGGAATTTGAGAAGGCTGGCCCTGCCTCTCGCTGCGCTTTGCGTGTTGGTTGTCGCGAGCACGGCAGGCGGAGCCTCGAAGGCAACAACGATGGTCTTTGCCGGCGCGGCGGATCCCACGTACCTGGATCCGGCGCTGGTCTCGGACGGTGAGTCTTTTCGTGTCACCGAGCAGATCTTCGAGAGCCTCGTCAAGCTGAAGCCGGGCACCACCTTGATCCAGCCGGCGCTGGCGAAGAGCTGGACCTCGAAGAACGCAAAGGACTGGACGTTCTCGCTGCGTCAGGGCGTGAAGTTCCACGACGGCACGCCCTTCAATGCGGCGGCCGTTTGTTACAACTACAACCGCCAATACAACTTCAAGGGACCGTTCCAGGACGCGTCCGCCACGTACTACTGGCAGACGGTGTTCGGTGGTTTCAAACACAACGAAAGCGCCGACCTGTCGCCGAGTCTCTACACCGGCTGCACGGCGCACGGGAAGTACTCCGTGACCATCCATCTACGCACGCCGTCGGGTCCGTTCCTGCCGGGTCAGGTGATCTCGTCGTTCGCGATCCAGAGCCCGGCCGCGCTGAAGAAGTACGGGGCGGACAGCGGCGAGCTGCGCAGCGGCACGTTCTATCCGACCGGGTCATACGCGTTCAGCCATCCGACCGGCACCGGGCCTTTCAAGTTCGTGTCGTGGACGGTGGGCGAGAAGATCGTCCTGGCCGCGAACCCGACCTACTGGGGACCGAAGCCGAAGATCAAGACGCTGATCATCCGGCCGATCTCCAACAACTCGGCCCGGCTGCAGGCTCTGCAGACCGGCGAGGTGCAGGGCTACGACCTCGTCGCGCCGGAGCACATCGGCACCATCCAATCGAACTCGAAGCTCAAGGTCCTGAACAGGCCCGCGTTCAACGTCGCCTACGTGACGATCCATCAGGGCACGGGCTCCCCGATGAACGACATCAAGGTCCGCCAGGCAGTCGCCTACGGACTTGACCGCGCGTCCGTCATCAAGTCGTTCTACTCCGGCCGAGGACAGGTCGCGAGGGAGTTCCAGCCGCCCCAGCTGTTCGGGTGGTCGAACAAGGTGACGCAGTACCCGTACAACCCGACGAAGGCGAAAGAGCTGCTCAACTCGTCGAGCTGCCACGTGCCGTGCAAGGTCGACTTCTGGTACCCGACCGGCGTCTCACGGCCGTACATGCCCGACCCGAAGCGGAACTTCGAAGCCTTCGCCGCCAGCCTCGAGAATTCGGGCTTCAGCGTCACGGCGCACAGCGCACCATGGCGGCCTGACTACGTCAAGCACGTCTCGGACGGCACGGCCGGCGACCTGAACATGATCGGTTGGACGGGCGACTTCGGTGACCCGGACAACTTCCTGGGCACGTTCTTCCAGACCTACAGCGCACAGTTCGGGTTCCGCAACGCCGCCATCTTCAACATCCTCGCGAAGGCCGAGAGAGAGAAGAGCCTCTCGAAGCGCATCGCGCTTTACAAGCAGGCGAACATCATGATCATGAAGTACCTCCCTGCCGTGCCGTACGCGCATTCGCGTCCGGCGCTTGGATTCGAAAAGACGGTCAAGGGCTATGTCCCGAGCCCGGTCGGAACGGATCCGTTCGAAGGCGTTTCCATCGGAGGACAGTAGGAACTGAGCAGAACGCCGGCGGACGACTGAAATGCTTCGTTACATCGTCCGCCGGCTGCTGCTCCTGATCCCGATTCTCGTCGGGGTCTCGCTACTCATCTTCTTCTGGATCAGGGCCCTGCCGGGAAGCCCGGCGGAGGCCCTCCTCGGGGAGCGCGCGACGCCGGCGCTCGTCCAGTCCTACCGCGAGAAGTACGGCCTCAACAAGCCGATCTGGCAGCAGTACGCCACTTACGTGAAGACGACCGCGGTCGATCACGACCTCGGGGTCAGCGTCGCCTCGCACCGAGAGGTGTGGTCGGAGATCCGGCAGAAGTTCCCCGCGACGATCGAGTTGGCGGTCGCGGCGATGATCTTCGCGGTCGTCTTCGGCATCCCGCTCGGCTTCTTCGCGGCGAAGTGGTACGGGAAGCTCTTCGACCAGTTGACCCTGGTCGGCTCGCTCCTCGGGATCTCGATCCCGATCTTCTTCCTCGCGATCATCCTCAAGTACCTGTTCGCGGTGAGGTGGCACCTCTTACCCAGCGTCGGCCGCATCGACGTCACCGCGAACGTGAAGCACCCGACGAACTTCTACGTCCTCGACGCAATCATCACCCGCGACTGGGGAACGCTATGGGACGTCCTGAAGCACCTCATCCTGCCCGCCGTTGCACTCGGCTCGATTCCGCTGGCGGTAATCACGCGCATCACGCGTGCTGCCGTCCTGGACGTGCAGAACGAGGACTATGTGCGCACGGCGCGTGCGAAAGGGCTGGCGCCGCTGACCGTCGACCGCCGTCACATCCTGCGGAACGCGTTGTTGCCGGTGTCGACGATCATCGGCCTCCAGACCGGGCTGCTGTTGTCGGGCGCGGTGCTGACCGAGACGGTGTTCGCATTCCCCGGCATGGGATCGTGGCTGCGCGACGCGATCTTCAACCGTGACTATCCGGTGTTACAGGGCGGGATCCTGTTCCTTGCGCTCGTCTTCGTGTTCGTCAACCTGATCGTGGATATCTCGTACGCGATCATCAACCCGCGGATCAGGTACTCATGAGCGTTGCTGAGCTCGAAGCCGCCGAGCTCTCACTCGAGTCGTCGACCGGCGGGCTCTGGAGCGAGGCCTGGTACAGGCTGATCCGGAATCCGACTGCGATCGGGGGGGCGGTGCTGGTGCTGCTGTTCGTGATCGCGGCGATCTTCGCGCCCGTGATCGCGCCGTACGGGCCACTCGATCAGAACCTGTCGCTGCTCAAGGAAGGTGGCATCCCGCCCGGCCCCTCGCTGCACCATCTACTCGGCGTCGACCTACTCGGCCGCGACGTCTTCACGCGGATCCTCTACGGCGCGCGCTTCTCGCTCCTGATCGGTGTGGTCTCCGTCACGATCGGCCTCGCGGTCGGCCTCGTGCTCGGATCGGTCGCCGGCTACACCGGCGGCGTGCTCGAGAGCGTGATCATGCGCTGCATGGATGTCATGCTCGCGATCCCCGGTCTCCTGTTCGCGATCGGGATCGTCGCGTTGCTCGGGCCGGGTCTCTACCAGATCATGGTTGCGATCGGCGTCGTCAACATCCCCATCTTCGCGCGCCTGCTCCGCGGGTCGGTGCTGGCTCAGAAGGAGAACGACTTCGTGCTCGCCGCGCGGGCGGTGGGCGTCAAGCGGCGCGTGATCCTCTTCTCGCACATCCTCCCGAATTCGATCTCGCCGGTGATCGTGCAGGGGACGCTCGCGATGGCGACCGCGATCATCGACGTGGCCGGCCTCGGCTTTCTCGGGCTCGGTCCCCAGGACCCGTCGACGCCGGAATGGGGGACGATGCTCACCGACGTGAACGATTACCTGCAGGCGGCCCCATTCCTGGCGATCATCCCCGGCGTCGCGATCGTCCTCTCGGTCCTCGGCTTCAACCTGATTGGCGACGGCCTGCGCGAAGCGCTCGACCCGAAGCTGCGTGACCGCTAGCGCGCCGCTCCTCGAGGTCGAGGACCTGCGGGTCGAGTTCTCGACGCGGCGCGGCACCGTGTACGCGGTGAACGGGATCTCGTTCGCGATCGCTCCTGGCGAGACGCTCGGCATCGTGGGAGAGTCGGGTTGCGGCAAGAGCGTGACGTCGCTCGCGATCCTTGGACTGCTCGCAGGGAACGGCCGCGTCCGGTCGGGGCGTGCGCTGTTCGAGGGGCGCGACCTGATCAAGTTGAAGGACCGCGCATTGCGGGGGATCCGCGGACGCGAGATCGCGATGATCTTCCAGGACCCGATGACGTCGCTCAACCCGGTGCTGACGATCGGCCGGCAGATTCGGGAGACGCTCGAGACGCACTTCGACATGAATCGCAAGGAGGCGGAAGCCCGGGCTGCCGAGTTGATCGACCGCGTCGGGATCCCGAGCGCGAAGGCGCGGCTGCGCGATTATCCGCACCAGTTCTCCGGCGGGATGCGGCAGCGCGCGATGATCGCAATGGCGCTCGCCTGCGAGCCGAAGCTCATGATCGCCGACGAGCCGACGACAGCACTCGACGTCACGATCCAGGCGCAGATTCTCGACCTCTTGCGCGAGCTGGTCGCGGAGGAAAACGCGGCGCTGATCCTCATCACCCACGACCTCGGCGTCGTTGCGGGCATGTGCGAACGCGTGAACGTGATGTACGCGGGCATGTTCATGGAGACGGGTTCGGCCGAGCAGCTCTTCGGCACGCCGCGCCACCCCTACACGCTCGGCCTCCTCCAGAGCGTCCCGCGCCTCGACCTGGGTCGGCGCGCGCGGCTGCATCCGATCGAGGGCTCGCCTCCGAACATGCTTCACGCCCCGTCGGCATGTCCGTTTCAGCCGCGTTGCCGTTACGAGGTCGACCTTTCGAGCCGGGAGGTGCCGCCGCTCGTTGAGATCGAGCCGGGGCACAAGGTGGCCTGCTTCAACCCGGTCGCGCTGGACGAATGGGATCGCACCCGCGAAGCGGCGGGCGTTACGTGAGCAGCGCCGACGGCGGGCCCCTCGTCGAGCTCGAGCATCTCAAGGTCTACTTCCCGATCAAGAGCGGCGTCGTCCTCGACCGCCACGTCGGCGACATCCGTGCGGTCGACGACGTCTCGTTGAAGATCAGCCGCGGCGAGACGGTTGGACTCGTCGGCGAGTCCGGGTGTGGCAAATCGACGGTTGGCCGTACGATCCTCCGGCTGTACAAGCCGACTGCCGGACGCATCCTGTTCGAGGGTCGCGACATCTCCCAGCTGGGCGAGAACGAGTTGCGTCCGCTTCGGCGGCGCATGCAGATGGTCTTCCAGGATCCGTACGCGTCGCTCAATCCCCGCCACAGTGTGGGGCGCATCGTCGGTGAGCCGCTCCGGACCCACGGCCTGGCGAATCGACGGGAGGCGGCCGGGCGGGTTCGCGACCTTCTGAAGATCGTGGGGCTCCCTACGGACGCGGCCGGACGGTACCCACACGAGTTCTCGGGCGGCCAGCGCCAGCGGATCGGTTTGGCGCGCGCGATCGCTCTCAATCCGGACTTCGTCGTCGCCGACGAGCCGGTCTCCGCGCTCGACGTTTCGATCCAGGCGCAGATCATCAACCTGCTCGAGCAGCTGCAGGAGGAGTTCGACCTCACCTACCTCTTCATCGCACACGATCTCGCGGTCGTGCGTCACATCTCCGATCGCATCGCAGTCATGTATCTCGGTTGGATCGTCGAAGTGTCGTCGGCGGCCGAGCTCTACGAGAACCCGTTGCACCCGTACACGATCTCGTTGCTTTCGGCGGTGCCGATTCCCGACCCGATCGTCGAGCGGCAGCGCGAGCCGATCCTGCTCGCCGGCGATCTGCCCAGCCCCGCGAACCCGCCGGCCGCGTGCCGCTTCCACACGCGCTGCCCGTTCGTGCAGCCGACGCGCTGTCGTGAGGAAATCCCGCTGCTGCGCAAGTTCTCGACCGGCCACGAAGTTGCCTGTCACTGGGCGGAAGAGATCAAGGAGGGCCGCATCAAGCCGCGCGAGCGCGAGGCCGTGGTCGAGTCTCCCCGTCCAGAGCCGGTGGCAGAGCCGCCGCCAGTCTGAGGATCTCCGCCGCCTCGAGCGGCGCGACACGCAGCTCGGGGGGCGGGCGGCGCAGGAACGTTCCGATCACGAGCAGCGCATCGAGGTCGTCGGCCGCCAGGTGGTCTGATGTCCCGCAGTTCGTCTCGGCAAGACCCGCGTCGACTTCGAGGCGGCCCCCTCCACCGCGCGGGAGCGTGCGAACGGCGGCAACCCGTCCGCCCGCGACGAAGATCGCCCGCGCGAAACCGGGCTCGATCGCAGGAACGATCAGGCAGCAGCGCGCGCGGCGCAACCGGTCCAGGCGGCGAAGGGATCCGACGGTCTGCTCGAGCGCGCCGATCCGGTCGCGGAGGCGCGCGGCGTCCTCGTACCGCCGGCAGTCGGCAAGGTGACGTAAACGCGCGCGTAGGCGTGACAGCGCCAGCTCGGGACGTTCGAGCTCCTCGGCGGACGCTCCGTCGAGCGCCCGACATGCCAGCCGGGCACGTGTGCGGCTGCGGATCGGGCCGAGTGGCGTGGGTGTCTGTGTGCAGACGAGCGTGTCGCCCCGGCGGCGGAGATACACATAGCGGTCGGGCCTCGCGTTGCGCGCGTTGGCGACGGGGCGCAGCTCGCGTAGAAGCCGCAATTCCTCGAGCGCAGCCTCGACCTCCGAGCCGGTGGGCCGCCACTCGATCCGGTCGAGCGCAAACAGCGCCGCCTCGACGGCGGGCCGCTGCCGATCCGACCGGAAGTAGGAGCGAAGACGCGCTCGCAGGTCTCGCGCGCGTCCGACGTACAGCACCTCATCGTGGCGGTCACGGAAGAGGTAGACGCCGGGCGACGTCGGCGCGCCGAACGCGAGCGTTCGCTTCGCGTACACCTTGCGCACTCGCGGCGCGGCCAGGTCGACGAGATCAGCGACGGTGCGGGCGCCGCGTTCCTGCGCAAGCCCGATCAGCTGCACGAGGATCTCGGCGGTCGCCTGAGCGTCCGGCAGGGCGCGGTGACACGGGCGCGCCGCAGTGCCGAAGAACTGCGCAAGCGACGCGAGTCCCGCGCGGCGTGTTCGTCCGGCCAGGAGACGTCGCGCGAGGCCGACCGTATCCACCACCGGGCCGGCCAGCCGTCCACCCGTCTGGCGCTCCGTCTCGCGATCGATGAAGGCGAGGTCGAAACGTGCGTTGTGCGCGACGAGCACCGCGTCGCCGGCGAACTCGAGGAAGCGTCGCACCGCGATGCCGGGGTGCGGCTGTCCGCGGAGCTCCGCGTCGTGCAGCCCTGTGAGGGCGCTGATCGCTGCGCCGAGCGGGACGCCGGGGTCGACCAGCAGCTCGAACTCCTCCGCGAGCTCGAACTCGCGCACCCGCACGGCGCCGATCTCGCAGATGCGCGAGGT
>JALYLY010000008.1 GCA_030773975.1 Actinomycetota bacterium | reverse complement strand
CAGGTCTCTGCAAGCAACGCAAGGAAGTGCCGGTGCTCGCGAGCGTCGGTGTAGAGATCCTCACCGCGCACACCGCGATTCATCAAGTGGTAAACGGCACCGGCGAACTGAACGCGTGGCGGGCGAGACATCACATCAACCTACGCGCCGACCACCCCGCTCTCAGGCCAACGGTAACTTTTGGTGCGAAACAGTCACTCGTGCGTCACACTTTCGGGTCAGACCCGACGGCGTGACGAGAACGTGCCGAGTTTGGGACGGCTTTGCTGCGCGCGGCGAAACGGGGACGCCCGGTCGCGGCTAGGTTTGCGGACGCTCCGCCCCGTGGGGTCGCGGGCGCCTCGCGGGGGTACCCACATCGGTCTGCCCTCGCCTTGCGCGGTTAATCGTGGGCGAGTGCGTCCGCGCTCTCGCGCGGTTCTTCCACGTGGATTCGTGTCTTCGAATTCCGCAGGAAGCCGCCGTCGCGTCCCGCGCGGGTGGCGAGGATCTCGCCCAGGATCGAGAGCGCCGTTTCGGCGGGCGTGTCCGCGCCGATGTCGAGTCCCGTGGGACCGGAGACGCGCTCGAATTGGTGCTCCTCGACGCCGACCTCGAGCAACCGCTCGCGCCGGCGCTCCTGGTTTCGCCGCGACCCGAGGGCGCCGATGTAGAACGCCTCGGTGCCGAGCGCACCCTTGATCGCGGGGACGTCGAACTTGTCGTCGTGGGTCAGCACAACGACCGCGGTCTGGTAGTCCGGCTGCACCCGCTCGATCGCTTCCTGCGGCCAAGCCACGAGCAGCTCGTCCGCGCTCGGGATGCGCTCCTTCGTCGCGAACTTGCCGCGAGCGTCGGCGACGATCGTCCGCCAGCCCAGCTGCTTCGCGGCCGCGCACAGCGTTTCCGCGGTATCGACCGCGCCGATCACGAGCAGGCGGGGAGCCGGCCCGTACACCTCGGCGAACACCTTCCGGCCGTCGTCGAGCTCGAGCAGCGTGTTGCGTCCTCGCCGCAGCAACTCGTCGACGTGGTCCGCGAGCTCCTCCGGTCCGTCGCCGAACCGGTCACCCGCCTCGGTCACCAGCAGGTCGGCACCGAGCGGCTCCCCCTCGACGACTGTGAAGAGGATCGCCCGCTCTTCGGTCTTGATGATTCGCAGCAGGCGCTCGACCAGCGCATCCGGCGCGGTCTCGACGAAGACATCGATCTCGCCCCCGCACGGAAGGCCGACCGAGAACGCGAGCTCGTCCGCAATCCCGTACGAGAGCAACTCCGGGCGCGCTCCTTCGAGTACCTGGCAAGCGTGGTCGTAGACGTCGCTCTCGACGCAGCCTCCTGAGACCGAGCCGGCCATCTCGCCGCTCTCGGACACCGCGAACTTCGCCCCGACCGGCCGCGGCGCGGAGCGCCTCGTCGCGATCACGGTCGCCACGGCGAATCGCTCGCCCCGTGCGCGCCAGCGCTCGATATCCAGCAGCACCTCTTTCACGCCTCGTGCCTCCTTTCGATACCGGCAAGGACGCCGGCAAGTTCTTCGAGACTCGCCAGATTATGTCCGGCCACGAACCGATCAACGTACGGAAGAGCTGCTCTCATCCCTTCGGCGAGCGGCTGATACTCCGGATTTCCCTTCAGCGGATTCACCCAGACGATCGCGTACGCCGCACGTTGCAGGCGGGCCATCTCCCGGGCGACGAGCACCGGATTCTCGCGCTCCCAGCCGTCTGACACGATCACGACAGCCGCACCACGCGTGAGCGCGCGCCGCCCCCAGGTGTCGTTGAATGTCTTCAGGGATGCACCGATCCGGGTGCCGGCGGCCCAATCGACGACTCGCCGGGCCGCCGCCGCGAGTGCCTCCTCAGGATCACGGGTCCTGAATTCGTCCGTCAACCGGAACAGGCGCGTGCCGAACACGAACACCTCGACGCCGCGCCCCGATCCGACCGCAGCATGCATGAAGAGCAGCAGCGCTCGCGTGTAGGCCTCCATCGAGCCCGAGACGTCGCAGAGCAGGACGAGCTTGCGCGGCACCTCGATGCGGCGTCGGAACGTTCGCTCGATCGGATCACCGCCGCGAGCGAGCGAACGGCGTGCAAGGCGTCGCAGGTCGAGGCTCCGGCCGCGCGGATGTGGGCGCAACCGTCTCGATCGTCGAAGCGGTCGCGACGCCGCCACCTCCGCGATCGCCTTCGAGAGCTGCGCGAATTCTTCCGGCGTCATCGCGGCAAAGTCCTTCCGCCGCAAGACTTCGTGCGCGCTCCAGCCGATCTCGGTGGCTTCGTCGCCCGGCCGGTCGTCGTTGCCGGCGCGATCGGTGCGTGTCCGCTCCGAGAGACGAGGCGGTTTGTCAATCGGCATCGTGCCGCGGTAGGGCGGGCGGGACGGCGAGCGGAGGAACCAGGCCGCGAACGCTCGGTCGAAACTCTCGAGCTCTTCGGCTCGCGACACGAGCGTCGTGCGCAACGTCCAGTAGACGTCGTCGCGGTTGCGGATGTCGAGGCAGTCGAGTCCGCTGAGCGCGTCTGAGATGCGCCCCGGACCGACCTCCAACCCCGCCTCACGCAGGATGCGCCCGAACGTGACGACGTGGCGGACGAAGCCGCCTTCAGACGGCGCCGGCTGCGGCGGCAGTGCGTGCCTCCTCGACGAGCGCGACGAGAGCCTCGTCGCGGACCGCGGCGAAGTCCTCGTGGTACTTCAGGACTGAGCCGAGCGTCTCTTCGACGACCCCGGCGTCGAGCTCCTCACGCCCGAGCGCTGAAAGCGCCTGCGCCCAGTCGATGGTCTCGGCCACGCCCGGCGGCTTCGCGAGATCCAGCCGGCGCAGACCTTGCACGAATGCTGCGGCCTGCCCTGCCAGCCGATCGGGAATACCGGGCACGCGCAACACGACGATCTCGATCTCACGCTCGAGCGTCGGGTGATCGATCCAGTGGAAGAGGCAGCGTCGCTTGAGCGCGTCGTGAAGCTCGCGCGTGCGATTGGAGGTCAGGATCACAGCCGGCCGGCGGCTCGAACTGATCGTTCCGATCTCCGGAATCGTGATCTGGAAGTCCGACAGCATCTCGAGCAGGAAGGCTTCGAACTCGTCGTCCGCCCTGTCGATCTCGTCGATCAGGAGTACGACCGGCTCCTTGCTCTCGATCGCTTCGAGCAGAGGCCTCCGGATCAGAAAGTCAGGGCCGAAGAGCTCCTGCTCGGACACGGTCCCTTCCTGAGCCGCGCGAATGTGGAGGAGCTGCCTCGAGTAATTCCACTCGTACACCGCATGTGCGACGTCGAGCCCCTCGTAACACTGCAGCCGGATCAGCCGCGAAGACGTGGCCTGGGCAAGCGCCTTAGCCGCCTCGGTCTTGCCGACGCCCGCCTCGCCCTCGAGGAGCAGCGGCTTCTCGAGTGCGAGCGAAAGGTACAGCGCGGTCGAGAGGCCCCGCTCGGGCAGATACTTCGCGCCCCTGAGGCCGGTCTCCAGCTCGTCGATCGTCGCGAACGCCACAGCTCTCACGATAACCGCGACGCGACGCGCTGGACGCCCCCTGTTGCGCCCTCCGCGCGCGCGGTGACAGAATCGGCTCGGTCAGCGCCTTCGAGGAGGGAGCGGGGAGTGACAGCGACATCTCTTGCAGAGGCCCAGGTCATCGCCCCCACCTCGCGGGAAGAGGCGGTCGGTGCCTTCGGCGACGGCTCAGGCGTGACCGTGCTGGGCGGCGGCACGATCCTGATGCCCGAGCTGAACTACGGACGGCTCAGACCGGAACGTGTCCTGCTGCTACAGAACGCCGGGCTGTCGGGAATCGCGCGCGACGGCACCTCTCTGACGATCGGGGCCATGACGACGGTGGCCGAGCTCGAGGATGCACCCGAGCCGCTCGGGACCGCGGCCCGCAACGTTGCAGATCACGAGATTCGCGCCCAGGCGACGCTCGGAGGAAATCTCTGCGCGCCGGCCGGCGGTGCAACCCCGCGCGGCGACCTGCAGGCGGCGCTGATCGCTCTCGGCGCTCAGGCCAGGACCGCGGGCAAGGGCGGCGAGCGCACCGAGCCGATCGAGGACTTCGTGGCCGCCGGCCCCGACGGACGCCTGCTGCTGGAAGTCGAGTTCGAAGAGCCACAACGCTCTGGTTACGCAGCGGCCCACAGGCCGCACGCGCACGCGTATACGATTCTCGCCGTCTGCGCGGCCGAGACGCCCGCCGGGTTGCGTGTCGGCCTGAGCGGAGCCGGACGAAACGGCCTACGCGCGCGCTCGGTCGAGGACGCACTCGCAGGGGGCGCTTCAGCGGAAGAGGCGTCGCAGAAGGTGCTCGACGACGCACAGACTTCCGACGACGCGCTCGCGTCGGCCTGGTACCGGCAGCGGCTGCTCCCAATACTGGTTCACCGAGCACTCGACGACCTTGGAGGAAGCAAATGAGACTGACGGTCAACGGCGAGCAGCACGATCTCCACAGTCCGCCGCTCACGTCGCTCCTCACCGCGCTTCGCGAGGAGCTCGACATCACGAGCCCCAAGGCCGGCTGCCAACAGGGCGGCTGCGGTGCCTGCACGGTCCTCGTCGACGGCGAGGCGCGACGGTCATGCCTGCTGCCGCTCGCTGCAGTCGACGGTGCCACGATCACCACGGTCGAGGGCCTGGGTGCAGCGGACGACCTCTCGCCCGTGCAGGCCGCGTTCGACGAGCACTACGCCGCCCAGTGCGGCTTCTGCACGTCCGGCTTCATCATGGCGGCCACCGCCCTCATCGACCGGACGCCGAAGGCGAGCCGCGAAGAGATCCTGGCGGGCCTGTCCGGCCACGTCTGCCGTTGCACCGGGTACATCAAGATCGTCAGCGCGGTCGAGGCGGCCGCGAAGGGCGACGTCCATCCCGAACAGGTCGAGCCGAGCTTCGAGCCCGAGGAGGCGACAGTGCTGATTCCAGGGAGCCCAGCGTGAAAGCCGTCGGCGCGCGACTGCCGCGGTACGACGGCGTCGCCCACGTCACCGGGCAGACGCAGTACGTCGACGACATCCGCGTTCGCGGCACGCTCTGGACGAAGGCGCTGCGCTCGCCACACCACAACGCGGCGATCAAGCGCCTCGACACGAGCAAGGCAGAGGCGCTGGCCGGCGTACACGCGGTGGTCACTCACAAGGACGTGCCGCACAACGTCTACGGGCACCTCGAGGCGCTCGGGATCCCTGCCGACGAGCCGCTGCTCGCCGTCGACGAAGTCCGTTACAAGGGCCAGCCGATCGCAGCGGTCGCGGCAATCGACGAGGACACCGCCCGCGAGGCGCTCGAGTTGATCGAGATCGAGTACGAGGAACGCCCGGCGTTTTTCGACATCCGCAAGGCGATGGATCCCGACTGGCCAAACATCCATCAGTGGGGCCCGGTGTATCCACACTTCGGCTCGTACAACCACAGGCGCGTGCGCAAAGGCGACATCGATGCGGCGTTCGAGCGGGCGGACACGATCGTGGAGGGCGTCTACCGCCCGCAGGCGATCGAGCACTGTCCGATCGAGCCGCAGACCGCCCTCGCCGTCCCGGAAGCGAACGGGCGCCTGACGATCTACTCGTGCACCCAGGCGATGTATTTCTCGATGGGCGTCGTCGCCGCGCATCTCCAATGGCCGCTGAACAAGCTGAAGTTCGTCGGCGGGACCGTCGGCGGCGGTTTCGGCGGCAAGGTCGACACCGCGAGCGAAACGATCTCCGCACTGCTCGCGCTCAAGGCCAAGCGACCGGTGAAGTGGCGCTGGACACGCGAAGAGGAGTTCCTTGCGTCCTCGACGCGCGCGCCGTGGCACATGGAGCTGGCGGACGCCGTCACCAGCGACGGCTGGATTCTCGGGCGCAGGATGACGACGCTCCACGACGGGGGTGCATATGCCCGCTTCTCACCGTACGGCGTCACGAAGCATGCGTTCCACCACACCGGCGCGTACACGATCCCCAACGTTCACTTCGACGGCTTCGTGGTCTTCACGAACCGCGTGCCGACGACGGCGATGCGCGGCTTCGGCGTGACGTCAGTCTCGTTTGCCGTGGAGACGCACATGAACCGGATCGCCGAAGTGCTCGGGATCGATCCGCTCCAGTTGCGGCTGAAGAACGCGAACCGGATCGGCGACACGACTCCCAATCGAGTCGTGCTCAAAGATCCGTCGACCGTCCCGGTCGTCCTCGCCGCTGCAGACCGCGTCGGCTACGACCTCCCGGCCGAGTACAAGTCGATGACGAACGAACGTCGCTCCGGCGACCTGCTGCCTGAGCATCTCGTTGCCCAGCTCGCCGGACCGGAACCCTCGTCGAACGGAGGCCGGCGGTAATGGCGAAGCACAAGGGACGGGGGATCGCCACGATCGAGTACCCCACCGGCATGAACCAGAACGGCGACCCGAGCCAGGCCTGGGTCAAGCTCAAGCCCGACGGCCGGGTCGACGTCTTCTCCGGCACGGTCGACATCGGCCAGGGATCGCGGACCGTGCACACGCAGATCGTCGCGGACACGCTCGGCGTCCCCTTCGAGTGGGTCACCAACGACAACACGAACACCGACTCGTCCGCTGTGTGCACCGGGAGCTTCGCCTCCCGCGGCACGTTCATCGGCGGCAACGCGGTCCGCTTCGCGGCCGAGCAAGCACGCGAGCGCATCCTCGACATTGCGTCGAAGGAGCTCGAGATCGCGCCCGGCGATCTGGACATCGTGGACGGCGAGGTCGTTGCCAAGGGAGCTCCGGACCGGAAGATCGGGATCCCGGAAGTGGCCGCCGCTGCAACATGGAACTACGGCGAGCTGATCACCGGCACCGGTGCGGCGCTGAAGCCGTACGCCGACGTCAGCGACGAGGACGGCTCCGTGGAGATCGAGCCGCATTCCGCGATCTCATACGCCGCCTGCGTGGCGGAAGTGGAGGTCGACGACGAGACGGGCGAGGTGACGGTCGAGCGGTTGATCCAGGTCTACGATGTCGGCCGCGCGATCAATCCCATGCTCGTCGAGGGCCAGATCGAAGGCGGCGCGATGATGGGGCTCGGCCTCGGCCTGCTCGAGGAGGCGTATCCCTACTACCCGGGGACGGAACACCGTGGCGGCGAATTCGGCGCCTACCTCACGCCGTCACTCGAAGACCTGCCCGATGTCGACAACCTGATCATCGAGAACCCGTCCGAGGACGGCCCGTTCGGCGCAAAGGCGATCGGCGAGATGGCGAACAATGCGCAGCCTCCGGCAATCGTGTCCGCGATCTACGACGCCGTCGGCGTCTGGGTGACCCAGCTGCCGGCGACGCCGGAGCGGGTCCTGCGTGCGCTCGACGGAGAGAAAGAGCCACGGCGTGACGGCAAGCGCGTCATCTTCGACGACCCGGTTTCGATCCGAACGGTGAGCTCGGACGGCGGCAAGGGCTTCTTCGAGACAGATGGCTGATTCCGCGACGCCGTTTCGAACCTGGAACGGCGTCGAGGCTTGGCAGTTCGTCGACGGCGTCCGGCTGCACGCGATCGGCGGGGAGCAGATCCTGCTCTGCCGCGTCACCTACGAGCCGGGGAAGCAGGTGCCGGACCACAACCACGAGCACACCGAACAGGTCATGGCGATCATCGACGGTGAGGTGAAGATCACCGTCGCAGGCAAGACCCGCGACGTGAAGGCCGGCGACGTGATCGTCATCAACCGCGGCGTCCAGCACAGCCTCCACTCCGAGAACGGGGTGACCTTCTTCGAAGCACTCGCGCCCGTGCCGCTCGACCACGTTCCCGATCAGGACCGCGATCTCGTGCTCGGCCCCGACGGCGGCAGCGGTCACGTCGAGCGCTGACTTGCAGACAGAAAGGAGTACGCAATGCCGATGATCGAAGTGAAGCTCTACGACCACAGGGTCACCGAGGAGTCAGTGCCGAAGATGATCGAGGCGCTCACGGACGCCCTCGCCGAGTCGAGTGGCGCGGCCAAGGAACACATCCACGTCGTCATTCAGGGCGTCTCGCCGAAAAACTGGGGCATCGCCGGTAAGCCCGCCGGCTAGATCCATGCCGCTAATCGAGGTCAAGCTCTTCGACTTCCGCATGGATGAGGAGACGAGCCGGAAACTGATCGCCGGGCTCACGGATGCGCTCTGCGAAGCGACCACCGAGGGCCTGCGCGAGCACACGTGGGTCGTCGTCGAAGGACACTCGCCGAAGAACTGGGGCGTCGGCGGAGTGCCCTGGCCGACAGAGAAGACTCCGCCCTGATCCGAGCGTCGTCACGAAAGGCTGGGGTCAGACCCTTGCCGTTCGGGACGTGCCACCATTCGGCACGGCACAAGAGTCTGGGGTCAGACCCTTGCCGTTGGGGACATGCCCTCCCTCATTACCAGCTCCAACTCGATGGCGGGTGCGTCCGGCGTGATCGCGGCCGTCTCGCGCGCGTGTAACAGAGTGGTCCGGACGATCAGCTTCGCGCGCGCGAAGTTGTCCATCACCGTCGGCACGGGGCCGACGCGCTGCTTCAGCGCGTACCCGCCAGCGTTGCGGCCGATTGCGCGATACGAGTCGAGCGTCAGCGACGGCGCCATGCCGAAGAGCTCGAGGTTGTCGAGCGGCTGGAGGTCGGCTCGGTGGATGACCGTCGTCCCCTTCGACTGGATGCCGATCGCAACGCCGGAGCCGGCGAGGGCGGCGCCGTCGTGGCCGATGAAGGCCACGTCGGACGCGCGGCGCACGCGCACGAGGCGCGGCGCGGCGCCCGCGTCTCGCACTCCCTGGATCAGCGCCTCGAGCACGTCGGAATGAGCCAGGCCTCCGATCGTGGTGCGCAATCCGTCGGCGAACGCCGGGCCCAGCGCGATCACGACGTCGTCCGTCTGGTTGCCTACTATGGCAACATGCTTCTCGACAACCACGGCCCGTTGAGCGTCCGTCTCTTCGTCCAACGTGCGCGCGTCGAGCTCGTGCGGAAGGTGCTGCAGGCGCTCCCACCGTTCTCCGTCCAGGCGGTAGCCGGTGCCGGGGCCCGAGTAGCGGTTCGGATCGTTGACCGCGGCGCTGACCGCACCGGTCGGCCCGATGATGGCCGAGGTCTGGAGATAGTCGCCTGAGACCCGCTGGCGCTGCATGCCCAGGATCGCCTCGGCGACGTCGGTGAAGGCCTGCCGGTCGAGCTCGCGCGCAACGTCGAGGCCGCTGATTCCCTCAGCCAGCACCCGATCGCCCGCGGCGACATCCGCGGCACGATCGCGATCAGGCAGGTCGCGACTGTCAAGCGCATAGGTCGCAGCTTCGACTTCCTCGTCGGTAATCGCGGGAAAGTCGAAAGCGGCGAAGACAGCCTGGATCGCACGCGCCGCACGCTCGCGCACACTGATCGCTTCGTCTTCGCTCAGCGGCTCGATGCCGCCGTCCACCTGCCAGTCGCGCTGGATCGTCAGCCACTCGTCGATATCGTCGGCGTCGTAGTTGCCGCCTCCGAACATGTTGTCGTAGCGCGGCATCACGCTCCAGCCCGACGTGACGAAGTCGGTTCCAGGAAGGAACTGGCCCATCAACTTGGCCGTGCGCCTGGTCGGAGAGTGCGAGGCGATCGCGTCGTTTCCGGATGCGACCTCGAGGTCGAGCCAGGCGGCGAGCAAGTTCTCGGCGAGAATCTCGCGCGATCCTGCAGGGACGCTCATCACGAGCGCAACGCACGAGATCGCTCCGTTCTGCACGCCCTGCGAGCCGGCCGCTCGCGCGAGAGACAAGCAACGCGCTTCGAGGTAGAGCATCGAGCACCCGCCCGCATGGCCCATCAGCGCTTCGGAACCACCACCGGAGGTGAAGCGCACCTTGATCCCGCGCGACGCGTAGGCCGAGGCGAGAAAGCCCTTCGACCAGGGCGTGTCGTCGCCGTCCACGAATACCGGCTCCGTGCCGTAGACCGACAGCGTCTCCGCGTACGTGGTGATGCCCTGGATCGCCAGCTGCAGCGACCGTCGCTCTTCGATCGCGCACTGAGTCAGCACGCCCGGTCTCCCCGCCTGGGAGCCGACGAGAATCGCCATGGCGTTCAGCGGTGCATAGCGCGAGACGCCGACGGTGGTCTCGATCTCGGCGAAGCCCCGCGCCGCCGCCTCGGCGGCGTCGGCCGCGAGGAGCGCCGGGTTCTCCTTCAGATTGGTGACGTGCGCCTGGTTCGCGGGGGCGCGGCGGGCGCGCAGCTTCTTGAGGGCGAACATCAGCTCGACGGGATCGAGCAAGGAGACCACGCGCGCCAGTCGCGCGGGCGTGAGCCCGCGTGCAAGCCGGACGAGCTCCTCACGCGGCACGTCGATATCGACGAGCCGACGGGCCAGCTCGGCTTCATCAACGGCCATGGCCTCGGCCGCCCCTTCGAGGTCGAGACCGTGGCGCGCGATGAAGTGGTCGATGGCGTCGAACTCCTCCTCACTCCGTCCGTCGAGCCACACGACTCGCCCCTGCTCGATCTTCAGACCGGGCTCCGGATCGTTCGGACCGTTCATGGCGACGAGCCCGAGGTCGGGGTTTGGGGTGATCAGAACCTCGCGCCGCAGCTCGCGACGCTCGCGCTCGACGAACCGTCTAGATCTGGACCGTGGGCTCATCAGGGAGGAGGAGATTCCGCTTGGCGTAGACCGCCCGCGCTTCCCGGACGAAGGCAGCGGTCATCGTCGCCTGGAACTCTCCTTCGAGCCGGTCGGCCCACCTCTCGAGTTCGTCGGCGGTCGAGCGATGCGGGCGCAGGGCGGTGTAGACCTCGAGGATGACCTCATCCGGCACACCGGTCAGCTCGGCTGCCCGCTCGAGGTTGGCCGCAAGCTGCGTCCGCCCTGCTGCGAGAGCCACCTGTGCCTGAAGCTCGAGCGTCTCAGCCGTGGCCCGCATCTCCGAAGCGTCCAACCGGCCCGAACGAAGCGCGTCGAGCGTGAGCTCGTCCAGCCCGAGCCCGCCGGGCGTGCGGACCAGATCGGGCCTCTTGGTCCCGAGCGGGTAGTCCGCGATGGGATCGAATGCCACCTGCCAAGCTTAGTCCCAGCCCGCGCCCCGTTCGGGGCCGCGATATAAGACTGCGTGTGAACGCGTACGACTTCGGCGGCCGCGTGGCCCTCGTCACAGGAGGCGCCAGCGGGATCGGCGCAGCGACCGTTGAGTTGCTGCGCACGAGCGGCGCGCGCGTAGCCGTGCTCGACGTCGATCCCAACGGCCTCCACGAGGACGTTCTCCCGATTCGCGGCGACGTGACGAGATCGGAGGATGCCGAGGCCGCCGTCGCTCGAGTCGACTCCGAGCTCGGCGGGCTCGACATCCTTGTCTGCTCGGCGGGAGTCGGCGGCGATTCGGTTCGCGCCGTCGACATGCCGGACGAGGAGTGGCGGCGCGTATTCGCGATCAATTGCGACGGCACGTTCTTCTGCAACCGCGCGGCCGTGCGCAAGATGATCGAGCGGCAATACGGACGCGTCGTCAACGTCGCTTCGATCGCTGGCAAGGAAGGCAACCCGAATGCCTCTGCGTACTCGGCGAGCAAGGCCGCCGTGATCGGGATGACCAAGTCGATCGGCAAGGAAGTCGCCGGTTCCGGCGTGCTCGTGAACTGCATCGCACCGGCCGTCATCGACACACCGATTCTCGGTCAGCTCAGTGAGGAGCACATCGGCTACATGCTGCAGAAGATCCCGCTCGGGAGGGTCGGCAAGCCGGAAGAGGTGGCCCACCTGATCGCCTACCTCGCCAGCGAGAATCTGAGCTTCGCGACCGGCGCGTGCTTCGACATCTCCGGCGGGCGAGCGGTCTATTGATCCGCATCGTTCGCTTCCGGGAGCCGGCCAACGAGCCGCGCCTTGGCCTCCTCGAGCCGGACGCGCCGACGACCGTGGCCGAACTCGAGAGCGACGACGTGCTCGCCGTGCTGCACGGGTCGCGCGATGTGACCGGACGGACGATCGAGGCGCTCGACGCCGAGACACTCGAGCTGCCGCCGCCGTTCGAGCTGCTCGCGCCGCTCGTTCCGCCCGAGACGTGGGCCGCGGGCGTCACCTACGAGCGGAGCCGCGATGCCCGCGTCGACGAGAGCCGGGTCGAGGCACGCGACGTGTACAGCCTCGTGTACGACGCCGAGCGTCCCGAGTTGTTCATGAAGGACGCCGACGGCCGTCGCACCGTCGGCCCGGGAGCGGCGGTCGGCGTCCGCTCCGATGCCCTGTGGACGGTGCCGGAGCCGGAGCTCGCACTCGTTCTGGACGCGGACGGTGAGTTGCTCGGAGCAACGATCGGCAACGACGTGACCGCACGGGACGTGGAAGGTGCGAACCCCCTTTACCTTCCCCAGGCGAAGCTCTTCGCGGCCGCCTGCGCACTCGGCCCCGCGATCGCGCTTCCGGACGACTGGTCGCAACCATTCGAAATCGAGCTGCGGCTCATGGGGTCAGACGGAAGCGTGATCTACGAGGCGCGGACCTCGACCGCCAGGATGCGCCGCTCGTTCGAGGAGCTTGCCGCGTGGGTGGTGCGCGAGAATCCCGTCCCCGCAGGCAGCGTTCTGCTGACGGGCACCGGTCTCGTCCCGCCCGACGACGTGGCACTGGCGCCTGGGCAGCAAGTCGAGATCCGGATCCCGGGAATCGGCAAGCTGGTGAATCCGGTCGGCGCGGCAGCCGACCTTCTTCTCGCCGAAAGGAGCAAGACTCATGTCCGATAGCGTCCTGGAGGCGCCCGCACGGCCGGAGCTCGCCAACTACGTCGGCGGCGAGTGGACGCCGGCGCGTAGCGGCCGTACGTACGAGAAGCGCAATCCCGCCAACCCAGCGGAGGTCGTCGGCGAGTTCCCGGCGTCCGGCGAGGAAGACGTGGCTGCGGCGGTCGAGGCTGCGGCGAAGGCATTCCCCGGCTGGTCGGGGCTGCCGGCGGCGGCACGCGCCGCGGTGCTGATGCGCGCGGCCGACGCGATCGAAGCGCGCGTCGAGGAGATGGCGGCGGACATGACGCGCGAGATGGGCAAGCCGTTGCGCGAAGCCCGCATGGAGTCGGCTCGCACGGCGGCGATCTTCCGCTACTTCGCCGGCGAGGCGGGGCGCCCGAAAGGAGAGCTGTACGAGCAGTCGGCGACCGGCTCGACCCTCTACACCCTGCGGCGGCCGCTCGGCGTCGTCGGACTGATCACCCCGTGGAACTTTCCGGCGGCGATTCCCGCCTGGAAGATGGCTCCAGCGCTCGTCTACGGCAACACGGTGGTGCTGAAGCTGGCGCAGGAGGCACCCCTCACCGGTCTGCACCTTGCGGCCGCGCTGGACGAGGCCGGCATTCCCGAAGGAGTGCTGAACGTCGTCATCGGCCGCGGGTCCGAGGTCGGAACGCCATTGGTCCTGCATCCGAAGGTTCGCGCGATCTCGTTCACGGGCTCCGTCGCGGTCGGTCACCTGGTACGCGACCAGGCGACGGCCCTCGGGAAGCGCGTGCAGCTCGAGCTCGGCGGACACAACCCGCTGATCGTGGCTGCGGACGCAGACCTGGGCCGCGCGGTCGAGGCCGCCTACGCGGGCGCATTCTGGTCCGCCGGCCAGAAGTGCACTGCCACGCGTCGCATCTACGTCGAGGCGCCGGTCTACGACGAGTTCCGGCAGCGGCTGCTGGATCGCATCGACAGCGGCAAGGTCGGCGATCCGGCCGATCCCGAGACGGAGGTCGGCCCGCTCGTGAACGAGAGGCAAATGAACGACGTCCTCGAGGCGATCGAACAAGGGAAGCGCGAGGGAGGCAAGGTGCTCGCCGGCGGCGAACGCATCGACGACGAGTCGTACCTCGTCGCGCCGACATTGTTCGAGGGAGTGGCCGACGACGCGATGCTCTCGTGCGAAGAGGTCTTCGGTCCCGTTACCTCGCTCTACAGATTCGACACGCTCGACGAGGCGATCGATCGTGCGAACGCGGTCGAGTTCGGGCTGTCGGCGTCCATCTTCACGAACAGCCTCCAGGCAACACAGGAATTCGTGAAGCGTCTCGAGGCCGGCATGCTCCATGTCAATTCGCAGACCGCCGGCGCCGACGTCCACGTTCCGTTCGGCGGGATCAAGGCCTCAGGGTTCGGGCCCCACGAGCAGGGTCCCGCGGCGGTCGAGTTCTACACAGAGGTCGTCACCGTCTACCAAGACGTATGAGCGAGGAGCGTTTTCTGATCACCGGTGCGCTCGGGTGCATCGGCGCCTGGTCGTGCGCGCAACTGGTGCGCGAAGACGTGCGCGTGATCCTGTACGACCTCGGCACGAACAGAGAGCGGCTCGAGCTGGTCATGTCGCCCGACGAGCTGCAGCAGCCGACACTCATCCATGGCGACGTGACCGATCTCGATCAACTCGACCGAACGATCGGAGAGAACGGCATCACGCACGTCGTGCACCTGGCGGCGATGCTCCTCCCGCTCGTGAAGGCAGATCCACCGCGCGGGGCCGCCGTCAACGTCGTCGGGACGACGAACGTCTTCGAAGCGGCGAAGAGGCACGGAGTCCGCGGCATCGCCTATGCGAGCTCAGCCGCCGTCTACGGCCCGGGCTCGGGGCCGCGGATCGCGGATGCGGGCGAGCCGACGACCCTCTACGGCGTGTTCAAGCTCGCGAACGAGGGAACGGCGCAGGTCTATTTCGAGGACGACGGCGTCGGCAGCATCGGCCTCCGCCCGTATGTCGTCTATGGGCCGGGTCGAGATCAGGGCTTGACTGCCGATCCGACACTTGCGATGGAGGCCGCCGCGCGACACGAGGGTTACAGGATGCGCTGGGGTGGTCGCTGCCAGCTCCAGTACGCGGCCGACGCCGCACGGATCTTCATCGCCGCCGCACGGGCCGAGCACCGCGGCGCCGCGGTCTTCAACCTCGGCGGGCCGTCGTCGCACGCGAGCGACGTCGTCAGCGCGATCGAGGCGGTTGCGCCCGAAGTGGCGGGGCGCATCACGTTCGACGACGTGCAGCTTCCCTTCCCGGAGGAGATGGAAGAAGGCGGGCTGGAGGACGTCGTCGGCCCGATCGCGTGGACGGGGCTCCACGAGGGAACGCGTCAGACGATCGAGCTGTACCGCACGCGCGTAACTCTCTAGCGCTCCGCCTGAACGGGATTCGTCAGCGAGCCGAGCCCGTCGATCTCGATCGTCACCTCGTCGCCCTCCTTCAGTAGCACGGGCGGGTCTCGGAACACCCCCACTCCTGCCGGCGTGCCGGTTGCGATCAGATCGCCTGGCTCGAGCGTCATCGTCGCGCTCGCGTACGCGATGATCTCGGCGATGGTGAAGATCATGTTCGCGGTCGTCGAGTCCTGCATCGTCTCGCCGTTCAGCACGCAGCGGATGCCGAGTGCCTGTGGATCTGGCACGTCCGCCGCGGGCACGAGCTGCGGCCCGACCGGGCAGAAGGTGTCCGCCGACTTCCCACGCGTCCACTGCCCGTCCGAGAACTGGAGATCGCGCGCACTGACGTCGTTGAGACAGATGTAGCCGCGCACCGCCTCGAGCGCGTTCTCTTCCGAGACGCCGCGTACGCGCTCTCCGATCACGACGCCCAGCTCGGCCTCGTAGTCCACCTGTTTCGACACGCGCGGTATCACGATCGGTTCGCCCGGCCCGATCAGAGCGTTGGGCCACTTCGCGAAGAGGAGCGGCGCCTTCGGCAGCTCTGTGCCTTGCTCCTCCGCGTGGTCCCGGTAGTTGAGGCCGACGCAGACGATCTTGCCTGGGACGTCGATCGGGAGCACGCTCACGATCGCGCTCCCGCATTCGCCGCACTCGCGTAGTAGACGGCGCTCATGTCCTCGTCGCCGTGGCCGAGCTCGAAGGCGCGATCGAACTGCTGGAAGGTCGCACGCAGGGCCAAGACGAAGGTCTCGGAGAGGTTCTCGATCGTGCAAAGAATCCAGCTGTTGACCACGAGCTTCAGTCGCGTCCCCAGGCCGGCCTCGCCCAACCAGACGTGACCCCGCGAGACCGCGTCGAAGACCGGCTCGCACGGGGCGCGGGCTTCCTCCCGGCCTGACGCGAGCATGAACAGCTGACCGTCCTCGGCCGGCTTCTTCGTGCCGAGCACCGGCGCGTCCACGAACGTGATCCCGCGTTCGCCGGCCTGCTCGTCCAGCCGCTCGGTCGCGGCGACTCCGATCGTGCTCGATTGGATCCACAGCGTGCCCTGCGGCATGACGTCCAGGGCGCCGCTCTCGATCATCGTCTCCTCGACAGCCCGTGCGTCCGCAAGCATGGTGAGGACGAGCTCGGCGTCACGAACCGCATCCACTGGTGTCGAGGCAACGTGGGCGCCGTCCTCTTCGAGCGCCTCGGCCTTTTGCACCGTCCGATTCCAGACGGTCACGTCGTGCGTGGCCCGCGCAAGGTTGCGCGCCATCGGCGCGCCCATGATCCCCGTACCGAGCACTGCAACGCGCCCCACTGCCGCCTCCTCTCCGGGAGCGGCGAAACTACCCGGTCCTCCGCCGGCGTGCTGCACGCTGCGACGTGAACGGAGCTCTAGAGTGATCGGATGCGGCCTGAGCGGCAACGAGGATGACGGTTCAGCTCTTCGCCACCTGCCTCGGCGACCTGGTCTTCCCGGCAGCCGTAGCTGATGCGAGGACGCTCTTGCAGGAAGCCGGTCACGAGGTCATCTTTCCCCGCCGCCAGACCTGCTGTGGTCAGCCCGCGTACAACGCCGGGCATCGCTCAGCAGCAAGGCGCGTCGCGGCCGCGTTTGCGCGTGCGTTCAGACCTGACCTCCCGGTGGTCGTGCCCTCCGGCTCGTGCGCGACGATGCTGAGTCACTACCTGCCCGAGCTAGTCGGGTGCGAGCCGTACGACGTGTGGGAGCTCTCCGCGTTCCTCGACCAGCACGGTGCTGACCTCCCGCGTCGAAACGACGGTCGCGTTGTCGCGTATCACGACTCGTGTCACATGCTGCGAGAACTTCGCATCGCCGACGCACCGCGCCGGTTGCTGCAGCGCTCGGGGGCCGAGGTACGCGACCTTCCTCGACCCGACCTTTGCTGCGGCTTCGGCGGCACGTTCTCGACCCGGCAGCCTGAGGTCTCCGTTGCAATGGCCGACGACAAGTTGGCGGGCGCTGTCGGCGTCGTTGCACTCGTCACCGCGGACCCCGGCTGCCTGCTGCAGCTCACAGGACGTGCGGCGCGGACCGGCGGTCCGCGTGTGCTTCATCTAGCCACGGCCTTGGCGCGCGGTGTCGACGCGAACTGAGTTCCGCCAGGCCGCACGGGCCGCGCTGCAGGATGAGCACGCGCAAGTGGCCCTGGCGACGGGCACGAGTCGTCTCCGAGCCGGCGGGCTCGGCGCCTGGGCTGAGGCCGGCGACATTGCAGGGCTGCGCGAACGCGGCCGGCAGATCCGAACGTCGACGATCGCCGACCTGGATCGACACCTCGAGACTTTCGAACGGTCGCTCTCGGCGCGAGGCGGGGTCGTCCATCGCACCCGCACGGCAGAGGAGGCGGCGGCAACGGTGGTGACGATCTGCCGGCAGGCGAACGCGCAGCTCGTCGCCAAGTCGAAGTCGATGGCGACGGAAGAGATCCAGCTGAACGGAGCGCTGGAGGATGCGGGCATGAAGGTCGTCGAGACAGATCTGGGCGAATACCTGATGCAGATCCGCGGCGAGCACCCGGAGCACATCGTCGTCCCAGCGATCCGGCTGACTCGAGCCGATGCCGCAGAGGCGCTCGGCGTCGAGCCGAAGATGGATGTGTTGATGCGCGCTGCGCGCGAGCAGCTGCGCACGGTGTTTCAGACCGCAGACGTCGGGGTGACCGGTGCGAACTTCGCCGTGGCCGAGACCGGCTCCATCTGCCTCGTCACGAACGAAGGCAATGCAGATTTGCTGACGGCGCTACCACGGGTGCACGTCGTCGTCCTCGGAATGGAGCGGCTCGTGCCGACTTTGGCAGAGCTGGCGCCACTGCTTCGTCTCCTTGCGAGCAGCGCCACAGGCGAACGCCTCACGACCTATACAACACTGCTCACCGGACCGCGCCGCCAAGACGAAGCCGACGGCCCCGAGGAGCTCCACGTCGTGGTTATCGACAACGGTCGCTCAGCTCTGCGGGGGACGCCCTACGCGGAGATGCTGAACTGCATCCGCTGCGGCGCGTGCCTGAACGTCTGCCCGGTGTATCGCAAGACCGGTGGCACGGCGTACAGCAACGTCTACTCGGGGCCAATGGGGGCCGTGCTGGTGCCGCTGCTCTCCGGCCTCGAGCGCGAGGCGGCGCTTCCGCACGCGTCGTCGCTCTGCGGCGCGTGTACGGAGGCGTGCCCCGTCGGGATCCCACTCCACGACTTGCTGCTCGAGCTTCGGCGCGACCTCGTCGATCGCGGGATCGGGTCGCGCCTCGAACGGCTTGCCTTCACCGCATGGTCGTGGTCATGGAGCTCAATCCTCGGCTACCGGGTCACGACGACGCTCGCGCGCCTCACTCGGCCGCTCGCAGCGTTCGCAGGCCCCGGCAGGATTTGGTCCCGTGGACGCGAGCTACCTCGGCTTTCCCGCCGCTACCGAGACCGCCGGTGAGGGCGCTCTTCGCCGAACGTGCTCGCGCAGCGGGTTGCATCGTGCACGAGGACGGGGACGCCGGCATCGAAGCCGATTACGGGATCGCCGAGACCGGCAGCCTCGTCTTCATCCCGGCGCGCGACCGAAGGCGGGCCTCCTGGCTCGACCTCGAGGTTCTCGACGTCGAATTGGCGGAGGAGCGCATCGTTCGCGACCTGGAGAGCCTGTTTGCGCTTCTGCGATCCGACATGCCGAGCGCGGTCGCCATCGTGACCGGCCCCAGCCGAACAGCCGACATCGAGCAGACACTCGTCGTAGGGGTGCACGGGCCGCGGGAGGTTCACGTGCGGCTCAGAAGCACGTCGTAACCTCGACAGTGTGAGCGAGA
>JALYLY010000007.1 GCA_030773975.1 Actinomycetota bacterium | reverse complement strand
CGATCGTGCTCGCCTGCGCGCTGCTCGTTCCGCCCACGGTCGGAGCGGCGCTGGCGCCGAGCTTTGCCCTCTTTCTCGCGTTTCGCGCGCTGCAGGGGCTGTGCATGCCCGGCTTGTTGACGGCGGGCGTCCCGTATGTGGCGGAGGCATTCGCGCCAACGATCGGCGGCCGGGCGATGGGCTACTACGTCGCGTCGCTCGTCGCAGGAGGCCTCATCGGCCGCGTCGGGGTAGGCCTTCTCGCCGCCGTCGTCGGCTGGCGCTGGGCAATCGGGGTCCTGGTGGTCTTCCCGCTGTCGGCGGCGGTCGTCATGCAGCGCTCGCTCGTCGACCTACCGGTCGAGCTGCCGCGCGGAGGCATGTTCCAGGGCGTTCGGCGTCAGCTCCGCAACCCGAGGCTCCTTCGAGCGACTGTGACCGGGACCGCCTTCTTCTTCACGTTCGTCGGCTGCTTCTCGTACGTCGTCTACCGGCTCGAGCGTCCTCCATTCGGTTTCGGTCCCGCTGTCGGCAGCCTCGTTTTCGTGCTGTGGATCCTCGGCGCCGCCGGGCCCGCCATCGGCCGGCTCGCAGATCGGATCGGCTGGGAACGGCTTGCGCTGTCGGCGCTCGCGCTCGCCGCGCTTGGACTGGCCCTGTCCCTGCCTGCAAACCTGCCGAGCCTCGTCGCCGGCCTCGCTCTCGTGACCCTGGCCAACTTCAGCGGCGTCACCGCGGCACAGCTCGGCGTGGCCGAAGCAGCCGCCGTCGACCGCGGTGCCGCCAGCGCCGTGTACTTCTCCCTCTACTACGGAATCGGATCGTTGGGCGCCTACCTACCGGGGCTCGCGTGGGAGCGCTACGCCTGGAACGGCGTCGCCGTCACCGGCTTCACCGCTCTGGCGGTTGCGGGCACTGTGCTGCTTCTGGCCGCTGCGCGGCGCGGCTCATCGCCGCCATGACGCACACGGGCGATCCCTTATTGTTGGCGCGATCGTGCCGCGGACGGGACAACCAGCGATCAGGCTCGTCGGCTCGGTGCAGCGCGCATTCGCCGTCATCGACGCTCTCGCGGAGGTGGACACCGAGCTCGGAACGAACGAGATCGCAAGACGCACCGGCGTCAACCCGAGCACCGTCTCGCGGCTGCTGGCGACCCTCGTTGCAGGCGGCTTCGTCGAGCACGTCCCGGAGTCCGGTCGCTACAGGCTGGGGCCTCGCCTGCTTCAGCTCGGGAACATCGTTCTCGGCCGCCTGGATCTTCGCCAGATCGCGCGGCCGCACCTGCTCGCACTAGTCGATTCGACCGGCGAGACGGCGACGCTGTCGGCGGCGGGCGAACGAGACGCCGTGACCGTCGACTTCGCGCAGAGCCCGGCCTCGGTCCAGGGCGTCGCGCAGCTCGGTAGGCCGAGCATCGCGCACGCGACCGCGACGGGGAAGGTGCTACTGGCCTTCGGTCAGGGTGCACTGCCGCCGGGCGCGCTCAAGTCCTACACGAAGCGGACGATCGCAAAGCGATCGGAGCTCGCGGTGGAGCTCGACGGAGTGCGGGAACGCGGCTACGCCTACAACTTCGGTGAGCGCGAAGACGACCTGCACGCGATCGCTGCCCCAGTCTGGGGAAACCACGGCGAGCTTGCCGCGATCATCGGTGTGCAGGGACCGGCGTCGCGATTCGACCGTCAGGCGATGGAGGCCGTCGTCGAGCCCCTGCTGGTGCACGCACGAGAGGTTTCGCTGGAACTAGGGTGGGCCGGGCTGGTTACCGAGACGGTGGAGAGATGAGCAGCGAGATCATCGGCGCGGCGTTGGAGAGTTGGAGTGACGAGCAACTCGGCCGCTTCAACCGGGACGGCTTCGTGGTGGTCGAGGAAGGCTTCATCGACGCGGATGCGGTGGCGCTCCTCCGCGAGCGCTTCGAGCCGCTGTTCGCCGGCCGCTACGAGACCGGGATTCGCCCGGACGAGGTGAACTGGGTCCCGGGACGCGATCCCGAGGATCGCACCCGTCAGATCTGCAACGGCTGGAAGGCCGATCCACGCATCGCCGCCCAGACGCTCTCGGAGCGGACGGGCCGGCTCGCCGCGGCGCTGATGGGGTGGGACGGGGTGCGGGTCGTCCAGGACAACTGCATCTGGAAGCCGCCCGGTGCGAAGTCGCTCGGCATGCACCAGGACGGAAGCTACCTCGACTACCTCGTGCCGCCGGAGATGATCACGTGCTGGATCGCGCTCGACGACACCTCGGCGGAGGCCGGCACGATCACGTACGCGGCCGGCTCGCATCGGTGGCCGCGCTCCCCCGAGAACAGGGGTGAGTTCCATGCGCCGCCCGACTGGCTGGCCCCGCTCGAACGTGCGCGGCCGGCGGAGGAAGAATTGCGGCTAGTACCGCTGGTCGTGCGTGCCGGGGGAGCCGCCTTTCACCACTTCAACACGTTCCACGGTTCAGGACCGAACACGGGCTCGGTGCATCGCCGAGCGGTGATCTCACATCTCGTCCCCGCAGAGACGCGCTTCCACCCCGAGCACGCCGATCCCGTCTACTCGCGGTATCGCCGCGTCGGCGACACGACGATGGACGAGTCGCACTTCCCGATCATCTGGACGCGCGACGGACGTCGCAGCCCCTTCCTCGATTCGCTGCCCGAGCTCGCCGGAGCGGCTGCCGGTGGCAGGCTGAGCTCTTAGTCGGCGAGCCAGACAAGGCAGCTTGCGCGTTCGCGTATGGCCTTGGCTGCCTTGCGGTAGGCACGCGGCTTGAGCCGCCTCCGGTCCGGACCGAAGACCAGCAGGCCGGGGCGCCGATCAGCGGTCAACTCGAGCAGCGCGCCCACGGGGTGCGGGCTGCGAACGCGTAAACGATTGACCTCGACTCCGAGAGAATGGGCGAGCTCGGCCGGCGCGCGTAAGGCGGCGGCATCGTCCGGAGCGTCGTCGACCTCGCCGTAGCGAAGGACGACGGCGCCCGGCGCTGGGAAGATCTCGACCAGATTGACGAGGATGAGCGGTTGGCCGGCCTCGACCGCTGCGTCGACGGCGAGACTCGCCGCGTCGGGGTCGAACGGCACCCCCAAGGTGGCCAGCATAATGGGCCGTCCAGGCGCTGCTGCATGGGCCTCATCGGCGATCGATCCCCGACGCCCGAGAACTCGCACGGCTATTCCGGATGGAGCTCCCAGCGCGGACGTTCTGCGATGCGTTGGCGGACCCGCCGCTTCCAGACGGGCCCGTAGAAGATCGCACTCAGCGCCAGGACGATCGGAATGATGAAGAAGAGTCCCTGATCCACGAAGAGGATGAGCGGGAGGAAGGCGGCCACGAGCACGAGGGCTGCCGCGACCATCTCCAGGCGGAAGCGGCGGAGGTCACGTGTGAGGCTCGTGTACTCCTCTCGCGGGATTTGCTCCGTGTTCCACCGCCGCCCACATTTCTGGCACTCCCACGACTCTCCGTATTTGAGGTCCCGCGACTCGCCGCAGTCGCAGGTGACCGAGATCGGAGGCCCGCGCATACGGCAATTCTACGCGGCCGGATTGAAACTGGCCGTGCGCAGTGTTACGTTCGGCGCCTTCGGCGCGTTCGGCATGTTCGGATTGCGTGGTTTCCATACTGCGGGATGGAGGTGAACCGTGGCGCAAGCAGTGGTTGAGGAGCAACAGCTTCTCAAGGCTCTTCGCTGGTACGACGGGTTCGTCATTGCTCTGGCGAACCCCGGCTTCTTGCTCGGGTCGCTCGGGTTCTCGGTCCTCGATCTGGGCGGCTGGGGAGCCATGATGTTGTGGGGCATCACGGCGGCCATCGCCGTCTTCCTCAACATCATCTACTCCGAGCTCGCTGCGATGTTTCCCGAGAAGCCCGGTGGAATTGCGCTCTATGCGCACGAGGGTTGGCGCCGCTACACGACCGTGGTCGGCCCCGTGGCCACGTTCGGCTACTGGTTGGCGTGGTCGGTCGTGCTCGCGATCTTCGGCATTCTGATCGGCCAGTTCGTCCAGGCCCAATGGTTCCCGGGTTCGCCGCTGGGGACGCCCTACGACAACGGCTGGTTCAGCACCGGCTCGGTGAACATCGGCCTGCCGCACCTGATCGGAACGGGGCTGATCGTCGTGGTCTGGGTCTTCAACGTCCTCGGGATCCGCGTGAGCGTCCGGTTCGGCTACCTGGCTGGGATCCTGCTCTGTCTACCGCTGTTCGCGTTCATCATTCTCCCTTACCTGACCGGCGACTTTTCCAGCTCGAACCTCACCTACAAGCTGAACGATCCCGGCCTGGCCTGGGGCGGTTGGCAGCTGGCGATCGTCTGGGTGTGGATCATGACCTGGTCGGCTTGGGGGGTGGACGTTTGCGCCACGTTCGCGCCTGAATACAAGGACACTGTCAATGACACGAAGAAAGCCCTGCGCTCAGCGGCCGTCTTCTCGCTGCTCGTCTACACCTTCCTCCCGCTGGGGATGGTGGGCGCCGGCGGGGAGAAGGACGTCGGTGCCTACGCTTACGGAGCCGTCCTGCACAAGCTCGTCGGCGGCGCAGACGACCTGTTCGTCATCTTTCTCATCGCGAGCCTGCTTATCTGCATGAACACGGCCACCGCCGATGGATCCCGAGCGCTCTACGGCATCGCGCGAGATGGGATGACGATCAAGCAGCTCTACCACCTGAACCGGTTCCACGTGCCGGCCCGGGCGATGACGCTCGATATGGTGGTGAACATCCTCTTTGTCTGGTTCGTGGGCAACATCTTCGGCATCCTCGCGGCCAGCAATCTCGGCTACGTGCTCGCGCACTTCTTTGCCCTGACCGCGTTCATCTTGCTTCGCCGAGACAGACCGGAGTGGCCGCGCCCGATCCACCTCGGACGCGCGTGGGTGCCGATCGCCTCCGCCTGCTCGGTCATATGTCTCGTGCTTACGGTCGTTGGCTTCGGTTGGTTCCAAATCGCTGCGGGCGGCTACGGCGGGACCAAGGAGAAGGTGATCGGAATCGCCGTGCTCGTCCTCGGGCTTGCGCTCTTCCTCTTCCGGCGGATCGCGCAGGACCATGAGGCCCCACAATGGCGCGAGGAAACGCCCCGGGTTCCGGGCGAGGTCGTCCAGACCACCGCGGCAAGCCACTAGTTCCGTCGTTGCTCGCTCGAGAGAGGGCGGTCCCCGGGCCGCCCCTCCTCGTTCTGCTGCCACTTGCAACGCAGACGTAGTGGTTGGAGAATCGCGGGGGTGCCCCGTCCGCTAAAGGAGGCTTCGCGACATGGCGCGTGATCCGAAGTACGACATCCTCTTCGAGCCGATCCAGCTTGGGCCCAAGACGATGAAGAACCGCTTCTACCAGATCCCGCATTGCAACGGCTTCGGGTCGGAGAAGCCGCTGAGCCAGGCGTATTTCCGAGCGATGAAGGCGGAGGGCGGCTACGGCGCCTGCTGTACCGAGTACTGCTCGATCTCGCCCGAGTCGGACGACACGCATCGCGTCTCCGCACGGCTTTGGGACGACGACGACATCAAGAACCTGTCTGTCATGTGCGACATGCTCCACGAGCACGGCGCCCTTGCCGCCGCGGAGTTGTGGTACGGCGGGCCGCACGCGCCTTGCATGGAGTCACGCTGCGTGCCGCGCGGACCCTCGCAGATCCCCAGCGACTTCGAGTATCTGACGTATCCGAAGGAGATGGACAAGGACGACATCCGCCAGGTGCAGCAGCTCTACGTCGACGCCGCCAAGCGCGCACGCGAAGCCGGCTTCGACATCGTCTACGTCTACGGTTCGCACGCGTACCTGCCGCAGCAGTTCTTGACGCCGTACTACAACAAGCGCACCGACGAGTACGGTGGCTCGTTCGAGAATCGCGCCCGCTTCTGGCGAGAGACGATCGAGCAGGTCAGAGAGGCCGTCGGCGACGACACCGCGATCGCAGTGCGCATGTCGACCGACATGTTCATCGGCGACAGCGGCACTCAGCTCGAACGCGACTGCCTGCCGTTCGTGGAGCTCGTCGACGACATCGTCGATGTCTGGGACATCAACGTCTCGGGCATCTCGGAGTGGGGCGAAGATGCGACGCCGTCGCGCTTCTATCCCGCTGGGCGCATGCTGCCCTGGCAGGAGGCGGTGAAGAAGGTCTCGAAGAAGCCCGTCCTCGGGGTCGGGCGCTTCACGAGCCCGGACATGATGATCGAGGCGATCAACGGGGGCCAGCTCGACATCATCGCCACCTGCCGCCCGTCGATATCGGATCCGTGGCTGCCGCGGAAGATCGACGAAGGCCGACTCGACGACATCCGTGAATGCATCGGCTGCAACATCTGCATCTCGCGCTGGGAGATCGGCGGCCCGCCGCTGATCTGCACGCAGAACGCGACCGCCGGCGAGGAGTACCGGCGCGGCTGGCACCCGGAGAAGTTCGACCTCGCCGAGAACGCGGACAACGACGTGCTCGTGGTGGGTGCGGGGCCCGCCGGGATGGAGTGCGCGATGATCCTCGGCAAGCGGGGGATGCGGCGCGTGCACCTCGTCGACGCCAACGACGACATGGGCGGGATCATGCGCTGGATCCCGCAGCTGCCCGGGCTCGGTGAATGGGCCAGACTCGTCAACTACCGCAAGATCCAGATCGACAAGCTTCGCAACGTCGAGTTCGTGCCAGGCACGACGCTCGACGCAAACGGCGTCAAGGAATACGGGGCCGAGATCGTCGTGATCGCGACCGGTGCGTACTGGGCGACCGACGGGCTCAACGGCTGCACGCACGACACGATTCCGGGCGCCGATGCGGCTCAGCCCTGGTGCCTGACGCCTGAGCAGATCATGCGCGACAGCAAGGATGT
This sequence comes from Actinomycetota bacterium, assembly GCA_030773975.1. Taxonomy (GTDB): domain Bacteria; phylum Actinomycetota; class Thermoleophilia; order Gaiellales; family Gaiellaceae; genus 3-1-20CM-4-69-9. The sequence goes on along the minus strand of JALYLY010000007.1, from coordinate 1,215 downwards.
TCCCGGCAACAGCGTTGTGATCGTCGACAACGACGGCTACCTGATGGGCGTGTCGCTCGCCGAGAAGCTTGCGAGCGAAGGCAAGAAGGTCACGCTGATGACGCACCTCGGGAACATCGCGCCCTACATGCACTTCACGCTCGAGGCGCCGAACCAGCACCGCAAGCTGCACAAGCTCGGAGTCGACATCGTCACCTACCACATCCCGAGCCGGATCGAGCAGGGCTCTGTCACGGCGACGCACGTGTACGACGAGGAGGCGCACGAGCAGAAGTGGGAGGCGGACGCGGTCGTGCTCGTCACGCAGCGTCGGTCAGACGAAGCGCTCTATCGTGAGCTCAAGGACCGGATCGGCTTCGACGCGCTCGGCGAGGAAGGGATCAGCGGCTGCTACCGGATCGGCGACTGCGAGGCTCCCCGCCTGATCGCCGACTGCGTGTTCTCCGGCCACCGTCTCGCGCGCGAAATCGACTCTGAGAACCCGGAGGTTCCGAAGCCGTACATCCGTGAGCGGCGAGTGATCGAGCGCGAGCTTGCGGTGGCATAGGAGCGCGGAAGGCGGCGCAGCGGCGTGAAGGTCGTCGTTTGCGTCAAGCAGGTCGCAGTTCTCGGCGACGAGGTCGAGTTCACCGACGACGCGCGCGACGTCGACCCGGACTACCTCGACTTCGCGCTCAACGAGTGGGACTCGTACGCGACCGAGGAGGCGCTTCGCATTCGGGAGGAGCTCGGCGGTGAGGGCGACGAGGTCGTCGTCGTTTCCGTCGGTGCCAAGCAGGTCGAGGTTGCGATGCGACGCTGTCTCGCGATGGGAGCCGATCGCGCGATCCGGGTCGACTACGCGAGGTCGGCCGACCCGATCACCGTCGCGCGGTTGCTCGCACCTGTAGCGGAGCGCGAAGCGCCGGACCTCGTCTTCTGCGGTGTGCAGTCGAGCGATGGGGTGCAGGCGGCGACGGGAACGGCGCTCGCCGAGCTCCTCGGTCTTCCGCGTGTCGCGGTCGTGACGCGGATCGAGTGGGATCCGAGTGCCGGCCGCGCCACGGTCCGGCGTGAGCTGGAGGGCGGCCTCCTCGACTTGACGGAGGTCGACACGCCCGCCCTGTTGACGATTCAGACGGGCATCAACCAACCGCGCTACGCGACTTTGCGGGCGATCAAGCAGGCCGAGCAGAAGCAGATCGACGTCGTGGCGCCGGCCGAGCAGGGCGAGCC
>JALYLY010000006.1 GCA_030773975.1 Actinomycetota bacterium | reverse complement strand
ACACGCCGCAAGACGCGGTAGCTGGAAGCTCAAGTGAACGGAAAGGGCCCCGCGCGAGCGGGGCCCTTTTTCTTGCCGCACGTCTTTGGTCGCTAGGGGCGGGCCAGCGTGATCGGCGGAGTGGTGAAGGTCTCCCAGTCGGCCGAGTTGCCCGCATCGCCGAGCGCCTTGAGGACACTCAGCTTGAGGATGTACCGACCGTTCGGGACGGCTTTGCGGTGATCGCCGTTCCCGACGCCGTTGTCCTGCGAACGGGTGCCGTCCCAGTCGAACTCGAAGAACGTCGTCGCGGTCGAGTTTCGGCCGAGGAACTCCTGTTGCGTGACGTAGTTGAATACCGGGTGAACGGCCGAGCCGTCCGCCTTGAAGACCTGGATGTTCAGCCTGCGCACCTGATGGTTCAGATGGAAGAGCAGGATCGGGAAGTCGCTTCCCTGCAGCGTGAACGCCGCGCCCGCCGCGCCGAGGCGCGAGACGCCGGGGCCGAGACACCCATCCGCGGAGCCGGCCCTGATCTGGAACACGGCCGGCAGCCCGCAGTTGGCCGAAGTCAAGACCGGCAGCGACTGGTAATCGCCGAAGAACCCCACGTAGGGAACGCGTAGCGTCACGCCGCCGCCACGCGGGGTCAGCACGACATAGCCGCCGTAGAGGCTCTTGTCGCGCCAGGCGCCCGCCTGGATGTTCACGTTGACCGCTGCACTACCGCCCGCTGGAACCGTGACGCTGGGCGAGTTGAACGTCGCCGTGTCGGTTCCACCGAGGTACGCGAAGTTGAACGGGTACACCGCCCCGGCTGTAGTCGACGGCCCGGTTCCGATCGTCGTGACCTCGGAGAGCTCGTACGTGACCGGCACGCTCCCGCCGTTCGTGACGGTGAGCTGTGAAGTCCCGCCGTTGCCCTCACCGAGGGAGATCTTGTCCGGGGTGACCCAGGCAGGCGTGGTGACTGCGTTCACGATCTGCGCGAGCCCCGCGCCCTGCCGCCACGTGGGCTCGAGGAGCCCCGAGGTGGGTGCGATGTTGACGGCCTTCGGCAGCGCCGTGTTCATGAGAAGCGTGCGCACCATCGCGGGTGAGATCTTCTTGTTCTTCGCCTGAAGGATCAGCGCCGCGAGACCGGCGACGTGCGGGGCTGCCATCGACGTGCCGCTGATCGTGTTGTGACCGCCGAACTGCTGGTGGGGCCACGTCGAGTAGATCTGGCCGCCGGGCCCGCCGATGTCCGGCTTGAGGCCGAGCTCGGCGTCGGTGCCGAACGAGCTGAAGTCCGAGATCAGGCCCGCGGTTGCTAGAGGAGTCTCGAGAACCTGATCTGTCCAGGTCAGCGTGTGATCTGTGGCGAGGCCGCCGAAGATCGCTGCGCCGTCGGCCGCGGTGATCGCCGCGACCGGAATCGTGACGGGCTCCGCACCGGCCGGGGTCGGCGCGACCGTCGGGCTGAGCGCTCCCGCGACGTTGTTGTAGAGCACGACGGCTATCGCACCGGCGTGCTGCGCATTGATCGCCTTGTTGTAGAAGCCGCAGGTCCCTCTGCGGATGAGAGCGATCTTGCCCGCCAACGAACTCGACAGCGGCGTGACGCAGCCGTCGTTGGAAGTCGCGGGGGTCCCGGTCGCGACGAGCTCGGCGCTGCCCGACTGGGGCACTGTCGCCAGCGAGCCGGCGGCGCGGTTGTACGTGTACATGTTCGAACCGACCTGGAACGCCGGCAGGGTCGCTTTCGTGTTGTCGAACGAGGCCACACCGATAACGTTGCGTCCGACACCCGGCGCGCCGGCCGACCACAGCTGGCCGAAGTTGGCACCGCTGTTACCGATCGAGGCGACCACGGTGACTCCAGCGGCCGAAAGGTTGTCGGCCGCAACGGCCGTCGGGTACTGCGGCCAGTTGGTGAAGGCCGCGCCGATGCTCATGTTGAGGACATCAGCATGATCGGCGAGCGCCAACTCCATCGCGTGCACCATGACGTCGCTGTCCGTGCCGCCGTTGCACCCGAAAACCCTGTAGGCGAGAAGCAGAGCGCCCGGAGCGACACCCACGACCTGGCCGTCGTCCGTGCGACCCCTGCCGTCTGCTGCGGCGATGCCCGCGACGTGCGTGCCGTGGGCGGCGTCGGAGGCGCCGGCGCCGAGAACTTCCGCCCGGTCGGCGACGTCGGGATCGCAGGGAAGAGGATCGGCGTCCGGTTGCGGAACCGGACGGAAGGCCGGGCCCGGAGTCGCATTGTAGGCGTCGCCGACGAGATCGAATCCGCCGCGCACCTTGCAGCCCGGTCCGAAACAGCCGCCGAACTCGGGCAGCGTGTAGTCGAGACCGCTGTCCATGATCGCGATCGTCACGCCCGAGCCGTCGAGCCCGAGCTCTGTCTGGGCTATGTCAGCGCCTGTGAGGCCGACCGCATTCTTCAAATCGATGTTGTTGTTGGGGGCGCTCTCGGACGGAGGAAGCGACAGCGTCTCGACCGGATAGACCGCTTTCACGCCGGTGACCGAGCGGAGAGTGGCGACCTGTGACGGTGCCACCGACACCGAGACGCCGTTCCAGAGCGAGTCGTACGAGTAGCGCTCGGTCAGCTTGACGCCGACGGCAGTCGCATTGGCCTTGAACGCGTCGCGTTCGGCCTTGAGAGTCGCTTTGCTCGTCCCCTTCACCGCAGGCGGACTGGAGAGCTCGACGAACCATTTGGTGGCCGTCTCGTTGGCCGCGCCGCCGATCGGACCGGCGCCGGAGCCGTCTCCGGCACCGGCTGGTGCTACCGCCAGACCGGTAATGCAAAGAAGCGTGACCGCGAGCCGCAGAAACTTGCTCAACTTTCCTCCCGTTCAATATCCGATCGGTGTCAAAGCCCTACCGAGACCCCCCTCGGTACCTCGGATCGTTGGCGATATCCAAACTCATGTCAAGAAAGCTCATACCCCTTTAGGGGCCGCAATTCCGAGTGATTTCTTGCGGCCCAGGCTGACCGGACACTTCCACCAGCTTGACCCCTAAATTGGCCGGGTCCGAACCGGCTTGAGGCGCTGCCAAGTCGCGCCTGCCAGCAAGCCGAGGACCAGCGTCGGGACGATGGTCAGGAATCGGTAGATGAGCACCGCGGCGACGACCTCGGCGTTGGCGCCGCCGAACCCGACCAACGCGGCCACCAGCCCGACCTCGACGACGCCGAGCCCGCCTGGCGTGATCGGCAACGAGCCGAGGAGCCGAACGAGCGACCAGGCGGCGAAGGCCTCGACGCCGCTCACCTCGCTCGCGGACACGCCGAGGACGCGGAGCGAGACGAAAAAGACCACGAAGACCGAGAGCTGTCCTGCAAGCGTCGCCAGCGTGAGGACGTGCCAGCGACGTCTGAGCAGGCCAACCGCTTCGTTACGGAAGCGTACGAACGAGTCCCCGGTCCAGCCGACGGGCTCTCGCCGCAGGATCCGAAGGCTCCGGTTGACGAGCCGCGCGGCAGCGTTGCCGACGTAGCGGGCGAGCTGCGGCGTGGACAGCCCGATCCCGAAGCCGACAGCCGCGACCACGAAGACGGCGAAACCAACTACTGCGACGGTCTGGAGGGCGGCGTTCTGCTCTTGCTGGAGCGTGAGGAGAGCGAACGCTATGGCAGGGAAGCCGAGCAACGCAAATTGGTTCCAGATGCCGGTCAAAGCCGCGGCCAGGGCGACCGAGTGCGCGGGGAGCCCCCAGCCGCGCAGCATCGCGTAGGAGAGGGCCACGCCGACCGCCGCTCCGCCAGGCGTGACGTAGGTGGACGCCGTCGATGCCTGGGTCACTACGAAGGCCCTCCGGAAGCCAAGTTGCGGGAGAGCGGCCATCCACGGAGGCGCGAAAGTGGCCAGGTTCAGCAGCGTCGCCAGCAGGAGCGCAACGATCTGCTGCCAGGAGAGCCCCTCGACCACCCCCCAGACCTCACCGTAGTCGGCGATCCGCGGCAGGACGAATGCAAAGGTCGCAGCCACGACCGCGATCCCGAGCACGATCCCGATGCGCTGCCACCGCCGCGACTTCGGCGAGCGCGACCGCGTAGGTGAATCAGACGACGGACTCCTCCTGCGGTTGTTTCTGGCTCTTTGAGAGGAGCTCCTTCATCTGCTTGTAACCGAATGCCCACAGCATGACCGCGACGCCGAGAAGGACGTTCCAGAGGGTGATGACGGCGTCCTGGGTGATCGAGAAGGCCGCGATGTCGTTGGTCGAGGCGTACCTGCGTAGCGTGGCAACGTCGAGGGCCTGGGTCTGACCGACCCCACCCGGGGTGATCGAGAAAAGCTGGGAGAGCATGTGGGAAGACGCGACGAGAAAGACGGTGAACACGGTGACAGGTATGCCGAACGCCGCCATGAAAACGACGTTGACGCCGATCCGGCAGCCGAACGACGCACCCGAGGGCAATGCCACCTCCCTCGCGTAGCGCCGCCAGTCACGGAAGATCGCGGCCCCCTGCTTGGCCTTGTGCCAGACGCTGAGAAGCCGTGGCTTCAGGCGCGGCCAAAGAAGAACGACGATGGCGATCGCCACGACGACGACGATCGGCACCAGGAGCGGGTGCGACGCGAAAAAGCCGCCTGTTTCATTCGACGGTGTGCCTTTCGACACCGAACGGGGTCGAACGATGGCGAGCGCGATGACCATCAGCACGCTCACAGCGGTGAAGAACAGCGACTGCACGACGGTGGCCGACGCCACTCCCGCAACCGTCGAACCGGGGATACGGGTGCGAAAGATTCCGATCATCGCGGCGGTCCCAGCCTGGGCCGGTGTAACGGCGTTGATGCCGGTTCCGCCCTGTGACGCCCCCCAGGCGGTCTTGAACGACAACCCGGCGCGTGGATACGCGGCATGAAGGATGTTCCGCCAGCTGAGCGCGATGAGCGCCGACTCGGCCGTCTTCAAAGCCAGTGCAAGAACGAGCCAGTAGATCGAGACGTCGCCGATGCGTACGAAGACGCCGACGACCCAGTTCCAGAGGTTACCGACCACGTTGGCGAAAATCGGGACCACCGTGGTGAAGAGCTCTCCTGCGATCGTCGCGAGTCTAAGCAATCCTGGGCGCAACGAAAAAAGCCCCGACTGGCGGGGCTTTCCGAGTGGGCGGTACTGGGCTCGAACCAGTGACCCCCAGCTTGTCGAGCTGGTGCTCTCCCAACTGAGCTAACCGCCCTGGTGAAGCGGCCAGTCTAGCCGAGGCTCCCGAGGGTCAAAAGATCTCCGGGCACCAGGGATGACGATCCCAGCGGAAGAGCGCGTCCGCCCGATCGATCGCCCCCTCTTTCAGTTCGACGACACGGCCTGCACGGCGAAGCGCGGCGAACGAGACGCCTCCGAGCAGAGCGGAGCCGAGCGACTGCACCGGAACCGACAGCTCCGGCCCGTCCTTGCTTCGCTCCGCGCGGCCTCCTTCGAGCTTCCAGCGTCCCTCGTTCCAAGGACAGAACTCGTCCGCAACGTCGAACACGATCGAGCCCTGGCCCGAGTAGCTCCGCCCTGACAGCGCCGCGCCTACGTCGACGAGACGAACCCAGATTCCGTCGCCCATCCGGTAGCGCAGGCGGCGCGGGGTCGCCAGCAGGAGGAACAGCGGATGGTCGGGTGGCAGCAGATAGGACTTGACGGTCGCGATCCAGTCGACTGCGAGCAGATAGGCCCAGAGGTCGCGCAACGCCTCGGGCGACGTGCCGAGCGCCTCGAGGACTCGCAATTCAGCGTTCGTCGTCCCCGCCTCGAAACCAGGTTTGTGCCGGTACATGGCGTAGCCCTCGATCGACCCGTCGCGTTCGTAGGCGACCCAGCTCTTTGGGCCCGCTCCGTCGCGGCGTTCCTCGGGATCGGCGATCTCGCGGTTTTGCCACCAGACGTCGTTCCGCGAGAACATGCCGGGCCACTGGGGTCGGATGCGCTCGTAGACCGGTGGGATCCTTTCCTGAGCCTCTTCCGGTTCGATCAGCCGCAGCGTCCCCGCCGACTCGAACGGCTGGGCGAACGCGGTGTGCTCGCGCGCGAGCGTGATCTCGCCGCAGAACGATGCGAGCCCGTAGCCGAAGCGGCCGTAGATCGACTCTTCGGACGCCCAAAGTGCGGCAAGCGGCTCGCCACGTTCGTGTGCATCGTCGAGCTGCGCGCGCATGAGGGAGCGCAGGACTCCGCGCCGCCGATGCGTGGGCAGCACGCCGACGACAGTAACGCCGGCGGTCGGCAGGTCGCCGCCCGGGACGGTCAAGTCGAACGGGAACGATCCGGCACCGCCGACGATCGCCGCGTTCGACCACGCCCCGTACATGCGATCCAGCGGCAGCAGTTGCGTGAAGCGCTGCATGCGCTCCTCGTTCGGGACCATGCCGAAGTACTGGCCGATCGCGTGGACTGCGCGGGTGAACTCGTCGAGGTCCTCGACTCGGCGAACGTCGAAAGCGGTCAGAAGTCCTCCGCGCAGAACGGCGGGCGTGACGTGCGGAAGAGATCGGTCGCGCGCCGGAGAGCGCCGGGCTTCAGCTCGCGTACGCGCTGCGCCGCTGCAAGTCGCTCGAAGTCGAACGCGCCGAGATAAGCGGACGCGAGATCGGCGATGTCGAGCTCGAGCTCTGCGTCGTCCGCGGTGCGCCCGACGTCGCTTCCCATCCTCCACCTGCCTGCGTTCCACGGGCAGACCTCGTCCCGCACCTCCACGACCACCGTGTCGTCGGCTGCGTACGTGCGGCCGCTCAGAGCAGCATCGAGATCGATGACTCGAAGCCACAGGCCTTCGGTCACGCGGAGCATGAGGCTCCGCGGGTCGACGACCATCAGGAAGAGCGGCGATCCCGGGTCGTGCCGTCCCTGGATCCGCGCGACGAGGTCGATCCCGAACAGGAATCGCCAGAGCTCCCGCTCGGCGGCGGCAGACGTTGCGCACGTCTCCAGCACCCGTACCTGGCTCTTCGCGAATCCCTCCTCCCAGTCGAGCTTGATGCGATAGAGGGCGTAGCCGACAGGTTCGCCGTCGAACTCGAGCACCGCATAGAACTTCGGCCCGGCCCCGCGGCGCCAGTGTTCGGGATCGGCGAGACGGTACAAGTCCCAGAGGAGCGCACTGCGACTCGTGAAGCCGGGCACCTGGCGACGAACGGCGTCATAGATGGGCTGCAGCACTTTCGCGGCTTCTTCCCGGTCGATCAGGCGCACGGCGCCGCGCGCCCCGGGATCGTCGCGAAGCGAGAACCGCGACCGGTCGGCGTCGAGCTGCACCGTGGGCGCAGCGATTCCATAACCGAACCGGCCGTAGATCGCCGCCTCCGAAGCCCAGAGGATCGCCAAGGGCTCGCCGCGCTCGCGCAGATCCTGGAGCTGAATCTTCATCATCTGCGTGAGGATTCCGCGGCGCCGGTGACTCGGGAGGACTCCCACCCAGGTGACACCGCCCGCTCCGAGCTCGCCACCAGGCACTGTGAGCTCGAACGGCAAAGACGCGGTCGTCCCGACGGGGACAGCGCCGTCGTAGGCGACCAGAAAGCGATCGCGAACCATCGCCTTCTGGTGGCGGTCCAGGTCCTCTTCCTTCTGCTCTTCACCGAACGCGGCTTCGACGGCCTTCATTGCCTTGCGCAGCTCGTCCTCCGCCGGATTCCGGATCTCTACGGACACGTCCAGACCCTACGGAATGCGTTCGAGGGGCGCATAGTCGAGCATCAGCCGGCGTTCGCTTCCGTCTGCGAAGCGAACGGTGACGACACCACCGGCCTCGATCTGCGTCACGACACCCTCGCCGAGCGTGCCGTGGCGAACCGAGTCCCCGGTGGAGAGTGAAGGAACGTCCTCGCGCGGCGCGATCCCTTGCGCGCCGTACGAGGACCAGGATGCGGGCCGCAGCCGCTCGCGTTCGATCGAGCTCGGCAGCTCGTCGAGGAAACGCGACGGAAGGTTGTAGCCCCGTGAGCCCCATAGCGAGCGCGACGATGCATGTGTGAGCGTCAGCTGCTCGCGTGCACGTGTCATGCCGACGTACGCGAGCCTGCGTTCCTCTTCGATGCCCTGTTCCTCGATCGACCTGCTGTGCGGGAAGATTCCCTCCTCCATCCCGATCAGGTAAACGGCACGAAATTCAAGGCCTTTGGCATTGTGGAGAGTCATCAGCGTGACGAGGCTCTCCTCGCCGCGGATCGAATCCTGATCGGAGAAGAGCGAGATCTCCTGCAGGAAGTGGGACAGCGACGGCTCCTCCGCCGTCTCCTGGTACTCGCGGGCGACGCCGACGAGCTCCTGCAGGTTCTCGAGCCTTCCCAGTGCTTCGATCGTGCGCTCGGCCTCCAGCGCCTCGAGATAACCGCTGCGCTCGAGCGTGCGCTCGAGCAGCTCCGAGACGGGGAACTCGAGGGCACCGGACTGCAGGGACTGCATCAGGGTCCGGAAACCCTGCACCGCTCTGAGCGGAGCGGCGCCGACTCCCGCCTCCTCCGCGAACTCCATCGCCTCCCACAGCGAGCGTCCCTGTGCGTCGGCCCACGTCTGCAGGCGTGCGAGGCTGGAGTCGCCGATGCCGCGTCGCGGCCTGTTCGCGATGCGCTGCAGCGAGACGGCGTCGTAGGGGTTGTCGATCGCCTGCAGATACGCGATCGCGTCCTTGATCTCGGCGCGCTCGTAGAAGCGCGGGCCGCCGATCACCTGGTACGCGACACCCTGGCGCACGAGGACGTCTTCGAGCACCCGCGACTGCGCGTTCGTCCGGTAGAAGATCGCGACCTCGTCCCCGGAAAAGCCTTGTTCGACGAGCCCCGCGATTCCGGCCGCGACGAACCGTGCCTCGGCGTGCTCGTCCTCGACTTCGACGACTCGCACCGGCTCCCCGTCCCCGAGCTCCGACCACAGCTCCTTCGGCTTGCGCTCCCTGTTGTTCGTGATGACGGTGTTCGCCGCCTCCAGGATGAGATTCGTCGAGCGGTAGTTCTGCTCTAACGCGACCGTCCGTGTCCCGGGGAAGTCGCGTTCGAAGTCGAGGATGTTGTTGATGTCCGCGGACCTGAACGAATAGATCGACTGGTCCGGATCGCCTACCGCCATCAGGTTCTGGTGCTTCTCGGCCAGCAGTTGCAGAAGTCGGTACTGCGCGTGGTTCGTGTCCTGGTACTCGTCGACGAGGATGTAGCGGAACGCCTGCTGCCACTTCTCGCGCACGTCCGGGAAGCGTTCCAGCACGTCGACGGTGAGCATCAGCAGATCGTCGAAGTCGACGGCGTTCGAAGCAAAGAGGCGTCGCTGGTACAGCTGGTAGACGTCCGCGACCGTCTGGTCGTAGAACGACTGCACCTGGTTCGCGTACTCGTCCGGTGAGATCAGCCGATTCTTCGCGTGGGAGATCTGGTTGTGGATGCCGCGCGGGGTGAACCGCTTGGGGTCGCGCTCCAGCTCCTCCAGGCATTGCTTCGCCAACCGGATCTGATCGGCCTGGTCGTAGATCGTGAAGTTCGAGCGATAGCCGAGCCGCTGCGCCTCGCGTCGCAGGATGCGGCCGCAGGCCGCATGGAAGGTGAGGATCCAGAGCCCCTGCCCGCTGCGCCCGAGCAGCCGTTGCAGGCGCTCCCTCATCTCGCCGGCCGCCTTGTTCGTGAAGGTGATGGCGAGGATCTCGTTCGGCTTCGCGCCGACCGCGTTGATCAGGTGGGCGACGCGATAGGTGAGAACGCGGGTCTTCCCCGAGCCCGCTCCGGCGATGACGAGCAGCGGCCCCTCCGTCGTGAGCACGGCCTCCCGCTGAGCGGGGTTGAGGTCCGCGAGGTACTGCTCCGGCGAGGCGACGGCCATGGGTCGATGCTAGCGGGGCCCTGTTGGGGCAGCCGAGACCTGGCTCGTTCGCCCATGCCGACTCGAGCCACGCCGGGGACTGTCCCCGACAGGTCCGGCCGAGACGCTGGCCAAACCGGCTTGAAGGGACATGGAGATCGTGCTCAAAGTGTGACTTTTCTTCCACACACGGCGGATGCGGACACGCATAGGCTTCCGCTTCGTGCGGCTCGCGCTCATGATCGAAGGACAGGAGGGTGTGACCTGGGAGGATTGGGCCGCGCTCGCGTCGGCCTGCGAGGAACACGGCGTCGAGGCGCTCTTCCGCTCGGACCACTACATCTCGTGGTTCGACGAGAGCCGTCGCGTGCTCGACGCGTGGGCGACGATCGCCGGACTGGCCGCACGCACGACGACGCTGGAGCTCGGCACGCTCGTCTCTCCCGCGACCTTCCGGCATCCGTCCGTGCTCGCGCGCTCCGCGGCGACGGCGGACGAGATCTCAGGCGGACGCGTGACCCTCGGAATGGGGGCCGGCTGGCAGGAGCGCGAGCACGCTGCGTACGGCTTCGAGTTCGGCACCGTCCGCGAGCGTGTCGCACGGCTCGGAGAACAGCTCGAGATCGTGCACGATCTCCTCCACGACGATCGCGTCGACTTCGACGGCACGTACTACCGCCTCGAGGACGCCCCGGGCCTCCGCCGTCCCGACCTGCCGATCCTCGTCGGCGGCAGCGCCAAACCCGGCACCGCCGGGCCCGCGGTCCGATTCGCCGACGAGTACAACGCCCTGTTCGGCACGCTCGACGAGGTACGCGAACGCAAGCAACTGCTCGACGAAGCCTGCGAGCGCGGCGGCCGCGATCCCTCCACCCTCCGCTACTCGCTGATGGCGCCCTGCGTCATCGGCCGCGACGAGCAGGAAGTGCTGGCATCGGCGCGACGCATCGGCGCGCGCTTCGGGCGTGATCCACAAGAGGTGCTCGAGCGCAACCGCGAGCACGGCGCGGTCGGGACGATCGCTCAGGCGGTCGAGCGCCTCAAGCAGATCGAGGAGATCGGCTACGAACGCGTCATGCTGCAGCACCTCGCGCACGACGATCTGGAGACGGTCGCCCTGATCGGGCGCGAGCTCGCGCCGGCCGTCGCGTAGCCGCCGCGTTGCGCGGCCCGATCGAACGGCTCTTCCCGAACCTGCCGCACGGGTTGCGGACCGCGATCGACTGGGTGGCCACGATCGTCGGAGCGGTGCTGATCGTCCTCGCCGTCAAGGCCTGGGTCGTCAATCCGTATCGCATCCCGTCCCCCTCCATGGAGCCGACGCTCCACTGCGCACGACCCGAGCCCGACTGTGAGGCCGGCAGCTCGGATCGAGTGCTGGCCAATCGGTTCATCTACCACTTCCATTCTCCGAGGAGAAGCGACATCGTCGTCTTCCAGGCGCCGGACGCGGCGCGGCGCGAATGCGTTGGCGGCATCTTCGTGAAGCGAATCATCGGCCTGCCCGGCGAGACCTGGTCGGAGCGAAACGGCGTGACCCACATCGATGGGCGCCGCCTCGCCGAGCCCTACGTCGCACCTTCACGCCGCGACGGCGATTCGAAAACGCTTCGCGACATCCCGCCGCTCGGCAAGCTGCGGCGCATTCCGGCGCAGATGTACCTCATGGAGGGAGACAACCGGGCGCACTCTTGCGATTCACGGGTGTGGGGGGTCGTGCCGCGCGCGAACATCATCGGCAAGGTCGTCCTGACTTACTGGCCGCTCAACAGACTGGGGACGCCGTAAACGAAGAGCCCCGCCGAAGCGGGGCTCTCGAACGAAGGTGATGCTCGATCTAGTAGTCCTCGCGAACGACCGTCCGGCGCCGTCCGTCGGCGGGGCCGCGGAAACCGCCCCAGCTCGACCAGAAGATGAGCGAGAGCAGTGCGCCGATCGCGCCCACGGCGAGAAGGATCCAACCGATCGTGTGGATCTCGATCCCGCTGACCGTCGCGGTGACAGCCCAGACGAGGACCGCCCCGACGGCGACGAGAAGAAGGCTGACTCCCATACCCATGTTGCGTCTCCTTTACGATGGAATTCTGTGCGTCTGCAGGGAAAACGCGGAAACCCCCTGCGAAGATACGGCCGTGGAGGAACTCCAGAAGCGGCGCGCCTACCTGTGCAGGCTTACCCCGGATCGCGTACTCGAATCCCAGGAGGAAGCACTCGCGTTCCTAAGGGACCGCGGGATGCTCACGCGGACGCCGGACTCGGCGCTGCCGAGCTTGTTCGAGGCATGCCACGAAGAGCCGTACGCCGCCGGCAGCCGAGGATTCGGTTCGTGGCCGGCCACGAAGTACCCGTGGTACTTCGAGCTGGCGGAGCGGCCTGACGTCCACGAGCTCAAGGTCCACAACGGCAAGTCGATCCTGCTCACGGACGAGAGCCTCGCCCTGGTCGATGGGATCTGCCGCTCCGAGCTCGCGCGCATGGAGGGCGAGGCGGAGTGGGCACGAGTGCTTACCCACCTGGCGGCAGCGGGCCCGTCGACACTCACCGACCTGCAGACCGAGCTGGGCGTCGCGCCCAGGGAACTGAAATCGTTGCGCGCACCGCTCGAGCGGTGCGGCGCGGTCGTCAGCCGCAGCCTCTTGGTGCCGCTACCCGAAGGCGGGCACACGCATATGAGCGAGCTCGCGCGCTACGACCAGGCGTACCCCGAGCGGCGCGGGGAAGGCGACATCGAGGAGCTCGTCATCGCGGCGGTCCGCGCCGCAGTCGTCGCGCCGGAGACCGAGATCGTTCGCAAATGGTTCAGCTGGCGGTGGCTGTTCGACGACCACCTGGTCGAGCGCCTCGTCAGCGAGGGCCGGCTCACCCGGATCGAGCCGGGCTGGGTGACAGGTCCAGCGTCCGAGTAGCGCGAAAGCCGGCGAGGAAGCGCCGGTCGTGTGTCACGAGCAGAATCGTCCCGGGGTAAACGTCGAGCGCGCGCTCGAGCTCCTCGATCGCAGCAACGTCGAGATGGTTCGTGGGCTCGTCGAGGACGAGACAGTTCACGCCGCGAGCCGCGAGAAGAGCGATCAACGCACGCGTGCGTTCGCCAGGCGAGAGCGAGCCTGCCTCGCGCAGCACGTGGTCGGCGCCGAGGCCGAACTTCGCGAGTAGCGTGCGGGCCCTTTCCTCGTTCACGCCGGCGGCCTTCGTGAATGCCGGCAGCGACGGGCCTTCTGCGAGCTCGCTCCGCTGCTGGGCGACCTCACCGAGCACGACACCCGGGCCGACCGCGCGCCTGCCCGCCGCAAGCGGCAGCCGGCCCAGGATCGCGTCGAGCAGGGTCGTCTTGCCGCTCCCGTTCGGGCCGACGATCGCAACGCGGTCGGCCCGGGAGAGCTCGAGGTCGGGCGGGCCGAGCCGGAACGAGCCGCGCTCGACCACCGCACGCTCGAGTCGCACGACGACATCGCCGCTGCGACTCTGCGGAGTGAGCTCGAGCCGGAGCTCCCACGGCTCGTACGGCTTGTCGACTGCGCCGAGCCGCTCGGTGCGTACCTGGGAAGGCGGACGGGCGTCGCGGCTGCAGCTGCCGAGATGGACGAGCTTGCGCGACGGCTCGAGGACGAGCCGAAGCTGGCGGAACGTCACGCCGCCGCGCTCGACCGGTTCCTGATGCTGGGCGGCGGCGATCTCGACGCCCGCGCCGGCACTGTCTGTGCGGAGGTGGGGTTGAGGGTGCCGCTCGACGCACCGCTCGGCGCGCTGTCGGGAGGCGAGGCCGCGCGTGCCCAGCTCGCGGCTGTCCTGCTCGCGCGCTTCGACGTCTTTCTGCTCGACGAACCGACCAACGATCTCGATTTCGCGGGGCTCGACCGCCTGGAAGGCTTCGTGAGGGGTCTCCAGGGGTCGGTCGTCGTCGTCTCACACGACCGCGACTTCCTCGACCGCACGG
>JALYLY010000005.1 GCA_030773975.1 Actinomycetota bacterium | reverse complement strand
GGCGGCTCGATGCGCGCAGACGGCTGGAACCGGATGCCACTCGTGCGGATGACGAACCTCCACCTGGAACCTGGCGAGGGAACACTCGAGGACCTGCTCGCCGACGTCGACGACGGCGTGTACATGGAGACGAACCGCAGCTGGTCGATCGACGACAAGCGCCTCAACTTTCAGTTCGGCACGCAGATTGCCTGGGAGATCAAGTGCGGCAAGCTCGGACGCATGTTGCGCGACGCGACGTATACCGGAATCACGCCGCAGTTCTGGGGCTCCCTCGACGCCGTTGCCGGACGCGACTCGTGGCGGCTGTACGGGCTGACGAACTGTGGCAAAGGTCAGCCCGGCCAGAGCGCGCACGTTTCGCACGGCGCTGCTCCGGCGCGCTTTCGCAACGTGCAGGTCGGGGTCGGGTCGTGAACGCACTCGAGGTTGCGAAAGCGGCACTCGACACGGTCGAGAGCGAGGCAGAGGCCGTCGCGCACGTCGAGCACTCCGGGCTGGCCCGCTTCGCCGGATCGGAGGTGCACCAGCCGACGCTGATCGAGAACGCGCTCGTCACGCTGCGCGTCGTGCACGACAACCGCGTCGGCGTCGCGACGACGAACAAGCTCGACGCGGCCGGGCTGGCAGAGCTCGCGCGCCGGGCGGCAGACGCCGCGGAGAGTGCGCCGCCCGACGAGACCTTTCCAGGGTTGGCGCCTCCTGCCGACCCCCCTGTCGTCGAGGGCTTCGACGAAGAGACCGCTGCACTCGGTCCGGCCGACCAGGCTCGCCTGGCAGCCGCAGCCATCGACGCGGGCGGCGACGTCCCGGTCTATGGCTTCTTCACCAGCGCCGTCTCCGAACTCGCGGTCATGTCTACGACGGGACTGTCCGTCCACCAGCGGATGACGGATGCGACGGCGCTCGTCGTCGCTGCAGACGAGCACGGGTCCGGCTATGCCGAACAGACGGCCTGGCGCGCGGGCGGCATCGATCCGACCGCCGTCGCGCGGGCGGCCGCAGAGAAGGCGCAACGAACGAGAGGCGCGGGCGAGATCGATTCAGGTGTGTACCGCGCGGTGCTCGAGCCGTACGCGTTCGCGGAGCTGCTCGACTACTTCTCTCACGACTCGTTCGGCGCACTCGGGCTCCTCGACAAACGCAGCTACTTCACGGACCGGCTCGGCCAGAAGGTCTTCGACGAGAAGATCTCCATCACCGATGACGCGCTCGATCCGCGCGGGCTGCCGAAGGCGTTCGACTTCGAAGGCACGCCCAAACGGCCCGTGCAGCTCGTGGAGCACGGCGTCGCCCGCGGTGCCGTCTGGGACCGGGCAACGGCCGCGCAGGCCGGCGAAGGCGCCGAGTCGACCGGTCACGCACCGCCCGCCGAATTGCGCGACTGGGGCCCTCTCCCTTCCGCGCTCTCCGTGCTGCCGGGCGATGCCGAATCGGTCGCTGAGCTCGCAGAGCTGGTCGGCGACGGCATCTACATCACGCGCCTGCACTATCTCGGCGTCGTGCATCCGCGCGAAGGGATCATCACCGGGATGACGCGCGACGGGACCTTCCGCATCCGCGACGGCAAGATCGCCGAACCGCTCGTCAACCTGCGTTTCACGGTTGCGGTGCCGGATTTCCTGCTAGACGTCTACGGGCTCACTAACAAGGCCGCGCTCGTGAACTCGCAGAACTTCTACGGCGAGCGTTACCCGTACGGGGTCATGGCGCCCGCGATCGCGTCTGAACGCTTCCCGGTCACGGGCGTCGGCTCGAAGCCCGGGATCTGACCTCCACGTAGTCGACGTTGCCAAGCACGTCTTCGCGCCAGCCTTCGAGCCGCGCCGAGACGAGGCGCGCGTCGACGACCCACGCGATCGGGACCACCCGGCCGAGAGCCCGCAGGGCGGCGTCGAGACGCTCGAGGGCCGGGCCTTGCTCGGTGGACGCAAGCACGGCGGCGAGCAGGTCAGGTCTGCCGAAGCCGGAGCGGTGCACAGCGTCTACGAGCAGAGCTTCGGCTTGAGGATACGCCGCGATCAGACGGCTGAAATCGGTCGTCACGTTTCCGGCGGAATCTCCCACGAGCACGGGGCCGAGGCCGACGTCGCGCCACTGCGCGTACAGCACTCTCGCACCGAAACGCAGCACAGGGTCGGAGGGGACACCGATCCGCACTTGCACGCGCGGGAGTGAAGGGATGCGTTTCAGCGTTTCGCGAAAGCGCGCGGGGTCCCGCTGCTCGCCGGAATCCACGAGGCCGAACGCGGCAGAACCTTGGAGCTCGGGCACGAGCTGCTCGTAGTCCGCGCGGTCCGCGGTGTCCCCGTACGCGTGGATCACCGACTGCGCAGGGCCGCCTCTGAAGACGACCAGGTCCTGCGCGAGCAGCCTTCGCGCTCTGACACTCGCGCCGAGGGCGGGGTCCCGCTGCATCGCGACGATGTCGCCCAGCGGCACCGGGGCTTCGTCCAGCCGGCCGCGGCGAAACTCGTCCAGCGCAGTGAGCGCGGCGAGTCGGCGGAAGACAACCGTCAACCCGGGCCGGCGCACGACGACGCGGCGCGACGAGCCGCTCACGAGCCGGAACGGCCCGGGAACGAAACGTGGCGCCGCCGCAACTGCGGTCAGCGCGTACGGCAAACGCCGCCAAGGCTCCTCGAGCTCGATCACCAGTGCCGACGCTGATGGCGCCACGATTCGGCGTGCGCCGGCGAAGAGCCATCGCGCCGGTGCTCGGCGCAGTCGCACGACCCGTTTCAATGCGGCCGCGATCGAGGGGGCGGATCGGCAGCTGAAGGTCCAACGCCTGAAGTCCGGCGACGCCTTCCACGCCGTGCAGAGCCCCGGAACGACGGCTCCGGTGACGGGATCCGTTCGCAGGGGAGTCGAATAGAGAACGCGCGCGAGCGTCGTCTCGTCGCGGCCTTCCGCGAGCGCGGGATCCAGCGGCCAGCGAAAATTCGTCAGAGCAACGCGCACGACGTTCGGCGGACCGGTCGCCTCGCGAGGGAGCGCGCGCGGGGCTTGATCAGCGCCACATCCCGCCGCGATCAACGCGACGACGGCGCAGAGCGCAGCTACTTGAGCGCGTGAAACAGCAGGATGGAGTTCGTGACGAAAAGGACGGCGATGACGACGGTCAGCCTCGTGAGGTTGCGCTCGACGATGTGCGTGCCACCCTGTGACGCGGGCGTGAAGCCCATTCCGCCGAGGCCGGCGTCCCGGCCGGAGTGCATGAGGATCAGGGCGACGAGACCCATCGAAAGCAGTACCTGGATGACGGCGAGCGCCTGAACCATCGCGACGGCAGGGTAGCAGCGGTGCTACGACGCGACTTCGAGAATCGCGTCGATCAGCTCCGCCGCAATTCGATCCTTGGTCACGTATCCCGCGGCTCCGGCCTCCCGGGCACGGTCGACGTCGATGCGTGAGTTCGAGCCGGTGAGCATCAGGACGCGGGCGTGCGGCCGCTGCTTGCGGATCTGCTTCGTCGCCTGAAAGCCGTCCATGATCGGCATGGAGATGTCCATGAGGATCACCTCGGGCTCGACAGCAAGGGCGAGCTGGACGGCTTCGGACCCATCTCCGGCGTGGCCCACCACCTCGAGCCGATCGTCGGTCGCGAGGATCGCCTCGAGGGCCTGTCCGAACAAGCGGTGGTCGTCCGCGATCAGAACGCGGATCCGGTCTGGCATGTTGACGGCGGCCTCCATGACGCGGTTCCACCCTCAATGTGAACTGTTACGGTCGATTTGTGAAGGGGGACGAGGCACGCGAACGGATCCAGAAGCTCCTCGTCACCGGGGACAACCGCCTCAAACAGGGCGTCGACCCGGCGAAAGCCCGCCAGAGCTACGAGCAGGCGCTCGAGGCAGCCCGCGAGGCCGGCTTGGAGGACGCCATCCGCCCGCTCGTCGAGATCAGGCTCGCGGACCTCGCGCGGCTCGCTCGAGAATCGCCTCCACCTTCTCCGCCTGACGCCTGATGTCGTGCTCTTCGGCCGCTGCGCGAGCGGCCGGATTCGGACAAGGCAGCGCCGCCCCCGTGCGCAGCGCCGCGACGAGCGCATCCTCGTCGACCGGATCGACGAGCACTCCCGCCTCGGGAGGGACGAACTCGGGCGGCCCGCCGATCCTCGTCGCTACCACCGACCGCCCGCAGGCCATCGCCTCGAGCACGGCCTGGCCGAAGGGCTCGATCAGGCTGGGCTGGCAGACGACGTGCGCCGCGGCGATCTGCGCGGGGATCCGGTCGGATGGAAGCGCACCCGTGAGCTCGATGCCCGGCCGGCCCTCGAGCTGTCTGCGGAGGGGACCGTCGCCGACGAACGTCAGCTTCCCTTCGCCGAGTTGGTCGAAGGCGCGCGCAAGACGGAGGACGTTCTTCCGCTGGATGAGTGAACCGATGCAGAGATAGTGCGGCGGGCCCTCGGGCGCGGGCTGCACCGTGAAGCGCTCGAGGTCGACTCCCGAGTCGACCACTTCGGTCTTGCCGCGCGCTTCCGGCACCTTCGCCTCGAGCTCGCCCCGCAGGTAGTCGGAGACGGCGATGATCGCCGCAGCCCGGCGCGCAACGAAACGTGTCGCGGCGCGAATGCCCGGAAGCCAGCCGACGTTGCGCACGTCGCGGCCGTGAGCGGTCACGACGAGCGGCGCTCCGCCTACGAGCGCACCGATCAGCCCGGTCGGGACGAGAAAGTGTGCGTACACGACGTCCGGCTGGAACCGCCGTGCCGCCGCCGACGTCGCGCGCGCAAGCCGCAGGTATTTCACCTTGCCGCCGCCGCGACGATCGAGGACAGCGCGCTCGACCTCGTGGCCGCGCGCGACGAGCTGCTCCTCGAGCCCGCGCACGAACACGCCGAGATCGGGGGCGGTCGGCCCCGGGTACATCTGGGAGACGAGCAGGATCTTCACCGGCCCCTATACTCCCTGGCCGTGTGACGCGTCGTTGAACCGGCCCGCAGTCTCGTAGTTCCTCCAGGGAGGTTCCGACCGATTGCCTGAGTCAGTTATCCACGTCCGTGAGCTTACGAAGGTCTTCAAGGTGCCCGAGCGCGAGCCGGGGCTGCGCGCAGCCGCGAAGGCCCTCATCCGCCGCCAGACCCGCGAGGTCCACGCGGTCGAGGCGATCTCGTTCGACATGGAGCCCGGCGAGGTCGTCGGCTTCCTGGGGCCGAACGGCGCTCGGTGTTTGTCCGAACGGAGTCCCTAGGCCGGGGAAGGCCGCACGGGAACCGTTCTAAGCCGTTCCGGCGTCCGAGTGCCCGCGTCCGTGCTCGCGTGGCGTCTCCGGGGCAACGGGAACGGCCTGCACAGCTTCGGGAACGCCTCGAAGCGCCTCTCCGTCGCCGGTCGTACGCCAGAGCACTTCAATGGCGGCCGTGATCTCGATGTGGTGGTCGCCCGTGTCGTGCATCTCCTGCTCGGTCGGTTCGCGCTTGTCGAAGAAGTCGCGGTTCATCTCCTTGACGCGACCGACGCCGACCACGACCGATCCCCAGTCCTGCGCCGTTAGTCGCCTCGCCAGCGTGGCCTCGTGCTCTCTCCAGTGGTGCAACGAGATCGAGTTGACCGGGTAGTAGTTGCCGATCCACGCGCCCTCGATCTCGGCCAGAGCGTCGATCAACTCGCCGCGCACGAGCCGCGCAGCGGTGCGTACTTCTTCCTGCGCCGCAGCCGCCGCACGAGCGTCCGCCGCCCGTTCCCGACGCTGCTCCAGTAGGTACGCCGTGGCGAGCGAGATTGCGCCTCCGATGACGACTCCAACGAGCGTGCTCCAGTCCACGCCCGGAGGCTAACGGCTGGAGACGACGGCTCTTAGGTCGCCGCGCTGCGCCAGGGCTTCTCGTGACACTCCGGACACTCGCTCGGTTCCGGGAAGGTGCCATCAACCTCGTGGCCACAGTTGGCGCACTTACGCTTTGGGACGCCCCCCGGGTTCTGATGCGTGTAACGCGAAGCCATTCGTCGGAGCCAGTCAGCCATTCGTCCGAGACACTATCCGACCGTCACGGCCTGCGGCGGCCATGTCCTGATTACACTTGAGCCGCGCCAGTGAAGACACCGCGAAGCCACGAAGAAACGGATGCTCGGATCGCAGCGATCAACGCGGACGAAGCGACGACGATGGAGCAGGCCGAGGCGAATCTACGCGCGACGATGACAGTCCTTGACGCCGATGCGCGTCTTCATCGGCGTGAGAAGCTGGGCGCATGGTGGTACGTCGTCCGGCCACTGCAACTCGTCGGCTTCGCCGTTCTGTGGCTAGCGGTACGGATCGCCTACACGTTGGCGAGATTCCTCATCCGTACCCTGTTCGGGCGCATCGTCCTGCTCGTGGCCGTGCTTACGGCAATCTTTTACGCGATGGGGGTCAGATAGGTTCTTCGGGGTCGTCGGCGGCTACGCCGCGAGCCGATCCCGTGGGCAGCGCCGGGGACATGTCCCTACGGCGTCTAGCACAAGGACTGTTCGCGCCCTAGCGTCTTTACGGGCCGGGTCGTGGGAAAGCGTCCTAGGCGTTCGGCTCGCCGCCCGGCCCGGTCTTCGACCCATCGCATGGCTAGGGAACAGCACGCGCAAGTGCTGACGCACCGTACACAGACACCCCGGCGGCAATACAGGTATCCGTCACGTCGATGTTGCGGCGCCAGCACGAGGAGGCATAACCCGCAAGATCGCCACGCGCGTATGCGCCAGTCAACGGGTCGCCTAAATGTGCCTTCAGCCCAGCGAAGGCGATGATGTCCGCCATTTGGATCAACTCAGTCAGGTGACTCTCGGCGAGAGTTGCACCGCCCATGATCCACTCCTGTCGTCTACGCAACCGTCCGGGTAGACGTGCCGAGCGGTAGAGAAGATACGACGCCTCGTAGTGCACACGGGGCAGCTTCCGGTCTTGGCCGTCGATGAGGACGTGCCCGACACGGGCTATCCCTCTGCTACTCGCACGCAGTGCAATGCCTGCTCCCACGGCTGAAAACGCTTCGGCGTAGGCCAGTGGAATCCGAGGTGTCGGGATGCAGAATATGCCGACTCGGATTTCGTTGATCGACGCGATTCGTCGGAGGCTCTGACGGATTAGGAGCCGCCCGATTCGCCGAGCGTGATCACGCTTGCCGATCCCTGCTCCTCGGGGGAAGCGCGGGTAGATGTCCCGAACCGCTCCCTTTCCGCGGGCCAGCTCCGTGGCGTGCAGTTCGACGTCCCGCGGAAGTCCCCAGCGCTTCAGGTGTCTGTGCCAGTATGCGTGGGCCGGTCTGACCCACCGGGCGGGGACGGCCACCACGCCGATGACCGTAGCTCCGGTAGCGTGATCCGTAGACTCCTCGAAGGCGGCCACATAGGTCTCGTTGCGGCGAAAGTTCACGGCTGCCGCAACCTAGCGCGGCGTGTACTTTTGTGCTATTCTCTGCGAGCCGGATCGGCCCCTGCACGTGTGGCAGGGAATCGGGTTCGGCCTGTTTTTCCAGGGCGCCCTTTCGAGGGCGCCCTGGTTATTTGGCGGCCACCACCGGGCTAGATCGAAAGCGGTGGCCTCCAGTTCGGCTTCCAGTTGACCGCCGCTCCGTTAGAAGAACCCGGCTAGGCGACAGCGCGAAGACGCCGCTTGCGAGTGAAGCGCCCGAGCCTGTCGCGTGAGTGGGTCGCCTCGAACGGTGCGCTCAACTCTTCGATGCGAGCCCGCACGGCCTCGATGCTGTTGTTGGCCTTCGGCTGCGCCGCGTTCCACTTCTTGACCTTGCGTTCGTACGCCGCGTCGTCCACGCATGGGCGCATGTCGATCATCGCCAGTGCTCGTCCAGCACGCGCTCGACAAACTCTTCGGTCAGTCCGGTCGCCTTCGCGACCTCGCCGGAGTTGACGTACTCGATGAAGTCCGGCATCACGGAGACGTAGTCCTCGTGCTCGACAACGCTCGGCCCATCGACGGCCTCATCCCACGGCCTCGCGTGCGTCAAGATGTTGGCGGCCTGGAGCACGCGCCCGGTATCGAGGAAGGTGTTCGGCTTCATCTCCGCTTCGCGTGCGGCGGCCTGCGCGGTGGCCTTCTTGAAGTTGTCCCAGCGATCACGCTTGCTCTTCTCTTCCTTCTCGGTCTGCGACAGTTCACGACGCGACCGGCGCACCCCTGCATCGGTCGCGTCGAGACTTAGCGGCGCGAGCCGACACCGCTTGCGTATGTCGTCAAGAGAACTTGCCACGACGCCCTTTCATGACAGGCCCGGTCTTGCGACCGAGCCTGTCAAGTTAGTAGTGGACTTAGAGCGAGCCCGCGTAACCGGGGTCGATGTTCCAGTCGATGGCCGTGCCCGGCCCATCGAGCGAATCGTCGCCCACGTCAACGCCGAGCGAGTCGTACCCGCCCACCGTCTGCAAGACGTCCTCGTCCTGCCGAGGAAGCGAGAGAGCCTGCTGGCCCTCGTCGCCAATGAACTGCGACGCTGTTCCTGGTGCTGTTGCCATGTTGTTAGCTCACCCCTTCCTAAGCCTCGTCCGAGATGTCTACGCCGTCAGCGATTGCACACGCTTCCGGCACTGCGATGTTGCCGCCGACGCGAGCCGAGACCACGTAACTCATGTAGCCCTCGCGCGGATCACGGAACGTCTCGAACTTGATGCCACGGTGGTACCCGGCGTACAAGTTGTTGGCGTTCGTGAGCAGGATGCTCGCGTTCGTGTCGTCTTCCGGCTCGAACGTACCTGCGCCGACGATCTTGATGCCCTGGTACTTCAAGGCATTGTCCGACGTGAGCATGATGTCGCCCAGCGCGGTACCTCGACCGGCGAGAACGTCACGCCACTCGATCTCCAAGCGCAGCGGAACGTAGTACGCGCCCTGCGTTCGCAGGTTGCGAAGGAACCGCTGTGGAATCGCCTTGAGCAGTGCCTTGAAGACGGCCTGGTAGTCCCGGCCGCTGTCGAAGGTGGAAGCGTCCACGGTCTGCCCGCCGTTGCGTGCCCGCTTGAGCCACCCGTCTTGCAGTGCGAGGTACGGGTCGGTGGAGTCTTCGTCGCCCTGCACGAAGAGTTCCTCGACGTCGTAACCCACGCGATCCGCGATGAGCGTCTCGATGGGCTGCCGGATGCTGTCGCCTCCGACATTGTCCTCGAACACTTCGTCCGAGATGGGAACCTCGGCACGGAGCAGGTCGGTGTCGATCTCGACCACGCCCGTGATGACCTTCGCACGCTGCGTGTAGTCGAGCCGGTTCGCCTCGACGCCCGGCCGCGTGATGCGCCCGGCGAAGTCGAGCTTCGACTCCGTCCACTTTGCAGCGGATGAATCGACTCGACGCACGTCGTTGACGATTGACTGCCCGGCGGTCATCAGTTGGATGAACGTGCGAGCCTGCTCGATGGAGAGCGTGGCCTGATTCGGCCCTCCGAAGTCGCCGCTACCTTCGCCGTTGCCGACGGTAAGGATTGACTTGCGGAGTAGTTCTTGTGGTGTCAGCATTTCCCTTTCCTTTCTGTCGGCTATGTGCCGAGCGTGCCCCGGCCCATGCCGCGAAGCAGTGAACCGATGCTGTTGTCCTCGGCCTTGATGACGAGTAGCTCGTCTTGGCCCTCGATTGACTTGCGGGCTGCGCCCGCGAGTCGGTCTTCGACTGCTTCAAGCCGGTTCAGAACCGTCTCGAAGATTTCGTTGTAGGCGGCCGTCGCCTTCGCGACGTCGTCCACGACTGCAAGCGCGACTGCGCGTGCAATCGTTTCGTTCACTGCCTTGCGGAGATCGTCCACAGAGACGTCGGCTGCGCCGCGCGATTTGAGCACAGCCCAGCCCGGCGCGGCGTTTGCAGGATCGTCAACCGCAGAGACCTCTTGAATCAGAAGTTTCTCCAGCTTCGTGATCTGCTGCTTGCGAAGTTCGGATGCGTCGGTCATGACGTCGCCTCCGCTTCGGTTGAAGTGGTCAACGACGCCACGACGTCCGCGACACGCTCGACAAGAATCTTGTCGCGCTCATCGAGGATGCGCGTCAGCAGAGTCGCCACTTCTTCCAGTTCCTCGGCGGTCACGATGTGCCCACCCGAAGGCATCCGAAAATATCTGCATCGGTGGCGCTGCCGGAGAAGGCTTCTGCGGCGATCACGTTGAACTGGCACGCAAGGACTGCCTTCGCATCCTTGACGTAATCCACTTCCGGCGAGCCGGACTGGTAAGCCGCGTTGACCTCGTATTGGAGGTTGAAGTCGCCTTCCGGCGAGAGATGATCGCCGCGCACGAGCATGGCGACGGTCTCGACGCCGAACCCACCGCGATACAGAGAGACGACCTTGTTGTCCCCGTCCGTGGTCGGGCCGGCGATGGCCTGATTGAGCGCCAGCGCGTAGTTCTCTGGCGTGACTTCCGCCAGGTTGAAGGTGATCGAGAGGCTTTCCTCCGAGCGCACTCCCTTGACGGGAGCAGTGACTTGGTCAGTGCGCAACTCCACGATGGTCTGCGCATGGCCGACCTTGCAACCTCCATCGGTATGCCCGAGGTAGCGCCACTCGGTACCGAACGTGCTCTTGGCGGCGTCTACGTCCGGGAACTCCGTACCGACGGGTGCCACGTAAACGTCTGTGACCCCGGCCACGATTACGAACGGCTGCTGGTTCTGAGCGGGCACTAGTGCGCCGCCTTCGTTGCGGTGCGCATAGCGCTCCTAACTGCGAGCGTGCGCTCGCCTCGAAGTGAGAGAAACATTCGAGGGTTGTCTTAGCGCCGCGAGCCGCGAGCGCTCGATTTCCGAGGCGAGTTACCTTCTGAAACGCGAGATGGCGTCAGCGAACGCCCGCTCGATTTCGCGCCCGCGTTCGAGCCTGCGTCGGTACTTCTCCATCTCGGCCTTCATGTACGCCGTGTCCGATACGCCCTTACCGATGGCGGCCTTGTGCTCCGGCGTCTGCGGCTTGCCGCGCTTCGCCTCCGCGATGTTCTCGCGCCACTCGGCGCTACCGCGTCTAGCCATCTGTCTCGGCTAACTCGCGCTCGATGCGTGCGACCTCGCGCGTGTACGCATCCTCAACGCGCCGAAGGAGCAGGCGGTAGGCGTCGGTCTTCGCCTCCAGGTCATCAAGCAGGGCTCGACGTGCGGGGCTCGTCTTAGGCGTCAACGCCTTGCCGATCCTACGATGCACTACTTGGCCCAACGTGCCCGTGCGCCGACATCGCCGGGGGGCCGCACTCGCTCTAGGTGCGTGGCAAGCTCTGCGACGTAGCCGGGGTCATCATGTGGGCGGACGCCGTCCGTGTGGTCGCGCTCACGGTCGAGATAGCGGCGACGGGGAGCGCACTTCCAGCGCCCGCCACCGGGGTAGTGACCGTCGCATGACCAGTACATCTCTTCGTCGTGGCACTCGCATCGCTCGCGTGGCCCTTCGGCGTACTTCTCTGCGGCCGGAACCTTGACGTACTTCATAGTGGGCCGGAGGCCCGCGCACTAGGCGCGGGCCGCCGCCTTCTTTGCCGCCCGCTTCGCACGGTCTCGGAG
>JALYLY010000004.1 GCA_030773975.1 Actinomycetota bacterium | reverse complement strand
CACCCTCTACCGAGCGGTGTACGTCGAACCGGCGACGGGAATCCCGTTCGGCTTCCTCCCGGGCATCCCGATCGGGGTGTCCTAGAAGTTCTTGCCGCGCCAGCCGGCGCCGATTGTGATGAGGATCGCCGCCGAGAGCGCAAGGCGGTAGAGGACGAACACCGTGTAGGTATGCCTGCGCACGTACCCGAGTAGACCCCAGATCGCGACGAGCCCGACCACCGCCGCCGCGATCATGCCGACGACGAACGGCCCGGCCGATCCAGGCGGCAGACCGTCCTTGGCCACCTTAGCCCCCTTCAATACGGCCGCGCCGAAGACGATGGGGATCAGGAGATAGAACGACAGGCGCGCGGCATCGTCTCGGTTCAGCTTCAGGAAACGCGCAGCGGTGATCGTGACGCCCGACCTCGACGTCCCGGGCATCAGCGCGAGACACTGCGCCACGCCCACGCCGAACGCGCCGCGCCAGCCGATGTCCTCGATCGAGCGCCGCGGTGGAACGCGGTCGGCAAGCCAGAGGATGATCGCGAAGACAGCGAGCAGGATCGCGATCTGCCAGGGGTCGCCGAGCTTCTTCTCGATGAAGCTCTCCCCCGCCGCCCCGGCGATGGCGGCCGGGACGGTCGCGACGACGATGTACCAGGCAACCCGCTCGTCCGACGTCTCGATCCGCCGCCGCCTGAGACTGTGCCACCAGGCGACCGCGAGGCGCACGACATCGCGCCAGAAGTAGAGGATCACCGCGACCAGCGTCCCCAGGTGAAGCGCCACGTCGAACGTCTTGTTGAAGTCCGGATGGTCCTGGAGGTAGTGCCAGCCGGCCGCCCACGGGACGAGGATCAGGTGTCCCGAGGACGAGACCGGCAGCAGCTCGGTCGCGCCCTGGACGATGCCAAGGACCAGGGCCTGCCAGTCGGAGAGCTTCCCGGGGGTCTCCCCTACGCGGAATGCGGCGAGCACGAGCGCGAGCGCGAAGGCCGAGCCCCCGAGCCCGACGACGATGTTCCTGCGGCTCACAGGCGCGAGTATTGCCAATGCGTTACTGTCGGGGTGCGTGCAACCGACGCCATTGCGGCGTCAACTGGTTCGTTCTCCGGTTTGCGCAATCCTTTCCACACAGCTGTCCACATATTGGAAGATCGGCTGTGGAAATGTTGGAAAAGGAAAACTTCGCAAATTGCGGCCACGACCTTTTTCGACCCCTTGAATCATTTGCTTGACACGTTAGATTGCCAGTTGCGCCGAGCACAGAGCGCGAGTAGGTCGAAACCGAGTCCGAAGGCAGTAGCCGGAAGGCGAAAGTCAGCGGAAGCGGTGGACGAAAGTGAAACTGGCTCGGCGAATTTTTTTGGTCCCGTTTAGGCTCACACGGTGCACCTGCGACTCCCAGCTATCGAACCAGGCGTCAAGGCGTTTGTGTGGGCGCTCCTCTTGAGTCTCTATCTCTGGGGCTTCCTGCTCGCGGTCGGGGTCGACAAGGGCACGTCGACAGTGGTGGGACTGATCGCGTTCGGCGCGATGTTCCTCTACGTCCGCGTCTACGGCGAGAGCGAAGAGCCCTAGGCTTAAACGGGGATCGCGCGCGGCTGGCGTGGCCTGAGCGCGCCCACCAGCATGCGGGCGAGCTCGCCTCCCACCGCCTGCTCGAGGCGACGGAAAGCCGGAGGTCGGGAGTCGTCGACCTCGGTCAGGGCAGCGCGGAGCAGTTCGTAGCCTCTGTCGCCCTGCGGTAGCGAGCGGTGCAGCATGGCTTTCCGGTTATCGGCGCCGGAGAGCCGGCGGCTCATCCCTGAGCCAGGTCTAAAGCCGCCCCCCGGTCTTGCCGAGGGGCGGCCTCAACCGAGTTATCTGACCGTTTCGCCGTCCGTCGTGCGATCGGTCGACGTCGTCGTCGCCTCTCGCTCGGCGGTCACCGGCTCGTCGGCCGCGCGCCCCTTGACCGGTGCCACCTTGCGGTCGCGGTCGACGATCACGTCGCGGTCGCGTACGACCGGACCGGTCGTGTCGAACGAGAACCCGAAGACGAGCCCCGTCCCGAACGCCACCACCGGGATGTAGTACAGGAGGTCCGTCACGAGACCGCTGACGTGGATGTCCCGGCTCCAAGCCAGCACGTGGTTGTGGAACCAACCGCTGCCCGGCTCGCCCGCCAGGATGATCCACAACGACACGATCGCTACGGGAACGAACGCCGTGACGAGGACCGGGATCGAGAGCCGCGGCCAGCCCCACTTCGTCCAGCCTCCCAGCAATTGGGACACTGCCATCAGGAGACCCGCTCCGGCAACGAGGCCGACTCGAGCCCAGTAGCCCCCGATGTGGTCGTTGCTGATCTGCGTCGCGAACCAGATCAGCAGACCGGCGGCAGCCGAGAACACCAGTGTCGTCGTCGCCCGCGTGAGTCCGTACATTCGATCACCTCGCTAGTCGGTGCCTCGGTGATACCCGGCCCCGCCGAAGACGAATCCGTAAACACGCGAATGCGCGAGTACAAGCGGTCCCCACAGGATCCGGTCTAGAACGGCCGAACGGGCAGAGCCCGTCCGACCTCTATGCGGCGTCGTCGAGTCGACGCCTTGGCTAGAGCGCCAGTCGGCGGGTGTCGAACGAGGCGGAGTAGAGCTCGGCGCGGAATTCGTCCAGAGCGCCGGCGACGTCGTCGTTGAAGACGTGCTCGACCACTCCCACCTTGGGGTCGTTGTGGAAGGGGAGGTCGACGTGCTCATGGGAGACGAGGTTCACCGAGGTGCGCTGGCAGGCCGGGCAACGAACGGCGAGCCCGAGCGAGCCGTCCCCGGGGGCAAGCAGGAAGAACGAGGACGGAAAGACGGGCCGCGGCCGGTCCTCGGGGTAACAGAAGAAGCTCCACGGCCACTCCCCGCCCTCGATCCTGCGCGCCGCGACGTCGGAGAGCTCGGTGACAACGCGATCGAGCTGCGCGGTCATGACGTTGTAGAACGCGCCGCTCTGCAGGCCGAGCGGCCCCCAGTCCAGGTCGTCGTGGGTGACGAGCCCGTCGTGCTCCTCCCCACACGCGCATGCGAAGAGCACGTGGAAGACCGAGGGATGAGCCGCGCCGGGCAGACGCTCGAGCTGCCGGAAGGCCGAAAGGGAGACGTGCGCCTCTCCCCGTGCCGGGCAAGGGAAGGTGAAGCGCCCCGTCAGCGCGTCATACATGGTGCCTTTCTAATCGGCAGCCCGGATGTCAAACCTGAACCCTAGTGACGATTAGTACTCGATCAGGGCGTGCAGGTCGTACTTGGACAGGCGCTCGCGGCCTTTCAGGAACCCCAGCTCGATGATGAAGCAGCACCCGACGACGACGCCGCCCAGCCGTTCCACCAGCTGCTCCGCGATCGCCTCGACGGTGCCGCCGGTGGCGAGCACGTCGTCGTGGATCAGGACGCGCGCCCCGTGCGGAACCATATCCGGGTGCAGCTCGAGCGCGTTCTGTCCGTACTCGAGCGCGTACGTGGCGCTGATCGTCTCGGGCGGAAGCTTGCCCGGCCGCCGCGCGGGCACGAACCCGCAACCGATCTCCTTGGCGATCGCAGCTCCGAGGATGAACCCGCGTGCCTCGGCGCCGACGATCAGGTCAGGCTTCTTTTCCGCTCCCCACTCCGCGAGCTGCGAGATCGAATAGGCGAGCGCCTCGGGATCGGCGAGCAGCGGCGTGACGTCCTTGAAACCGACACCCGGCTGGGGCCAGTCGGGGACCTCCCGGACCTTCTCGGCGAGATTCACCGGGTTATGTTGACGCAAGCCTGCGCAGCGCGCGCCAGAAGAGCAACTGGCCGAGGCCCTGCGCGAGCTCGCCGAGGGATTCCAGGTCCTCCACCCCGGCCTGTCGCCGCTCCGGATTGCGGGCACGAAGGGCCGGGCCGACGACCTGCTCGATGAGCGCCGCCTCGCGGTCGGCCGCCGTGCGGAATCCCCGTAGATGCCGAGGCGCGATTCCGAACTGCGCCAGCCGGCCGCAGGCGAGCGCGATCTCCGCGTCCAGCTCGCGGTAACGCTTCTCGCCGGACTCGGTGCGCGGTGTCAGCAATCCGAACTCTTCCAACTCGCGCGCGAGGCGCACGTCGATCCCGGCGCGCTCGCACAGCTCGTCGAGCTCGAGCTCGTGTTCCTCCTCCGTCAACCCGGCGCGCCGCCGCTTGCGGTCACGCGCGCCGGAAGAGGCAAGCTCCTGGCGGATGACGCGCAGCGGCAGGAACTCGTCGCGCTGGAGCTGCAGGATCGTTTCGAGGCGCTCGACGTCGTCCTCGCTGAAGAGGCGATACCCGCCCTCCGTCCGGCGCGGCGCCAGCAGCCCTTGGTCCTCGAGGTAACGAATCTTCGAGATCGAGATGTCCGGGAACTCGTCCTTGAGCATCCCGCAGACGGTCCCGATGGTCAGCAGACGCGGTCTCGAGGCGGTTGCCATCACCTGTTGAGAAAGGTCAGTCGATATTTGCCGATCTGCAGCTCGTCGCCGTCCTCGAGCTGCGCGGACTCGACACGCTTCCGGTTCACGAACGTGCCGTTGAGGCTGCCCTGGTCCTCGACGATGAAGCCGCCGTCGCGCGCCACGATCACGGCGTGCTTGCGCGAGACCGTGACGTCGTCGAGGAAGATCCCGCAGTCGGGCGACCGGCCGATCGACGTCTCGCCTTCTGGATGGAACGTCTCCCCCGCCCTGCCGCCGCCCGAACGGACGACGAGCGCGGGGCCCGTGATCCCGAGGTCCTCGAGCACTTCGGGGGACGTGTCCTCGCCGTCGTCGGGCGTGAACGTCTGCGTGGACTCCGTTCCGCCCTCGTCCTTGACGAGAAGGGCGCCGCAGCGTGCGCAGTAGTTCGCAGCTTCGGGATTCTGGAAGCCGCATTCCTGGCAGTAGATGTGGCTCATTGGTGCCCCTGCCGGTGATGCTGCCGAGTCTCTGGGTCGTGAGCACCAAGCCAGAGGCCGCGCTCAACCGCAGCAAGGCTGGTCTGCCTTGCTAAGGGCGAGGGTGGACTCTGGCGCCGCGTGATCGCGGGCCAGAGGCCGGCAAGTATTGCCGGTAGGGGCACCTAAGTGGGCGGAGCGGCTCTCGACGTCAAGATCTCGGTCAGGTGATCGACGTCCACCTGGTCGAGGACGCTCGCCCCTCCCGTCTTCTGCAGCCGCGCGACCAGCTCCGCGCGAAGGATGTCGATCTTTCCGTGCAGCAGCCGCCGCTGGTAGGAGACCTGATTCTCCTCCTGCTTCAGATCGGCGATGAGCTGTTTGAGATCGACGTCGGACAGCGTTGCGAGATCGGGCAGAGGTTCCACGGGGCGCCTTTCCTGGTCGAGGGCTCGTCAGCAGTAAAGCAGCGAACTTGCAAAGGGTCAACCTGAGCTTGAGAGTTTAGCCAATGCCTACGTAGGGTTCGAGTCCGGAGGCGCCGCCGAGTCGGCGCCTAAGTCGTGGTTGCCGCGCCCTCCGTCTGCATGATCTCTTCGACCATCGAGCGGAACTCGGCCTCGAGGACCTTCGAGTCCTCCTCGGTTCGCCCCTCGGCGTAGATGTGCATGAGCGGCTCGTCCGGGTCGGGAAGGATCTGGGCCCACCCTCGCTCGTCGAAAACCTTGATGCCGTCCGTCAGATCGAGCTCGCGTTCACGCAGGCGCTCGGTCAGCACCCGCATCACCACGCCCGTGAGGGCCCAGGGACACGGAAGCTGCCGGTGGACGAGGGTCGACGCAGGCAGGTCGGCGACGAGCTCCGACAAAGGCCGCCGCACGGGCGCGAGGAGCTCGAGCAGCTTGCAGAGGCTCGCGGTCGCGTCATACGCAGGTAGGAACTCCGGGAAGACGTAGCCGCCACCCACCGCGCCGGCGAAGATGACTCCGTCTTCCGCGGCCGCCTTCGTCAGGTCGCCGAGCGACGCAGGGGTGCGGATGACCTCGAGGCCGCTCCCCTCCAACAGCCGATCCACCTGGCTCGTGACGGTGATCGGAAACGCGAGCTTGCCCCGGCGGCCGTTGCTTCCGATCAGCCGCAGGAAGAGGAGCAGGCTTTGCTCGACCGGAACCTCGCGGCCGCGCTCGTCGACCAGATAGAGGCGTTCCGCCGCTCGGTCGAGGACCACGCCGAGGTCGGCGCCGACCGCGGGGACGAGCTGCTTCACCTGCCCGATCGCCTCTCGTAGCAAGGCGGCGCCGGTGTCGGTCCGGTCCGTCGTGAAGCCGTGCGCGGAGACAGCCTCGACCCCGAGCGGCCCGAGCAGCAACGGCAGCACGTACGACGCGGCCGAGAAGCCGTAGTCGACGACGAGGCGAAAGCCTCGGGCGCGGATCGCTTCCACGTCGAGACCGTCCAGCAGATCCTGCGCGTACGACTCGCGCACACGTGCGGGATAGCTAATCGTGCCGATGTCGCCGAAGCTCGCGCGGCGCAACTCCCCACGCGTGAAGTTCTTCTCGATCTCCTTCTGCATCGCCGCCGACAGCTGGATGCCCGGCTGCTCGAAGAACTTGATCTGCACCACCTCGGGGTCCGACTGGCTCGTCCCGACGTGGAAGCCCGCCTCATAACCCTCGCTCTTGAGGAGATGGCGCGCGACCGCCGCGGGCAGAACACGTAGATCGGCGACGTCCAGCCCCGAGGACGTGAAGCCGGTGATCATCGCCCGCTTGATCATGCGGCACGCGGGCGCAGACTCGCGGCTGGCCGCGACGCGCGCGCCGCGCTTCAGCGCCGTCCCGAGAGCGGCCGCGATGCGCACCGCGACCTCGGGAGTAAGGTCGACGTTGACAAGGCCTGCGACGCCGTCCCTGCCGAAGAGGCGCGTCGACGCGCGGGACTCCCAGATCAGGCTCTCTGTGATGTGCGAGCCGGACTCGACCTCCTTGTAGGGGTAGATCCGGACGCCCGGCATGATCACCGTCTCCGAGCCGATCGTCACCTCGTCGCCGACGGCGACCCCCTCGTGGATCCGGACATGCGCGCGGATGTCGCAAGAGCGGCCGATGACGGCGCCTTCGATCAACGAGCTGCGACCGATGTGCGTCGACGCGTCGATGACGGAACGCGTCGTGCGCGTGCGCTCGCGCAGCGTGACGCTGTTGGAGAGGACCGAATGCGCGCCGACCGTCGCGCCGGGAGCGATGCGGCAGTAGTTGCCGATGTACGCCGGCCCTTCGATCTGCTCGAGGTCGGGGATCTCCACGCCCTCCCCGAGCCAGACGTTGCCGCGGATGCGGATACCGGGAATGTTGAGGCGCACGTTCTCCTCGAGGGCGTCGAAGTTCGCCTGCCGGAACTGGTCGAGATTCCCGATGTCCTGCCAGTAGCCGTCCATGACGTGCCCGTAGATCGGGCGCCCCATCTCCAGCAGATACGGAAAGAGCTCTTTCGAGAAATCGTACGGTCTGTCGGCCGGCACGTGCTTCAGCACTTCGGGCTCCATCACGTAGATGCCCGTATTGATCGTGTCGGAGAAGACCTGGCCCCACGACGGCTTCTCGAGAAAGCGTTCCACCCGTCCTTCCTCGTCCGTGACGACGATGCCGAACTCGAGCGGGTTCTCGACCGATTTGAGCCCGATCGTCACCGCTGCGCCTCTTTCCTTGTGAAAGGCGACGAGCGCGCTCAGGTCCACGTCGCAAAGGGCGTCGCCCGAGATCACGAGGAACGTCTCGTCGAGCTGCTTCGCGGTCAGGCGGACCGAGCCGGCCGTACCGAGTGGCGACTCCTCGACCGAGTAACCGATCTGCATTCCCAGCGTCTCCCCTTCGCCGAAGTAACTGCGAATCGCCTGCGGCAGGAAGGCGACCGTGACGATCACCTCGTCCATCCCGTGCTCGCGGAGCAGTTCGAGGATGTGCTCCATGCACGGCTTGCCGACGACCGGCACCATCGGCTTCGGCTGATTGGACGTGAGCGGGCGCAGGCGGTTGCCCTCGCCGCCCGCCATCACGACGGCTTTCATCGCTTTCTCTCGCTCCAGGCCGCGACCCCGTACACCACGCCTGCGCAGACTGCGAGGCCGAGACCCGTCCAGAAGATCCAGTAGGGCCACTCGGTCGACCGGTGCGTGACGATCAGGCACCCGATCCCGAGATAAAGGAGCCAGGTCGCCGCCTTGCCGAGGAAGTTCACGTTCAGCTCGTAGCCCTGCGGCGCGATCGTCTTGTAGCCGGCCAGCAGGAGGACGTCACGCCCGAGGATCACAACCAGGCCGGCCCACGGCATGTGGTCCTGAACGACAAGGAGGATCACTGCGGCGTCGATCATCAGCCGGTCGGCCAGCGGGTCGAAGATGCGCCCGAAGTCGGATTCCACCTGCCACCGCCGCGCGAGGAAGCCGTCGATCTGGTCGGTGACGCCGGCAATGCCGAAGACGATCCCGGCCGGCCAGCTGTGTCCGCCGTCCGCGCTCAGCATGAGTGCGACGAAGACCGGGATCAGAGCCAGCCGCGCGATGGTCAGCGCATTTGGAAGCTGCTGCAAGGTCGCCGGAACGGCGCGGGTCGCCATGAGTGTGGAAAGGATACGCCCGTGGCCGAGAGTCTCAGCCTGCCTGGCTTCGTGGATGCGCACAGCCACGGCTTTCAGCGTGCCCTGCGCGGCCGTGCCGGAGGAGCCGATTTCTGGGGCTGGCGTGAGCTGATGCTCGCCGAGGCAGAGCGCCAGACGCCCGAGCTCGTCCGACGAGAGTACGTGCACGTCTACCGAGAGCTACGTGCTGCGGGTTATACGGCAGTCGGCGAGTTCCACTACCTGGGCTTCGAGGAAGCTCTGGCCGCGGCGGGCGCCGCAGAGGAGGCAGGTATCCGCATCGTCCTTCTCTTGGCTGCGTACGGACGCGGAGGGCTGCCACGTTTTCGGCAGGAATCGGTGGCGGAGTACCTGCGTCAGGTCGAGGATCTGCGGGGCCGTGGAATTCCTGTCGGCGTCGCCCCCCACTCCGTGCGCGCATGTCCCGCTGACTGGCTCGAGGAGATCGGCCGCTACGCGGCCGCCGAACGGCTGCCGCTGCACGTGCACGCAGACGAACAGCCACGCGAGATCGAAGAGTGCCTTGCCGAGCACGGCATCCGGCCCATCGAGCTCTTGGATCGCACCGGCTGCCTCACCGAACGGACGACGGTCGTGCATGCAACCCACGCCGATGGCACCGAGCTCGACCTGCTTGCACGGGCCGGTGCGCGCGTCTGTGCCTGCCTGACGACGGAGGCGAACCTCGGCGACGGCTTTCTGCCGGTCGAGCGCGTCTGCACGCGCGGGATCGGGATCTGCATCGGCTCCGACTCCAACGTTCGCATCGACCCGCTCGAGGAGCTGCGCGAGCTGGAGGGCATCGCTCGGCGCCAGACGGGGCGCCGCAACGTCATCTCCACCGAGACGCTGCTCTGCGTCGGCGCCGACGAGGGCGCGGGCTCGCTCGGCCTCGAGGAGTGGGCCGACGTCGAAGTCGATCTCTCTCACCCATCGTTGCGCGGTGTCGAAGATGTCTTCGACGCACTCGTCAGCGGATGCGGCGCCGACGTCTTACTGGAAGCGTGACGTCCAGTACGCCGTGCGCATGATGTACGCGCGTAGCGCGGCGCGACCATGTAGCCCATACGTTCCGTCGTAGCTCTCGTACCGGCCGCCATGGCCCGCGGGCTCGATCTGCGTCCCCTCGCTCCACTCGTTGTAGGATGTGATCGTCACCATGTCCGCGCCGGCGCGCACCGCGGCGCCCCACATCGAGTCGTAGGTTGCGCCGTCAAGCCTCTGCTTCACACGCGGGTCTCCGGTCGCCTCGGCGGCGTCATAGCCCGGACCCACCGATGGCGCGCAGAGAATCCCGAGGGCGCGCGCCTGCGTGCAGAAGCGGTCGAACTTCGCTGCGTCGTAGAGAAGGATGTCGTACGTGTAGAAGCCCGCGAAGCCTGCCCGAGCAGCGAAGCCGACGTGACTCGTCTGGGCGAACAGGCGCAATCCCGTTGGCTGGAGCGTCACGCGGCGCCAGTCTTCGGCGGTGAAGTCCTTGGTGCTGTAGACATAGACGTCGCGAAGGCCGAGCTCCCGCAGGTACACGAGATCGGACGCGATCGACTCCACCGTCCGGCCCTCGTACGGCTCGAGCTGCACCGCCACCTGAAGGCCGCGCCGCTTGGCCGCGCGCTTCACCGCCGGTAGGCGTCCGTCTTCTAGGGATCCCCTCCCCCACCACGAGCTGACGACCTCGTCGACGCCGGCCGCCGCGATGTCTCTCATCTGAACCCCGAGCACGCGCACATCACTGCTCGAGTAGGTGCCGCGCATCGGAAAGAAGGCCGAGCCGATGTCAAAAGGCGGGGTGTGCTCGCCCTGTGTCCAGTGGACGTACTGGCCATCGTGTGCCGGGGTGGAGTACCAGGGGTAGAAGAAGATCGCGCTCCGAGGCAGCGCCTGGGCGGCACCAGCGGATGCGGGCATGGCTAGGAGAAGCACCAAGGCCAGGAGGGGACGTCGCATCCCGCCAAGCTTCTCGATCGGGTCGGATCCCCGAATCCCCAGGACGGGGCATAAGGTGAGACGGGGCCCGCGCCGATGCCACGGATATGGCGCGCTCTGGCTGGTTCGACCGCATTCTTTCCCGCTGCCGACGCGAGACCGCTCAGACGATGGCGGAGTATGCGGTGGTCCTCGCCGTCATCACGCCGGGGATCATCATCGTCCTAGGGTTGTTCTCGGACGACATCGGTCGCCTGCTCGACAGCGTCCGCGCGCTCTTCTAGACGCGCGGATAGGCGGCGAAATACAAAACCGGCCGTTGCCGGGGATGATGGGCGTGGGTCAACTGGGATTCACGAAGGTTTGCACGCGCGAGGTCACAGTCGAGCGAACGGTGGACGCGACTAACCAGAGGAGGGCAACAAGTGAAATCGTCACAGTTGCAGCTCCGCTTAAGAGCACTATCCCGAGGATCGTCCAGCCGTAGTCGAGTGGCGCGACGATAAGGCCGACGCCAACGGCGATGATGAGCGGCAGCACAAGCATCGCGGCCCGTAGCCGTGGCCTGATCTTCGCGAGCCCTACAAGCATCGCTACGACCGCGTAGATACCACCGGGCTTGTCTGGCAAAGCGCTGCGAAGCGCAGCCCACACGCTGGAGAGGATGCCAGCCCGCGCGTTGAGGATGTCGGTCAAGATCGTCGCGATGACGGGTGTCGCGCGCTTTAGCGTCCCTGCCAGGGGCGGCGAGCGGGTCTGCGAGGCGGCGCGGGCGGCGAACCATCCCAGCGGGGTCGGGTCGGGCGATTCGCCGAGTTCTGCCGCGTAGTCGCGCAGGATTCGGTCATGGGCTTGGTCGACCAGCGCCGGAACGGACGCGGGCGGTGCTAACGCACGGATGAGGCATTCTGCTCCGTGCATGCGCCCCCAGACCATGTCGTGCTGGCGCCAGGTGCTGTCAAGGAACCCGGCGAAGTGATGGAGGCGGCTGCCCATCAGTTCGCGCACCTCGCTGGGCAAACGATTCCGAGCCGTCGCGTCGACTGGGCTGATGCGAATGATCTCGACAGGATTCGTCTCCCCGAGCGGAGTCGCGTACTGGATGGGGTAAAGAACAAGATCGTATGCCTCGAAGGCGTCGTAATAGAAGCG
Organism: Actinomycetota bacterium; assembly: GCA_030773975.1. Taxonomy (GTDB): domain Bacteria; phylum Actinomycetota; class Thermoleophilia; order Gaiellales; family Gaiellaceae; genus 3-1-20CM-4-69-9. The sequence continues at coordinate 7,643 of JALYLY010000004.1, read as the reverse complement.
AAGCGCGTACTTGAGGCGCGACTCGAAATCGTCCACGCCAGGCATTTCCCGCGCCGAGAAGTGCGACCCTAATACGGACCCCACTTTGGTACGAGCCGACTCCGCGGCGGTGGCGACAATCCCCTTGATCGCCTCGGCCGCGGCAGCAATCGCGCTGGCATTCGTGTCGAGGACCTCGCCGATTCTGCTCGCCCGATCGGTCTCGGGCGCTTCGAGAACCCACTGAAGCGTGGCCGCGGTCAGCTCGCCGGTTGCGAGCGCCGCGACGACCGGCCCTTCCGGGTCACCGGCAATCACCTCGACGTTGTCAAGATCTTCGAGTGCGTCCGCAAAGGCGACCCTGAGAGGCGCGTAGACAGAGCTCTCGTTCTCGACTGCCGGCAGGCTTGGCGGGTCTAGCCCGGCAGCCTCGAGTGTGGCGGAGCGACGAGTCGCCGAGCCGGTCTGCAAATCCTTCAGTTTCTGATGCACGAAAATCGTCCGCCGCGCCCGGTATGGAGCCCCGAAGTCGAGCATGAACGCGTTGTCCGTTTTCTGGTCGTCAGCAGGCCGCTCGTCGTAATGCGAGCCCTTCCACCCGGCGACCAGTTGACGAATTACCCAGGCTTCGTCCGATTCTGGCGACAAGCCCACGGCCCTCGTGACGAGAGCGGCGAGGTAGTCAATCGTGTCGGCGACCTTGAGCCGGTAGTACGTCGCGTACGACGGCCCCCACTGAAGACTTGGATTGAGAAGAATCTCGCGCAGCGGCGTCGCGGCAAAAGCCACCGGATCGGGAGGCGCGAGCCTGGCCATGACGGCGGCAAAGTCAGACGGATCGGTGCCACTGCGTGCAAGGATTCCGCGCACGCGCTCGAGCGACCGATTGCGCTTCACCACATCGTTGATGTCCTGGCGAATCGCTTCCTTCCGAGGAATCCCCATCAGCGCAGCTTGCACCGTCTCGATCGCGTTCCAATCCTTCGCTTCGAGTACATCCGGCGAGAGGTCCGCGGGATCCGGCTCAATGTAAATCAGCTTCCGATCGACGCTGACCGAGGTGCGACGACGAGCAAGAGTGTCAGTGGCATAGCTGAACGGCTTGTTGTCGAGAATGCCACCGTCACTAAAGGATCGATGCGGGAAGGATTCTTCAAGGTCGTTGCGGTAGTCGGAGTAGAACTTTCTCCAGTCGTTCGTCACCGTCGCGAATGGTGGCAACGTCTCGAGCCGTATGGGTTCGAACGCGAACGGAAATGCCGAGGTCGAACGCGCCGTGTAAGCGATGAACGGCGCCACATCCTTGGTGAAATCGTTCCGATCATCTCTTCGGGAGAAGCGAAACTGGTAGCGGTTCGCGTAGCGGCGTTCCCGCGTCATCGCATTCGCCAGCCGGATCGGTAGCTCCAGCCCATCGAGATCGGTCGCCGTGACCCAGAGGTCAAGCTCGTCAACCAAGGGCGAGTCGGTGTCACCCGTCTCGCCACTCATGCCGGACAGAGCACTCTCGAGCGCATAGAGCATCCGCCGCCCATTCAGGAGTGACTTGGGTGGAAGGCCCTCCTCGAATCCGTCGACGAGCGAACCGTCGGGCTGCCTCGGGAGCGATTCATCGTCGTTCACAAGAGTGCCGATGGCTCCCTCGTCGACCCAGACCGACTTCAACGCGGACAAAGCGGTGTCGTTCGCGAGTGCGGTAGCGAGAAAGACGCCGTTGATCCCGCCTGCCGACGTCCCAGAGATGATGTCGACGAGGAAGCGCGACCGGATCTTCCCGCCCCCGCGGGCCCGAGCCAGCTCGCGGTACACAGGTTCAGTGCTCTCGTCTTCGTTCAGACGGACCGCGTCCGGTGGGTCCAACGGATCTGTGATCGCTCTTTCCGGGCAGGTCGCGCGAACCAGGCGCCAGAGCTCCTCCGCGACTCCGTACATATAGATCGCAAGAGAGACACCGCCGTACATGACAACGGCAAGCCGCACCTCTTCGTCGAGTTCGAGCGATAGGTCTTCCGTCGTGCCGTCTGCGAGAGACATCGATCGGTCCTCTGAGTCGGGCACGGCGGCAGTCAGGGTTCGTCTCATTGGGGTTTCGGCCTCGCAGAAGAGAGATGCGTCGGCTCGGTCCCTCCCGATCCCAGGTCGGCGCTCACTCCCTCCAGTAGGACCTTTGCGCGGCGTTCGCTGAAACCCGCGAGGAACGCGATCGTCGCGTAGAAGTAGATGTCGGGCTGTGCCACATGACCGACCTGGAGCAGGCTGCTCTTGAGGGCCAAGTAGATGGCGAGCGCGAACGTCGCGCCGATCCACGGTCGAAGGCTCCCGAGCCGACGCACCGACTTCCGCCCGACTTCGAAATCGAGGTTGAAGCCGTTCGGGGACGCCATCCGCCCCATCACGCTCACGATCGCGCCGGCTGCCCCCATCGCCACGGAAGCGAACAGCTCTTGGGTCGCCGGACGGTGCGGATGCCAGGCCCGAACCCCCCAGAGGATGAGCACGGCGAAAGCGATGGCGATCCCGCACAGCCCAGCTCCGATGATCATGCCCTTGAAGTAGACAATTCGCGCCGAGTTCTCGCCGGCCCGGGCGTAGTGGTTCTGCACCTGCTGCAGCTGCTCTTTGTCCGGCGTGAGTACGGCGCTGAGATCTTGCTGCGCCGACCGGTGCGATTTGTCCGTCGCTCGATCCGAAGGCATCGCCGCATCGGGCTGGTCCGCAGCGGCCAGCAGACGCGTCATGCCCTCGAAAATCTGGTCCAAGACGATGTGCTCGGTCGAGTCGCGCAGAATCTCGCTGGCCTTGATCGCGAGCGTTTGCCATCGGTGCAGCGCGGTGGTGATCTCGGGCATAGCGGTCGTGCGCCAATCAGTCACGCTGTGCAAACGAAGGATCTCGTCGTGCCGCCAGAGCGTCCGGGGCCGTCGCGGCCGCCGCCGTGCCGTAAGCGCTACACCCGATGCCTGATAACGGCACCAGTAGTCCTTGCGGATGTCGCCGTGCTCTCGCTTGAACCGCGTCAGGCGCTCGCGGTAGATCTGCTCCCACCGACCGTCGGTCTCGCCGGCATAGACTTCTTGCTGCCGCTGGTAGTGGGCCCAGACGAGCTCCGCGAACGATACGGACGTATCCGGCTCATCGACCACTGCGACCTGAAACTCGCGCCCCAGAACTTGGTCGCACAGGCGCGCCCACCATCCCCTCTGCTCGTCACGCCTGCCGGTGGTGGCGGTCGTCGCCACGACTAGACGCCTTCCCTAGCTCGCGGACTGGTCGCGTGCCCCTGCCAAGTCCGTGCCTCATCGCACGGTCGTCCGCTTGCGTCAAGCAGCTCCCCAGGGAACGAGCGACTTGGGGGCTGACGCACAGCGCCCGAAAGGCCGCAGGTGTCGCGGATGCATACCCGCACCGGCGGCCACCCCTGTTCTCCGTCTGCGTCTGGCGACGCAAGCGGTAGCTGTCGCGTTCACCATGCGCCTGTTCGACGTCCATGTCAAGGAGGAGTCTTGACTTCGGTCATCCAGAGTTGTACTTATCGAACTGAGTCTTCGGAAAGACCATCGACGTCAGGGCCGGTGGAAGGAGGTGAGGCGCCCGACGATCCCGCAGGAAGAGAGTCTGCGGCCTCTCGCAACCCAGCAATTTTGAGGGGAGAGGTTATGGTCGACATTGATCCGACCACTGGACTCGCGGAGCCTGAGCTCCACGCGGAACACGAAGAGGGCGGCGTTGCGCTTGAGGTGATGCCGCCGCACGAGAACGGTGCATCGGCTGCGGTCGGCGAAGAGACCGCCGTGGCTGTCGCAACTGCGCTTGCACCGACGATTGCTGAGCCCACCGAGACTGGAGACATCGACGTTTCGACGCTCGGCGGGCTGGGGATTCACCCGTTCCCGAAGATCCCGCTACCGTTCGTCAAGCGACGTGTGGCCGGTCGCTACCGGAGCGCCGGCGCGCCGTTTCAGGTCGAGTTGCGCGTCGACGTTGACGGTCCGCGGCCGACGATGAGGGTAAGCGCGGACTACTACTCGATCTCCGGCGGAACGATCAACTACTTCGGCTCGATGCGAGTGGACGCCGTTTCGGTGGCCGTCTCGCCGACGCTGGTCACCATCACGGGACTCGGCGTGTACACCTGGTTCGCGGGAGCGCCAAGGGTGAAGATCACGATCCCGCGCATGCCGATGTTCTCCAGGGGAGGCGCGGCTACCCTCCAGCACCTGACGCTCGCGGGTACGCCGGGCGCGACGTACATTTGCAAGTTCGTTTCGCCCTTCCTCCGCTCCGTGCTCTTTGAGCAGGACCGGCAGGACACGGTGCCGGCGCCGTTCGTCTCGTACAACACTGGCTCGTTGCCGTCGGGTGGGCCGGCGCGGACGCTCTCTGTAGCGGGAGCCTACGCCGAGGCCGGAGTCGAGATGCAGACGGCGGGCGTGACGGGGGTCGTCAACACCTCAGAAACCGGCGCCAACGGCACCTGGTCCGATGCCGAGCTGCACGCGGCGATGGTGCGGCACTTCTCACTCTGGCGCGACATTCCTCAATGGGCCGTATGGCTCTTCCACGCACAGCTGCACGATCTCGGGCCCGGTCTCTACGGGATCATGTTCGATCAGGTCGGCAGGCAGCGACAGGGCGCGGCTGTCTTCTACCAGAGCCTCGCCGGTACCACGGCCGACCAGCAGCGGCTTCAGGTCTACACGACCACGCATGAGATAGGCCACTGCTTCAACCTGCTCCATTCCTGGCAGAAGTCGCTGGCGATCCCGCCGCTGCCGGACCGTCCGAACGCGCTCTCGTGGATGAACTACCCCTGGCGGTATCCGCTCGGCGGAGCGGGTGCGTTCTGGAACGCGTTTCCATTCCAGTTCGACGATCAGGAGCTCATCCATATCAGGCACGCTTTCCGCGACGCGGTAGTCATGGGTGGCAACCCGTTCCGGGTGGGGAGTGCGCTCGAAGATCCAGAAGGGTGGCGTGACCCGATCGAGGACAATTCCGGACTGAAGCTCGAGTTGCGCGCGCCTCGAAGCTTCACGTTCGGGTCGCCCGTCTCGGTCGATGTTGAGCTCTCTGCGACTGACACGAGAGGGCGCCGCGTCCCGCAGCGTCTGCGGCCGCGGAACGGCAACGTTGAAATCGCGATTCGGCAGCCCGCAGGACGGGTGCTCGTGTACAAGCCGCTGCTTCATCAGTGCGCGGTGGACGACATGGTCATTCTGGATGTCGACACGCCCGGAATCAGCGAGACAGCGTTCGTCCATTACGGACAGGACGGCTTCTACTTCGACACGCCTGGCCTCTACCGGCTGCGGGCGCGCATCATTGCGACTGATGGCTCAATCGTGCTCTCCAACATGCTCGAGGTTCGAGTTCAGTCACCGGTCACTCGCGAGGACGACGAGGCGGCCGATCTGATGTTCGGCGACGAGCAGGGCACGCTCATGTACCTGATGGGATCCGACTTCGAGCAGCTCCAGGCCGGCAACGACGCCCTCTCGGACCTGCAGTCGCGGTTCCCGGCGCATCCGCTCGCGGCAGTCGCTCGTCTCGTCCAGGGCGTGAACGCCGCCCGCGAGTTCAAGCAGGTGGGTGCCGACAACAGCGTGACGGTCCGTCAGCCGAAGCCCGAAGAGGCGGACAAGCTTCTCAAGGGCGTTGTGGACCTCACGGCTGCTCGGAGGGCGGTAGGAAAGAAGAAGGACCTCGAATCGATCCGGAAGGCGGTGGCGATCGAGATCCGCGACACCGCCCGGGCAAAGGTCGACCCCGACCTGGCCGCGTACATAAAGGCGCGGCGGCGCGAGATCGCTGTCGAGGTCGGCGGCGCGACCGAATAGCGAAACGGCTGCGGGGGAAGGGCCTTCGAGCCCTCCCCCGCATCGCCCAACCTGCGAGGCTGTGACGATGCCCGCTCTTCAGATCGACTTCGAGGATGGCTTCAGTGGAGATACGGTTGTCATCCGCGCGGACGGGCGCGAGCTGTGGCGCGAGGATGACGTCACGACGAACCTGGCCGCGAGCGTCGCCACGATCGCGCACGTCGAGGTTCCAGCCGGGACGCAGGTAGAGGTGTCCGTTCCGACGCGGCACCTAACGGCGACCGAGCGAGTCGAGACCCCATACCTAGAAGTTGAAATCGTCGCGGGCGAACTCGTACTGCGACCGTCGCCCGAGCTCCCTCGACACCTCTGACTCGCTCCCTAGCTTGATTGCGTGGAAGTCACGGACCGGACGGTTCAGACCGCCGGCTGGCCCATGCGGCTCCTGGGAACCAGCAGGACAGCCAGTGCGGCGAACGACATCAGCACGAGGCCGCTCGCGACCCAGATGCCCGCGCCGCCCCAGCTGAACGTGTCCGACGTGTCATACGCGACCGGCGTCGAAGTGCGGACGAGGCGGGTCTTGGCGGGTGCCGGCGGAGAGTAGCCTCCGACCGCGCTCGAGGGAGAGTGGCTTCCAATGGCGGCGCTGCGCGGAGGTCGAAGCGCTTCCTGATCCTCGGCCGGCAGCCGCCGGTACGAGTCCACGGAGATTCCGTAGACGCGCTTCGCGGTCTGCGCCGTCGCTGGTTGCGTGGAACCTGGGTCATTCTGCGTCACCTGCGCCTTCGCCTGCGCGACGGGGACCGCAACGGCCACGGCCGCGAACGCCACGACCAGCCGTCGGAGAGACCGATATCGCTTCCACTTCTTCATGTTCCTCCGCTCCCTTTCCTCGGTTCCATCTGCCCTGACAACCCCACAATCGCGCTCGGCAGTAACGAAACCGCCACGGGCCACCCACCGCCGCCCACCGCGGGGTAACGAACCGCTCGAAACGGCGTGTGGCCGAGCTCAGCTCCGGCCGCGGCGCCGTCGGTCGATGGGGCTCGCGGGCTTGCTCAAGCCGAGGAGCGTCGTGAGAGGGTGTGAGCAGGAGGCAGACATGCAGGTCACGAGGTAGATGACGATGCGGGCAACCGTCATGTACGGCGCCGGTGACGTTCGCGTAGAGAACGTTCCCGATCCCGCCGTGATCGAGCCGACCGACGCCGTCGTGCGCGTCACCTTCGCCTGCATCTGCGGCAGCGACCTCTGGCCGTACAAAACAATGGAGCACAGCGAGACCGGCCGCGCGATGGGCCACGAGGCGATTGGTGTCGTCGAGGTCGTCGGCGCCGACGTACGCACACTCAAGATTGGTGACGTGGTCGTGATGCCGTTCGCCTTCTCCGACGGCACCTGCGTCTTCTGCCATGAAGGGTTACACACCTCATGCGTTCACGGCGGTTTCTTCGGCACCGCCGAGGTAGCAGGCGCTCAAGCGGAAGCCGTCCGCGTCCCCCAGGCCGATGGAACGCTCTTCGTCCTGCCGGTCGGCGAGGACGACGCGCTGATGCCGTCGCTCCTCACGCTGTCGGACGTGATGGGCACGGGCCATCATGCGGCCGTCGCCGCCGAAGTCGGCCCTGGAAAGACCGTCGCTGTGGTCGGCGACGGCGCTGTCGGCCTCTGCGGCGTCATCGCCGCGAAGCGCCTCGGCGCCGAGCAGATCATCCTCCTCGGCCGGCACGCGAACCGGATCGCGCTCGCGCGCGAGTTCGGGGCGACCGACATCGTCAGCGAGCGAGGAGACGAGGCGGTCGAGCGCGTGCGCGAGCTCACCGACGACTACGGCGTCCACTC
>JALYLY010000003.1 GCA_030773975.1 Actinomycetota bacterium | reverse complement strand
GGGTGCGACGTGCAGGAGCCGTTGCGTGACGCTGCCGAGCAGCATCCCCGCAACGCGGCCGTGACCTCGAGTTCCCACGATGATCAGATCCGCGTCGACTTCCCTAGCAACGTCCGCGATGAGATCCGCCGGATCTTTGTTCGTTCCCTTCACGACGCGGAAGCTCGCGTCGATGCCCGACTCGACCAACTCGTTGACCTTCGAGACGAGCTCGCTCTGCACGTCCTGCTCGTCCGCGATCACGGGGACGCCGCCGGCGCGACCTCCGAGGTGCGCGTCCGCGTGCACGACGAGGAGCTTCCCGTGGGCTTCGGCCGTCAGATCGAGGGCCGTGGGCAGAGCGCGGTCGGCGGACTCGGATCCGTCCGTTGCCCAGATGATTGTCTTGAACATGACATCTCCTTTCGCGTTGCTTTCTGTTGTCCGTTCCACTCTCCGGCCGGCACGTCGCCGTGCCATCGGTGGCACGCCCGATCCTGGTTTCGGCGTTCTACTGAGGAGCACGATCCGTCGCTGCCCCACGTCCACGCTCTCGACCTCGTCGAAAGGGATCGCGGAAAGGCTGCAACCGGGAGCGTCGGACCGGACGATGAGCAACCCGCGCTCGTCACGACCCGTGCGCGGCACGACGGCGGTGACGGTGCCGAGCCTGGCCTCGCGAGCCTCGACGCGATACCCCGCGCAGTCGCTGAGATCCTCGCTCGTCATGCGAGTGTCTTTCCCACGGCACACGGCGCCCGTGACCGAGGCCAGGTGAGCCTCGGCTCGATCGAGACGACGCCGGGAACCCGTTGCACGAAGTGGACGATCTGCTCGGCCACTCCCTCGTTGTCGACACGGCCCTCGAGCGTGACGCAACCGTCTTCGACCTGAACCTTCACCCGCGTGGGGTTGACCCACAGAGTCTTGAGGATCACCTCGTCGCGGATCTCGCGCTCGATCTCTTCGTCCTTCCGCGTGAAGGCCCGCACGAGATCTGCCCGCGTGACGATCCCGACGAGCTGGTCCGCGTCGACGACCGGGAGCCGGTCGATCCTGAGATCGAGCATCCGCTCCGCGGCCTCGGCAACAAGCTTGCCGGACCCGATCGTGACGGCCGGCGTCGTCATGGCTTCGCCGACCGTGCGTGCTGCAAGCTTCGCCGCGGGTGGATCTTCGCCGTAATGGACGAGCCAGTCCACGAGGCCCAGGCGGTCGGGGGCGGTTCGCTCCTTGTAGAGGATGTCCGTCTCCGAGATCACGCCCAGAACACGTTCGTCCTCGACGACCGGCATGCCCGAGATGCCGTACTCGAGCATGCGTGTGGCCGCGAGTTTCAGAGGCATGCCACGCGTTGCAGTAAAGACCTTCGTCGTCATGACATCGCTGACTTTCATCGCGTCCTCCTATCTCTTTGCTCCGAGTCTCGTGCGTGCGTCGAGGGCCGCCATCGGAGAGCGCGCGGACCGGCGATGCGGTTTTCCCGCAGGACCGTCAGTGCGCGCGGCCGGCACCCAACGGTCATCGCTCTTCTTGGACTGTGCCGCGGACACCGGCGCTGCAGGCACGACGATGACCGGGCAGTGTGCGGACTCAACGACACCTTGCGAGACGCTGCCGTGGAGCGCCTTGCGCACGCGTCCCCAATGGTGGGAGCCGATGACGATCACGCGCGCGTTCCGCTCTTTGGCGACACGGCAGACCTCGTCAACGGGAAAGCCACGACGAACGACCGTCTCCACGTCGACGCCTGCCGCTCGCGCCCGACGGGCGACATCTTCGACGATCTGCGGGGCACGCTCCACCATCTCCGCGTTCACGTCGACGACCGCCGGCAGCGGCGCGTAACCGAGTCCCGTGTAGGGGCTATCCCAGACGGTGACGACGAGCAGGTGCGCTTGGGATTCACCGGCAAGCTCGACTGCTTGCTCCACGGCCGCGGCGGCGCTGGCCGAGCCGTCGGTTGCCAAAACAATAGGCCTCATTTGGGCACCTCCTTCTCTCTCGCCTCAAGGCTCGTGCCACTGCGACAGCCGCGCATCCGGGTGTCGGCTGAATCCCGCTGCGGCTTTACCGCAGCCGCTCTCGACTACCAGCTCTTCAGCCGAGCCGTCGTCGGCGGCGAGCCGATTCGCGCGCGCGCGTCGACGACGACGCAGCCGTCCGGGCCGGCGATGACAGGATTCAGGTCGAGCTCGACGACTTCGGGCAGATCGTCAGCGAGGCGCGCGACCCGCAACACGACGTCGGCGAGCGCCCGGACATCAGCAGGTGGAGCGCCTCGGAATCCGCGCACCAGGAGTCCAGCCTTTCCGCTCTGCACGAGCTCGTCGGCGTCGGTGTCGGTCAACGGCGCCAGCCGGAAGCCGGCGTCTCCGATCAGCTCGGCCATCGTGCCACCCGGACCGAGCGCCACCAGCGGCCCGAAGACCGGATCCTGGAACGCGCCCGCCAACATCTCGACGCCACCATGCAGAAACGGCTGCACGAGCACCGGCAGACCAATCCGTGTTGCCGCCTCTCTGACCGCGTCGCGGTCACGAAGGTCGAGTGCGACGCCTCCTTGTTCTGTCTTGTGCACGCCGGCGGCGGCGGTCTTCACCACGGCGGGATACCCGAGCTCGTCCGCCGCGGCGAGCGTCTCCTCGAGGGTGGCCGCCACTCGCTCCGCAACGACCGGGAGCCCGTACGCCGCCAGCAAGCGCCGAACTTCGTCCGGAGCGAGCCACCGCTCGCCCGCTTCCTCCACGACCAGACGCGCGGCCGCGTAGTCGATGCCGTCGAGTTCGGGCACACGTCCCTGAGGACGCCGCAACCATTCCGCACGCGCAGCCGCACGTCCGAGTGCATGCGCGGCGGACTCCGGGTAATCGAACGCCGCGACGGGCGCGGACAGGAGCTGCGCCGGAGTCCCGGTTTGACTGATCACACACGCGAGCACCGGCTTGCCCCGGGCTCCCTCGTCCTCGACAGCGCGTGCGATCGCTGAGGCAACCTCCTCCGCTCCGGCCACGACCGGCGGCACGAACAGAACGATCACGGCGTCGACACCCGGATCGCGCAGGAGCGCGGGGAGCACGCTCTCGTAGGTCGTGCCCACGGCAGAGCCGAGCATGTCGACCGGATTGCTCAGGCTTGCCTCGGCTGGCAAGACCGCGCGCAGCGCGGCGATGGTCTCGTCGCCGAGCGCCGGCAACGAGAGGCCGGCCGCATCGCACACGTCGGCGCACAGGATGCCCAGGCCTCCGGCATTCGTGAGCACCGCGACGCGGCGCCCACGCGGCAGCGGCTGCCCGGCGAGGAGGCCGGTGACGTCGAGCAGTTCTTCGAGCGTGTCGACCCGGATGACGCCGGCCTGGTGAAACAACGCATCGACGGCGGCCTCGGAGCCGGCAAGGGCGGCAGTGTGCGAGCTGGCTGCCCTCGCGCCGACGGCGGTCCGTCCCGCCTTCATTGCGACGATCGGCTTCGTCCGCGCGACGCGGCGGGCGACACGCGCGAACTTTCGTGGGTTGCCGAAGGACTCGAGGTACAACAGCACGACGTCTGTGTTCGGATCGTCTTCCCAGTACTCAAGCAGGTCGTTCGACGAGACGTCCGCCTTGTTCCCGATGGACACGAAGGCGGAAAGCCCGAGACGCCTTTCGGCCGCACGCTCCAGCAGTGCGAGCCCGAGTGCGCCACTCTGGGACGAGAAACCGATCTTCCCGGGCGGAAGCGCACGAGGCCCGAAAGTCGCGTTCAGTCGTACGTCGGCCACGGCGATGCCAAGGCAGTTCGGGCCGAGCAGCCGCGCCCCACGAGAGCGCACCAGCTCGAGCAGCAGGTCCTGGCGCGCCTCGCCTTCCGGCCCGACCTCGGCAAATCCCGCGGAGATGACGCACAGAGCTCGGACGCCCGCAGTCAGCGCCTCTGCCGCAGCCTCGAGCACGGCGCCGCCGGGCAGGCACACGACTCCAAGGTCGACAACCTCTCCGATCTCGGCGACGGTCCGATAGCTACGAACTCCCGCAACCGGCTCGCCCGACCGGTTAACCGGATAGGCGACGCCACTGAACTCGCCGCGCAGCACGTTGCGGAAGAGCTCACCGCCGATCGAACCGGCACGTGACGACGCGCCGACGACGGCCACCGTAGCGGGTTTGAAGAACGGCTCGAGCGACGCCGCGACCGCGATGTGGTCCCGCTCGTCGATGCGGATGCGCAGCGACTCGGTTGCATCGAGCTTCAGCCGCACCTCGGAGATACCCGCTTCGAAGACGCGGCTCTTCTCGAAGCCGGCGTCCGCGAAGACCCCAAGCATCGCGATGTTGTCGCCCAGAACCTCGGCCACGAACTCCCCGATTCCGACGCCGCCGGCCAGCGACGCCAGTCGCTCGAGCAAACGCGTGGCGATGCCGCGCCCCTGGAGCTCGTCTGCGACAGCGAAGGCCACCTCCGCCGTGCGCGCGTCCCGCAGGCGGACATAACTCGCAAGCGCGACGACGAGGTCGTCCTTCATGCCGACGAGCGCCCCGCGCTCGACCCAATCAGGATCGAGCACCGGCTGGACCAGGCGTACGTCGACGCTCGGATGGCCGTGGAACCGGAGGTAGAGGCTCCGGTCGGAGAGGCCGCGGAAGAAGTCGAGCAGCGCGTCCGCATCCGCCACTCCAGGCGGACGGAACCGCATCGTCGAGCCGTCGCGTAGGACGACGTCTGATACGGCCAGCGCGGATGCATCCATGACAGGAGAGGTTGCCACGTCCGCGAAGCCTCGACCAGCCCTCGCCTCGCGACATCCGGACGCAGCCGTAGGCCGATTGCGGATTGACCGCAGCGCGATCCGTCGCCGCCCCGATGCCGCGGGCGAGCGCAAGGAGGACGCTTCGGTCGGCTTCGACGAAATGAGGCTGCCATGGAGGACGACGACAGCATCGATCGCATCCTTATCGCCACGGACGGCTCGCCGGGATCGCTGGCAGCGCTGGAGGAAGGCGTCCGACTCGCGCAGATACTCGGCGCGGACGTCACCTTCGTCGCGGTCGCACTGCCCCCGCTGCCCGTGCTGGGAGACCCGTACTCCCAGCGCGCGTTGAGCGAGAATCTCGGCACCATGCGGGCCGCGCTCGCGAAGGCGATTCCCTATGCCGAAGAGCGCCGCGTCACGTACCAGACCGAGTTGCTGGAGGGATCTCCGGCAAAAGCGGTCCTGGAGCTCGCCCGGACCCGCGACGTCGATCTCATCGTCGTCGGCTCTCGCGGGTTCGGGGCGGTCAAAGGCGCCCTGCTCGGGAGCGTCTCGTCCGCGATCGTCCATCATGCGGACCGACCAGTGCTCGTCGCCCGGCTGATCGAGCGGGGCGCGAAGAGCGGGCTAAGCCGGATCGTGGTCTGAGGCGAGGAGAGCGCGCGCGGCACGCGCCGCGACCAGCTCTTCGCGTGCGCGCACGACAAGAATCCGCACACGCGAAGCCTTGGTGGCGACGTCGCAATCGGGCTCGGCCCCATCGTTTCTCGCCGTGTCGAGCTCGAGATCGAGGAAGCCGAGACGAGCGCACAGTCGCTCGCGCACGAGGGCCGACCCCTCACCGATCCCCGCCGTAAAGGCAAGGGCATCGAGCCCTCCGGCGGCGGCAGCCATCGCCGCCACTGCGGCTGCGAGGCGGTGCAGCATGACCTCGAGGGCAAGGCCCGCACGGGTGTCACCCGAGCCCGCGCGGCGCTCGACGTCGATCATCCCACCGCTGCCACCCGCGAGCCCCTCGACGCCGGAGTCGAAGTTGAGCGCGTGATCGAGCGAATCGACGTCGAGATGCCCCTCGCGCAGCACGTACAGCAGTGCGCCCGGATCGACGGATCCCGAGCGGGTGGTCATGGGGACACCCTCGAGCGGGGTGAAACCCATTGTCGTATCCACGGACCGGCCGGCAAGGACAGCAGTGACAGAAGATCCGCCTCCGAGATGACAGACGACCAGACGCTCGACGGGGTGTCCGAGCAGCTCGGGGGCACGCTGCGCGCACCACTCCACCGAGAGGCCCTGAAATCCGTACCGGCGAATGCCCCATTGCTCGCGCCAAAGCAGAGGCACCGCGTACTCGGCGGCCTCAGCGGGGATCGTGCGATGGAACGACGTGTCGAAGACCGCGACGTGCCGGACGTCCGGAAGCGCCCGCTGGGCGACGTCGATCGCTTCGAGTGCCGGGGCGTTGTGAAGCGGGGCGAGCGACACGAGCTCGCGGATCTGGTCGCGAACTGCCGCGTCGATCACGACCGGATCGCGGAAGCGTGACCCACCGTGGACGACCCGATGTGCAACCGCATCGATTCCCGCGGGCACGTGCGCGAACGAGTCGACGCGAGTGCTGTTCCCGTCTGCCTCGACGGCGTGGAGCTTCAGGCTCGTCGAGCCGGCGTTGACGACCAGGATCGCGCCCACGCCTGGCTCAGCCGGGCCAGGTCCAGTCGCGGATCTCGGGCGGATCCTCCCCATGCGTGCGACCGTATGCCCGGGCCCGCAGCCGTGCATCGACCATCTCCTGGCGAAGATGGTCGGCCTTGCCGGCGAGCTGCGGCAGGCGGTCGATCACGTCGAGGACCAGATGGAAGCGATCGAGGTCGTTGAGCATGACCATGTCGAAGGGGGTCGTCGTCGTGCCCTCTTCCTTGTAGCCGCGCACGTGCAGATTGCGATGGTTCGTCCGCCGGTAGGTCAGGCGGTGGATCAGCCAGGGGTAGCCGTGGTACGCGAAGACGATCGGCCTGTCGGTCGTGAAGAGAGAGTCGAACTCGCGCTCGGAGAGCCCGTGAGGGTGCTCGGTCGCCGGCTGGAGCCGCATCAGATCGACGACGTTCACGACGCGCACGCGCAACTCGGGCAGCCGCTCGCGCAGGATCGCCGCCGCGGCAACGGTCTCGAGGGTCGGCACGTCGCCGCAGCAGGCGAGCACGACATCGGGCTCCGCATCGTGGTCGTTGGAAGCCCAGTCCCAGATTCCGATCCCCCGCGTGCAATGCAGAACGGCTTCGTCCATCGGAAGGAATTGCAGCGCCGGCTGTTTCCCGGCGACGATGACGTTGACGTAGTTGCGGCTGCGCAGGCAGTGATCGGCCACCGACAGCAGCGTGTTCGCATCCGGCGGCAGGTAGACGCGGATGATCTCCGCCTTCTTGTTGACGACGTGGTCGATAAAGCCCGGATCCTGGTGCGAAAAGCCGTTGTGGTCCTGCCGCCAGACGTGTGAACTGAGCAGATAGTTGAGCGACGCGATCGGCCGCCGCCAGGGAATCCCGCGCGTGATCTTCAGCCACTTGGCGTGCTGATTGAACATCGAGTCGACGATGTGGATGAACGCCTCGTAGCAGTTGAAGAGGCCGTGCCGGCCGGTCAGCAGATAGCCCTCGAGCCAGCCCTGGCACATGTGCTCGGAGAGGATCTCCATGACGCGGCCGTCAGCCCCCAGGCCTTCATCGGTCGCTTCGACCTCGGCCTGCCACCTCCGAGACGTGACCGCAAAGACGTCGCCGAGGCGGTTCGAAGCCGTCTCGTCCGGGCCGAAGAGCAGGAAGTTGTCCTGATTGGCGACGATCACGTCGCGGAGGAACGCCCCGAGCACCCGTGTCGACTCCCTCACTTCGACACCGGGCGTCTTCACGTCAACTGCATACCGGCGGAAATCGGGCAGCTCGAGATCGCGCAACAGGAGCCCGCCGTTCGCATGCGGGCTCGCGCTCATTCGGCGCTCACCCTTGGGCGCAATGCCGGCGAGGTCCGCCCGCAGGCGACCCTCCTCATCGAAGAGCTCATCCGGACGGTAGCTGCGCAGCCATTCCTCGAGCACACGAAGGTGGTCCGGGTTCGTGCGCACGTCTGTCATGGGCACCTGATGAGAACGCCAGGTCCCTTCCATCGGCAACCCGTCGATCTCGGCCGGTCCCGTCCAGCCTTTGGGCGAGCGCAGCACGATCATCGGCCAGGTCGGACGCTCCGTCACGCCGTCGACCCGTGCGCTCCGCTGAATCTCGTCGATTCGATCGAGCGCCTCGTCGAGCAGCCCTGCAAAGCGGGCGTGCACGTCGGCGTGGTCGTCTTCGGCGCCGATCGAGATGAACAGCGGCTCGTACCCGTAGCCCCGCATCAGCGCCTCGAGCTCCGCGTCTGGGATGCGGGCGAGAACCGTCGGGTTCGCGATCTTGTAACCGTTGAGGTGCAGGATCGGAAGCACCACGCCGTCGCTACGCGGATTCAGGAATTTGTTGGCGTGCCAGCTCGTCGCCAGCGGGCCGGTCTCCGCCTCCCCATCCCCGACGACGCACGCAACCAGCAAGCCCGGGTTGTCGAACGCAGCGCCATAGGCGTGGACGAGCGCGTAGCCGAGCTCGCCACCCTCGTGGATCGACCCCGGTGTCTCCGGAGCGACGTGGCTCGGTATGCCGCCGGGAAACGAGAACTGGCGGAACAACTCGCGCAGGCCATCCTCGTCGCAGCCGACGTGTGAGTAGAGCTCGCTGTACGTCCCTTCGAGATAAGCGTTCGCGACCAGCCCCGGCCCGCCGTGCCCGGGTCCTGTCACATACAGAACATCCAGGTCTCGCCGGCGAATGGCGCGGTTGAGATGGGCGTAGAGGAAGTTCAAGCCTGGCGTCGTCCCGAAGTGACCGAGTAACCGGGGCTTCACATGCTCGGGGGTGAGCGGCTCGCGAAGCAGCGGGTTGTCGAGCAGGTAGATCTGACCGACGGAGAGGTAGTTGGCGGCCCGCCAGTACGCATCGAGCAGCTCGACGGCGGTCGAACTGAGCTGTTCGACCTCCGTCGGCGCGGGACGGGTCTCCGTCATGTCAGTGACACGCTATTTGTTTTGAACCGGCGCGCGAAGAGTGCAGGGCGTCGGGCACGATCTGCGCGAGCACCATCCACATCATGGCGCCACCTGCGAAGCCGAACCCGATGGGCAGCGCCTGACCGAACGCCTCGACGAACGCGAACGCCGGCAGTGCGAGCAAGGGCTGGGGCAGGCTCGACACCACGCTCCAGCCGGCGGCGTGGAGGACGGTCACTCCCCGTGGCACGAGGACGAGACTGATAGCAAGTCCTTCTGGGATGTTGTGGACGGCAATCGCGAACGCGGTCAAGAAGCCGATCGAGTCTCCGCCCCCGAACGCGACGCCCACACCGACACCTTCCGCGACAGAGTGCACCGTCATGACCGCGACGATGATCACCGCCGTCCGCGCCTGGGCGCCGCTCAATGCTTCGAAACGCCAACTCTCGCGCTTGTGCAGCCAACGCGCCGAAAGCGCAATCGCGACGATGCCGGTGGCGGCGCCGGCCAGCGTCTTGGCTGCGTCCGATCCGACCCCTTGGTAGAAGAGCATGCCGCTGGCGCCGAGCATCAATGCCGCTGCGACCCAATTGGCGGGCCCCAGCCACGACCGTGACTCCCGCTTGGCGAACGCCAGCGGAGCCGCCCCCAGGCCGGTGGCAAGGGCCGTGGCCAGCGCTGCCGCAGTGACCGCTAGGGCTCCTGCCTGGACAGCGCCAACCACGTCAGGCCCTCACCTCAGGCCCTGATCTCTTCGCGCGTGCCGTTGTTCGGGGTCTGGAGGGCCGTCCTTTCTGCTGGGACGACGAGCACGGGGCACGTCGCATGGTGGAGAACACCCGTGGACACGCTTCCGAAGAGCGCGCGCTTCATCGCTCCCCAGCCGTGCGAGCCGATGACGAGGAACTGCGGAGCGAACCTTTCGGCCGCGTCGCAGATCGCCTCGACCGGGAAACCCCGCAGGACGACCGAGCGTGTTTCGACGCCGGCCTCCTCGGCACGCACAGCCGCCTCGGCGATGGCCTTTGTGGCCTCCTCTTCGCAAAGCTTGGCGAGGTCACCGTTCATCGGGACGGGCGCGAACCCCATCGCGCTGTACCCGGCGTACGCAACGTCCCAGACGCTGACGATGACCAGCTCGGTGTCGAGCAGCCGAGCGAGATCGATTGCCGTTGCCCTCGCCTTCTCGGCAGTCGGCGAGCCGTCCGTTGCAAGCAGTACGGGCTTCATCACGTGCCTCCTTTGATCACAGCTCCAGGCCGATGCGCTGCGCGAACTCGCGGTGGGCCGCCTCGGCCTCCGATCGATCTCGTGCCTGCTCGAGACGCTCACGCGCGTCGAGCAGGTAGCCGGCCACGTCGGGCCTGCGAACGTCGACGTCGAGCCGCTCGATCACGCAGCCTCCCTCGACGACGGCGCCGCCTTCCTCCCAGAACGCGCACCGCTGCTGCGGGCAAAACTCCACGACGCCGGTCGCAAGGCGGAGCGTGCAGCGTATTGGCTCGATCCGGCTCATGGCTTCAGTGTCCCGAAGCCGGTCGAGGGCGACATCCGCGCTGCGCCCGAATCTGGATGCGGCCTTCTACTGAAACGCGAACACGGCCAGCCCGACGGTGCAGAGGGCCACAACGCCGGTGAGGCCAACCAGAACGCCGGTCTGGCGGCGCGTCGCGGCGTACTCACCCATGAGTGATCGGTCCCGCGCGAGCACGATCATCAGGATGAGGAGCGGCAGCAGGAGGATTGCATTCGCCGCCTGCGTCAGGAAGAGGATCGGCACCAGCGGCGCGCCCGGTATCAACACGATGCCCGCACCTACCGCCGTGACCGCGAAGTATGTGCCGTAGAAGACCGGCTCGTCACGAGGCTTTCCTTCGACGCGACCCTCGCGTCCCATTGCTTCGCTGACCGAGTAGGCGGTGGAGAGTGGGAGCACCGCCGCGGCAAGCAACGCCGCGCCGAGGAGGCCGATCGCGAAGAGGGTCGAGGCGAAGCTGCCGGCCAGGGGTCGCAGCGCCACCGCCGCGTCTCTCGCATCGTGGATCGACTGGCCCTGCCGGTGCAATGTGGCAGCACAGGCAATGACGACGAAGAAGCCGATCACTCCGGTCAGCAAGGCCCCGCCGAAGACGTCGATCCGCTCGTACCGCAGATCCTCCGGCCCGAGACGCTTGTCGACGGCGTAGGACTGGATGAAGGCAAGCCCCCACGGTGCAAGAGTCGTTCCCAACGTTGCGGTGGCAACCAGCAAGGCGTGCCGGTCGAGCGGCAGCGACGGGACGACGAGCCCCCGCGCCGCCGCATTCCAGTCCGGGTGCGCAAGGAAGCCGGAGACGATGTACGCGACGAACACCGACGCAAGGGCAAGCAACACGTGCTCGACACGCCGGAAGCTGCCCTTGACGACGAGGGTCGTCACCAGGACCGCAGCGAGCGGCACGCTGATGTAGCGCGTCACGCCCGCCAGGTCGAGGCTCGCTGCGATACCGGCGAACTCCGCAGCGGTGGTGCCGATGTTCGCAGCCACGAGCACGGCCGCCGCCGTCACCGCCGTGCGCGTGCCGTACTCGGCGCGAATCAGCCCGGTAAGGCCTCTCCCGGTCACGACACCCAGGCGGGCTCCGAGCTCGTGGAAGACGATGAGCGTCACAGTCGATAGCAGCAACACCCACAGCAGCCGGTAACCGAAGTCCGCCCCGAGAATGGAATATGTGGTGATCCCCGCCGGGTCGTCGTCCGAGAGACCCGCCAGGAGACCCGGGCCGCAGACCGCGCCGAAGGCGAACACACTTGGATGACGCCGGACCCATACTGCCGTTCTGTGCGGCAGCGTCCGGCCGCGGGAAACGGTGGCCACGGAGGGCGTTACTCTGTTCGACGGCGAAGTGTGGCGTGCTCGGCGCGCACGGCTCTCTTTTTATCGCAGGCGCCGCGGGAACGTGAAGGGATGTCTCAGTTGTCCGCAACGACGCTCGGCTGGACGGCGCATGTGTTGCCTCGCCCGGGCCATAGAGTCGGTGACATGCGAGCGGATGAGTTCCGCACCGGAGACCCGGCGTCTCTGGCCCGAAAACCAGGTGTCGCTGATTTGCGAGCCAGTTGATTCCCTCGGCGGGGCGACGGATACTCGAAGGATGCGCGGCCGTTTCGTAGCCGCGAGTTCACTGGCTGTCGGACTCGCCATGGTGTCGGTGCTGGCCGGTTGCGGTAGCGGCGGTGACCAAGGCTCCAACCCGAGTGACCCGCAGGTGGCCATGGGCGCGCACGTCTTCGTGCAATTCGCCTGCTCCTCCTGTCACGGTGAGCAAGGACAGGGCGGCGTCTCGCCCGACGTCCCCGCACTGAAGGACGTGGGGAAGGCGCTGACCGTGGCTCAGCTCAGCTCGATCATCAACCACGGGCTCGGTGAATCGGCGAATCCAAAGAAGCCGTACATGCCCGTCTGGGGTCCAGTGATCTCGAAGAGCCAGGTCGCCGA
>JALYLY010000002.1 GCA_030773975.1 Actinomycetota bacterium | reverse complement strand
TTCGAGCGCGCGGCGCGCCTGCGCAAGGTCGACTTCGTCGAGCCGCCGAGCGTGATCGGCAAGACCACGGTGGCGGCCCTGCAGTCAGGTGTCGTGTACGGGTTCGCCGGCCAGGTGGACGGGATCGTCACCGCGATCCGCGGGGAGCTCGGCACGGACGCTCGCGCGATCGCGACAGGCGGCCTCGCCGAGCTGATCTATCCGCATGCGAGCACGATCGAGCGGGTCGATCCGTTCCTGACGCTGGAGGGATTGCGGCTCGTTTGGGAGCGCAACCGCTAGCCCAGTCGGGGCGGGATCCCTACAGACCGGTGTCTGACACCTGGACGTGGCCTTCGCGGACGAAGGCGCGGAACGCAGCCCGGGCCGCCGCGGGACGCGTCCCGAAGAGGCCGAGCACGCGGTCGACGGAGAGGAACGGATGCGCGAGCTCCGTTCCTGCACAAGCGCGGTAGCTGCTCCACGGCCAGTCCGCCGGCGATCTGCAGAGGCCCGCGCGTACTGGATTCAGGACGATGTACCGAATTGTCTCCATCAAGTGCGCCTCATCCTTCATCAGGTCGGAATAGAAGCGGTTCCTTACGAGGTGTCCGGTCCGGCCGTAACGCTTGTTGGTTCGCACGGAGTAACTCGTGTTGAGCACTTGCATCCCACGCGAGAGGCCGCCGTACGGGATCTGCACCAGAAAGTGAAAGTGATTGCCCATGAGGACGTACGTCCAGCCAACCCAGCGGTACTTGACTGCAACCTTGGCGAATAGACGCAGCCACTCCATGCGGTCGACCTCGTCCCGGAACATCATCTCCCCGTTGTTCCCGCGCGAACCGATGTGGTAGATGCCGTCAGGCTCTTCGAAGCGGAGCTTGCGTGCCATGGGACGACGGTAGCCGCGCGACGTCGCTTAGGCCGCACGCCGCGCTGTCTCGCCACCCTTACGTCACAGAACGGCGACGGTGTCTGACACCATGCCTGTGGGAAAGCGCCCCGCTCCCCGGGACGATTTGCGCCTCGGACTAGCCGCCGCCGTAGATGGAGATCGGCATCGAGTCGAGCAGGATCTCGTTCGCCCGATCCGGGAGCTCCGCCTCGAGGCGCAAGACGATCTCCGCCGCACCCGGTGCCGCCGCGAACAGGCGCGTCACGATGTCGTCTGTCGACTCGAGTTGCACGAGCTCCTGCTTGAAGGGCTTCGGGAACCGGCCGCGCCCGAGGTACCAGCCGTAGAACTTCTTCAGGAACCCCGACGCGCGGTGCTCGCCGAGCTCGCGCACCGTTTCGCGAACGAACAGGATCAGCTCCGCTGCGACCTCCTCGCGCGACGGCTGCTCGGCGTCGCCGTCGACGATCTCGCGCAGCGCCCACGGATTTCCCTGCGCGCCGCGCCCGACCATCACGGCTGCGGCTCCGGTCGCCGCCAGCACACTCTGCGCGCGCGCGTGTGACGTGACGTCCCCGGACGCGATCACCGGAACGTCGACGAGCTCCACGAGCTCTGCCGTCAACGCATGGTCGGCCGTGCCGGTGTACATCTGCTTCGCCGAACGCGGATGCAACGTGAGCGTCGCCGCTCCGGCCTCGACCAGCTGCGGTCCGACGGCGAGACATGCACGCGACCCGTCGTCCAACCCGCGCCGCATCTTCACCGACACTGGGACCTCGACGGCCGACGCCACCGCCCCGACGATTGCGCAAGCCCGATCCGGATCCTCCAGCAACGTCGCTCCGGCGCCGGTCTTGGTCACCTTCCGCACCGGGCATCCGAAGTTGATGTCGACGATGTCGGCGCCGGCCGCGACCACCATCCGCGCCGCCTCCGCCATCACGCCCGGCTCCGAGCCGAAGATCTGGATCGCCAGGGGATGCTCGTCCCTGCCCACCCGTAAATAGCCCAAAGTGCGCTCGTTTCGATGTTCGAGCCCGGCGCAGCTCACCATCTCCGAGCAGACGAGCCCGGCCCCGTAGCGCCGCCCCTGGCGGCGAAAGGCCTGCACAGAGACACCCGCCATCGGGGCCAGCACGAGGCGGGTCGGGATCTCGACCTCACCGATCCACCAGGACTCCCGGAGATCTACCCGCACAGAGGCCGAAAATAGTACCCCGCGGCCCCTATTGACGACCCTCGCGCGTGTAGCTACCATTCCCGCCCGCGACGGCGCCCTTGCGCCGCGTTTTTTTCATAAGAAGGGGTGCATCAGCAGTGAAGGAAGTCATCCTCACCGCCGAGGGTTACGAGAAGCTCAAGCGCGAGATCGAGGACCTCTCGACGACAAAGCGCCGAGAAGTGGCCGAGCGGATTCGCATCGCGCGGGAGTTCGGCGACATCGCGGAGAACGCGGAATACGACGACGCGAAGAACGAGCAGATGCTGCTCGAGCATCGCATCGCGACGCTCGAGGAGCGCATGCGCGACGCGCGCGTCATCTCGAAGAAGGACATCGCGAAGGACGTTGTGTCGGTCGGCTCGAAGGTGAAGCTCCGCGACGTCGGCGCCAAGGAGACAATCGAGTATCAGATCGTCGGCTCGGCGGAGGCAAACCCGGCGGAGAACAAGCTCTCCAACGAGTCTCCGGTCGGTAAGGCGATCATCGGCAAGAAGAAGGGCGAGACCGTCGAGGTCACCGCTCCACGCGGCAAGATGAAGTTCAAGATCATGGAGATCAAAGCCGCGTAAACCGAAGAAAGTCCGGCGTGCTGCGCACGCCATGATGACTCTCTTCGGCTGTCGCCCAAGAGCCGACCCGGCCGAGCCGGGCAAAGCCCGGCTCAGCGGCGAGTGGTTAGCCTCTGGCGATGTCCGGCGCCCGTCGGTCGCTTGTCCTCTGTTACCACGCCGTTTCTCCTACCTGGGAGCACCGGCTTTGCATCCAACCGGATCTGCTGGTGCGGCAGGTTCGCGCGCTGTCGCGCTTCTGGGCTGTCCACGCCACTTTCGATGACGCGTTTCGGAGCGCGGCGACCGTTTTTCCGGCGCTCGAGCGGCTCGGGGTGTCCGTCCAGATCTTCGTCTGTACCAGGTACGCGCGTGCGGGCGCTCCGCTGAGCATCCCCGAGCTTGCCGGCGACGATCCGGCTCAGCTTGCGACGATGAGCTGGGACGAGCTTCGCGAGCATGGCGATCGTGGCGTCCGGATTGGATCGCATGCGGTGTCTCACCCGCATCTCACCCGCCTCTCGGACTCGGAGCTACGAGGCGAGCTGGAGGACTCGAAAGGGGAGATCGAAGCCGAGCTCGGGAGGCGGTGCCGCGAGCTCGCCTATCCGTACGGCGAGCACGACGAGCGTGTCCGCGCCGCCGCGCGTGCGGCGGAATACGACCGCGGCTATTCGCTCGGAGGCCGGAAGCGCGACACCTACGCTCTGCCCAGGGTGGACCTGTATCGCAGGCATACAGTCCCCAGGGCGCTGTTTCGAGCTCTGATGACGTGATCGATCTGCACTCCCACATCCTCCCGGGCCTCGACGATGGGGCCACGGATCTAGCCGATGCGCTGGAGATCGCGCGCACAGGCGTTGCCGACGGGATCACCGCTATTGCCGCGACCCCGCACGTTCGTGAGGACTACCCGACGACGGCCGACGCGATGGAGGGGGGTGTCAGGAAGCTGCGCGCGGCGCTCGAGCGCGAAGGTATCGAGCTCGAGCTTCTGCCAGGCGGCGAGGTCTCGCTCGAACAGCTCGACCGCCTCTCGCACGACGAGCTGCGCCGCTTCGGGCTCGGCGGCAATCCGAAGTACCTCTTGATCGAGACGCCCTATTGGGATTGGCCGCTTCCGTTCGGCGAGATCGTCCCTCGGCTCGGCTCGTTCGGGATGACCCCGGTGATCGCGCATCCGGAACGGAACCCCGCGATCCAGGCCGACCTCGCGAAGGTGGCGGGCCTCGTCGATGCCGGCGCCCTGATCCAGATGACGGCCGCGTCTCTCGACGGCCGCCTCGGCTCGCGAACACGTGCCAGCGCTCGCAAGCTCGTGGATGCCGGACTCGTGCACATGGTCGGCAGCGACGCGCACACCGCGGGCATCCGCGAGGTCGGTCTGTCCGGAGCGTGCAAGGTAATCGGCGACGAGCGGCTCGCGCGCTGGTTGACGGAGTCCGTCCCGGCGGCAATCGTCCGTGACGAGCCGTTGCCTCCGCGGCCCACGCCCATGAGGCGTCCCGGTCTCTTGGCGCGCCTGCGCGGCCGTTAGGCTCTCGCGGGTGCTGAATCTGCCGAAGCGCTTCCCGGACCGGGAAGAGGTGGCTGCAGTCCGTGCCGAGGCGGCTGAGCTCGAGCCGGGGGTGGAAGGCGACCAGCAGCATCGCTTGGCGGGGCGCGTGCTCGCCCGCCGCGACATGGGGAAGCTGATGTTCCTCGACCTCCTCGACCGCAGCGGCCGGATCCAGCTCCTCGTCCGTCCGGATGACCTCGGCGGCGTGAACGTCGACCTCGGCGACATCGTCGGCGTTGGCGGTGTCGCGACGAAGACGAAGCGGGGGGAGCCGTCACTCGCCGTGGGTGAGCTGCAGCTGCTCGGCAAGATCCGCACTCCGCTGCCGGACACGTTCCACGGCCTCACCGACACCGAGGCCCGCTATCGCAAGCGTTACCTCGATCTGCTGATGAACGAAGACGCGCGTCGCGACGCGCTCGTGCGCTCACGGATGATCGCCGCGATTCGCGGTTACCTCGACAACGAAGGGTTCATCGAAGTGGAGACGCCGATCTTGCAGCCGCAGTACGGCGGCGCGTTCGCCGAGCCGTTCGTCACGCATTCGAACTATCTCGACCGAGACGTCTACCTTCGCATTGCGGACGAGCTGTACCTGAAGCGCCTGATCGTCGGCGGGCTCGAGAAGGTGTACGAGATCTCGAAGGACTTCCGCAACGAGAGCGTGTCCTACAAGCATTCGCCGGAGTTCACGCAGCTCGAGTGGTACGAGGCCTACGCCGACTACAACGACACGATGGAGCGGACGGAGGCTCTGGTGGAGCGCGCGGCGCAGGAGGCGATCGTGACGACGAAGATCACGTTCCGGGGGCACGAGATCGACCTGGCGCGCCCGTGGCAGCGGGTGAAGTTCGTCGAGGCGCTGGAGGAGAAGGGCGCGTGGTCGAGCGATCCGGACGAGCTGCGCGCGAAGCTCGACGCCGCCGGTGTCGACACGAGCCACGACAAGACATGGGCGCAACTGGTGGATCACGCGTACTCGCACTTCGTCGAGCCGGAGCTGATCCAGCCGACGTTCGTGATCGACTGGCCGATTGAGATGTCCCCGTTCGCGCGCTCGACCGACGAGGATTCTGCGCTCGTCGAGCGTTTCGAGGCGGTCGTCGCCGGAATGGAGTTTGCGAACGCCTTCAGCGAGCTGAACGACAGCGCGGAGCAGGCGGAGCGCTTCGCGATGCAGGCCGCCGAGAAGGAGGCGGGCGACGTGACCGCCGAGGAGGGCGATCCGGACTACGTCGAGGCGTTGTCATACGGCATGCCGCCGACGGGCGGGTGCGGCATCGGCATGGACCGGCTCGCGATGGTGCTGACCGGTCGCGACACGATCCGCGACGTCATCCTCTTCCCGGCGCTGCGCGAACGCTAGTGAGCCGAGAGTTGGAACGAACGGCGCGCGTCGCCTGGCCCGTTACCGCCGGCCTGCTGCTAGGTCTCGCGATCGGGGGCGTGTGGACGCTGCTGCAGCCGGACCGCTACGCGGCGGAGACACATATCGTCCTGAGCGGCGAAGCCGCGGCCCGCCTCGCTCCGGCGGTGGAGACGCTTGCGAACGGCAGCGTCGTCAAGGAGAACGTCAGGCAGACGTTGCGGCTGTCGAATGCGCCCGACCTGTCGGCGAGCTTGCACAAGAGCGTCCTCGGCATCGTCGCCAGAGCCGGGAGCAGGGAGCGCGCGCGTCAGGTCGACGCGGAGGCGGCTCAGGTCGTCACGCAGCTCGTAGCGGCAAGGTTCGGCTCGCAGGGCCTGCAGGCGAGCCTGCTCGACCCCGCGCACGTCACCGATCAGACCAGCCCGACCCCGGGGCGCAACCTGCTGATCTGCGGCCTGCTGGGCCTCCTGGCCGGCGGAGCATTCGCGTATCCGCGGTCGCGTCATCGTTCGGCGTCGCCGCTGGGAAGCTCGGCGGTAGATCCCGGTGTCGAGCGCCGACTGAAGCAGCGCGTCGACGAGGTGACGAAGCGAGAGCGAGCGCTGGCACGACGTGCCGGCGAGCTCGCCAAGCGCGAAGCCGGAGTCGAGCAGCGGCGGTCAGAGATGGACGAGCTCGAGGCGCGGCTGAACCAACGAGATGCGGAGCTCGGCGAGACGAAGCACCAGCTCGCAGCCCGTGTCGGCGAGATTGCGGCGAGCCAGAAGGAGCTGGAGGTACGCGCTGCCAAGCCGCCGCCGCCGGAGCCGGTGACCGCGCCAGTCCAGGCGACGCGCGCGGGGGGCTGGAACATCAACGACCTCCAGCGAACCGTCGACTCGCAAGGCGGCGCAACGCCGGAACAGGAGGAAGAATGGACGACGTACCTGTTCTTCCTTCGCCAGCATGCGGCGTCGGACGGCTCGCTCCCACGTCAGTTCGACGGCCTCGTCGAGGACGTCTTCGGCGGACTGCTGCCCGGTTAGCGGCGGCTGCGCAGAAGCTGTCGCAGCGTGGTGTAGGCGAGCTTCTTGCGATACGCGTGCGTGACCATGCCGGAGGCGTCGAAGACGGACACCTCGGGCGGGCAGCACGTCATGCTGTAGTCGTCGCGCAATTCATACAACTGCGCCATGGCGATGGGTGCAGGCTCAGTCATGACCGCCTGAATGAGAGCCTGCTGGTGGACGTCGTTGACGGTGTCTTCGTGGACTCCGTACTCACCGAGCCAGATCGG
This sequence comes from Actinomycetota bacterium, assembly GCA_030773975.1. Taxonomy (GTDB): domain Bacteria; phylum Actinomycetota; class Thermoleophilia; order Gaiellales; family Gaiellaceae; genus 3-1-20CM-4-69-9. Next base: position 8,799 of record JALYLY010000002.1, on the reverse strand, counting down.
CTTGCGCCCCTGGCCGTGCTCGCGCAGGACGGCCAGCATGAGCGATGCGTTGGACAGGACGCGGCGGTCCGCGCTGTAGTCGTGATACGAGAGGATGTCGAAGGACGACCCGCCTCCCAGGCGGTACACGCCGCGAGTCCACTCCTGGTCTGGCTTCTGTGATGCGGCGAGGATGACCTTCGCGCGCCGGTCGGCCGCTTTGATCGCACGGTAGCCCGGAATCACGATCCGCTCGACGTAGCCCTGCTGGCCGCCCGCCCAGTAGCGCTCCAGGTCGGGTTCGTCCCAGAGCTCCCAGTAGTGAATCGTCTTGCGGTAGCGCTTCACGATCGCTCGCACGAAGGGCGTGAAATCCTCGATGGACGGCGGGTCGTTAGCGTTCGTCGCCGCCCAGGCGGGCGTGTAGATCAGCACCGGCTGGAGCGGAACGTGACGGCGTCGCGCGGCACGAACGATGTAGTCCACGCGGCGCCAGTCGTACACGCCCCGGCCCGGCTCGATGAGGGGCCAGGGAAACTCCACTCGCAGGTTGCGCACGCCGAGATCGGCGGCCAGTGCGAGCTCACGGTCGACGAACTGCGTTCCCTGGGTGACGCCGTTGCAGGCCGGAGCTCGACACCACCAGCCGTCGGGGTTTGCTCCGACGTAGCGCCACGGCCGCATGCCCGGCTGCGCGTTGATCCCGCCCGGGCGCACCGCGCGGACCGGAAAAGGCGCCGATGTGGAAGAGGGCAGCACTGTCCCGCAGGCGGCGAGAACTCCGACGACGACAACTCCCTTCAGCTTCAACCGAAGAGACTCCGGTGCACCTGCAAGGTCAACTCCCGTAGCCGGTCTGCGACCTCGCCCTGCTCGTCGTCAGACCGTCCCAGCGGGTCTGCTAGCTCCGCGATCGAGAGCAGCTTCGGGTCGTCGGCCGGGCGGGCTGCTGCCGCACGGCGAACCGCGTCGCGGGCGCGCGCGACCGGTGTGCTCGACGGCGACGGCTCGATCCCAGCAAGCAGGTCCGCGAGCTCGGGGAGGGTGAACGTGCGCTCCCGCCGAGCACCGCCGTCGACGACCGCCGTGGCGACGTGCATCCGTTCGAAGCCGATCACGAGATCAGCATCATGCAGAGGGGTCTCAGTCACCGATCGCGATCTGTGTTCCGTCAGGTCGACGCCGAAGCGCACGGCCGCCGCCTGTGCCTCGGGCAACGCTCTGGCTCCGCCGAGCTCGAGCGTCCCGGCCGATGAGATCTCGATCGGCACGCCTTCCGCAGCTCGAGTCAAGAGTGCCGCCGCCAGTGGGCTGCGGAAGCGATTACCCGTACACACGAAGACGAGGTGGAACACGTCGTCGCTCAACGGGTACGGTCCTCGTCCAGGCCGAGCTGCCCTTCGATTCGCAGCTGGCGTGACCGGACGAACGGCCCGACGAGCCGCGGTGCCGGTGCAAGAGCACGGGCCTTCCAGACGAGCATTCGCTCGCTTGGACAAAGCGCCGCCGCCTCGCCGTACAGCCGGGCCGCGTCGCGGTAGCGGCCCTCGCGAAGAGCCTCGTCGCCCTGCCGGCTCAGGCGCCGGGGTCCCGGGCTCGCCCGTCGCCGCGCGATGTAAACGCGCTCCTCATCGGTGAGATCGTCTCGCTGCTCCAGGCGCCCGTACATCGCGTCGATGTCTTCGTCCATCGCGCTGACCGCTGCGGAGAGCCCGGTCGCGCCCCAGCGGTAGAGGGAGAGTGGCTCGCGCTGGAGCGCGACCCGATAGCCCGCGAAGATCGCTCGCACCCAGAAGTCCCAGTCCTCGGTGAGGCTCCTGCTCTCGTCGAGTTGCCCCACTTCCTCGACGAGCCCGCGCGGGAAGAGCGTCATCGTCGAGAGGAAATTCTGCTCGAGGACCGCGGCACGCTGCCGGTTCGGCTCCGGGAAGCGACCCTTGTAGCGCTGCTTCGAAGGATGAATTCCGCCGGGGAGGAGCCAGTAGGAGTTCGACGTAGCCAGTCCTGTGCCGGCGCGGTCGTAGACGTCAACGAGCGCTTGGAGATGCCGCTCGAAGAGCTGGTCGTCCGCGTCGCAAAACGTGACGAGCTCTCCCGTTGCTTTGGCGATCCCGAGATTGCGCGCGGCGCCGACGCCTCCGTTCTTCTGGTGCAGAAGCTTCAGCGGGCCGTTGTGCGCAGCAACGATCGCGGCCGTGGCGTCGGTGGAGCCGTCGTCGACGACGATGAGCTCGAAGTCCCGGTAGCTCTGCGCGAGGACCGACTCGACGGCGGATCCGATCGTCGCCTCGGCTTCGTACGCGGCCAGCACGACCGAAACCCGCGGGCTCATGCGGCGCGTCGTGCATAGAGGTCGAGGAAAGCGTCGACCATTGCCTCTTCGGTGTGCTCCGCGGCGACGCCGCGGCCCGTGCTCGCGAGTCGTCCGGCCAACTGCTCGTCCGAGACGATTCGCTGAAGCGCCTGTGCCAGCCGAACGGGATCGTCCGGCGGCGTGACGAGGGCGTTCTGATCGTCCTCGAGGATCTCGCGCACGCCGCGCACGGCTGTGGCGACGACCGGAGTTCCCGCAGCCAGGGCTTCGAGGACGACCATGGGTAGTCCTTCGGAGCGGGACGACACGACGATTGCATCGGCCGCCCCGATCAGCGCCCGTGCGTCGGGCCGGAGGCCCGCGAAGACGACGCGGTCGTGAACCCCGGCTTGTCGCGCCTCGTCCTCGAGCTCGTTGCGAAGCGCACCTTCGCCGACGATCACGAGCGTCGCGTCGTTCACCTTTGCGAACGCCTGGATCGCCACGGCGTGATTCTTTGCAGGCACGAGCCGGCCGACTGCCAGTACAAGTTTGTGTTCACGCGGTATGCGCCAAATGCGCTTCAGTGCAGCGCGGTCGGCGGGCGGCGGCGCGGGGGAGACACCGTTCCAGATCGTCGCGGCGGCGCGCAGGCCGTGCTCTGCCAGGGCAACTTCGACACCCGGGCCGCACGCGACCACTGGCAACCCCGCGAGACGGAGCACCTTTGCCGTGCGGCGCCAGTCCTCGTCCGGGACACCGTGGACGCTGACGAGCGCCCTCGGCATGCGTCCGCGCAGCGTTGCGAGTGACGTAACGATGCCCATCCCCGGATTGTGGCAATGCGCGATGTGCGGCTCCCACTTGCGGAGCGCTTGCCGGAGCTGGAGCGCCGCGCCCGGAACCGCGGTCGGCCTGCGACCCAGCAGCGGCAGCGGGAAGCGTTCCACGCCGTCAAGTTCATCGAGGAGCTCCCCAGGCGCGGATGCCACCGCCACTGGATGCCCCGCGGCCTGCGCGCCGCGCGCGAGCGAGACGACGACCCGCTCGGCGCCGCCCGTGCGCATCTCCTGGATCACATGGAGGATGCGCACAATCTCTCATACACGTCGACGGTCGCCTGGACGGCGCTCTCGATCGAGAACTCCTCGCTCACACGCGCGGCACCCCGCGCGCCGAGACGCGCCCGCAGCTCTGCGTTCGAAGCGAGCGTGTCGATTGCCGCTGCGAGCCCGGCAGGGTCGTCGGGAGGGACGAGCAGTCCTGTCTCACCGTCCGAGACCAGCTCCGGGATCCCGCCCACCCGTGTCGAGACGACGGGCAGTCCGCACGCCATCGCCTCGAGAATCGACATGGGTGCATTGTCGCCGCGTGACGGCAGCACGAACACGTCGGCAGCCGCGAGCCTGTCGCGCACGTCGGGAACGAAGCCGTGGAACACCGCGTCGACGCCGAGGCCGGCCGCCTCGCGCACGAGCTCTTCCCGGAGCGATCCTTCACCGAAGACGTCGAGATGCGCGGGCATCTGCACCAGCGCGCAGGCGGCGAGGAGGACGTCCAGGCCCTTCCAGTACTCGAGGTTGGCGGCAGTCGCGAGTCGAAGCACCGAACCGTCCCCGGCGCCGGCGCCGGCGTTTCGAGTGCGCGACGGCGGTTCGATGCCGTGTGGAATCACGTGGATGCGGCTTCTCGACAGACCATGCTGGTCGAGGAAGCGCGCAATCGCATGCGACGGGACGATGACGTGGCCGAGCGACGCCAGCAGCGTCTCGACCCGAGGATAGCCCCAGCGAAACCACGCCGAGCGGGGCCGGGATACATCCGGGAGTCGTCCCTGCTTAGATGAGCCCAGCCTGACGGCTATCTCTTCCGGCAAGCCGTGCAGCGTGTGCACCGCCCGCGCCCGGAGGAGGCGCGCCTGTGGCCGAGCGAAGAGGCCTGCACGCCGATCGTGCGTATGGACGACGCTCGCGCCTTTCAAGAACGGCTGCAGCTGCATTGCTCCGCGCAGATCCGTCTTGCTTCGCACCTCCACGACGGACGAGCCGAGCCCGGCCGCACGGAAACTCTGCGCAACGGCTTCGTTGGCGCAGACGACATGCACATCGATGCCACGAGCTGCGACCGCCGGAGCGAGGATCAGAAGATGTGAGAGAGGGCCCCCCCGCTCGATCGTCGAGACGTAGACGATCCTCATCCCGTCGCAGCGGAGCTGCTGCTCAGCGGGTCGGCCTCCTCGGCGGAAGTCTCATGCGCCAGCCCCGTTGCGAGACCGCCGAGGAGCCAGAACGGCAGGAAGTATTGCTCCGAGATGAAGATCGCGGAAACCATTCCGATCACGAGCGAGATCCGCACCGCCTGGGCGAAGTCAGGGGCCCCGGCTCGTACGCGGATCGCGCCCGTGAGTCGAGTGAACGCCAGGGCGAGATAGAGCAAGAACGCGAGCGCCGCGACGAAGCCGAGCTCAGCAGCTACGTCCAGGTAGGCGTCGTGCACGACGGCGAGGATCTCGGTGCCGGGTGGGTTTCCCGTCGCCTCGTAGTAGTACGACCGGAAGTTGCCTGGGCCGATTCCGAGCAGCGGGTGATCCGCCGCAAGCTTGCTGGCGGCGTCCCACGCCTCCAGACGCGTCGTGACGTTGTGCCCTGCCACGACCTCCTTCCTGAACAGCGCTCGGTCGAACTTGGCCGGGTCGGCGCGCACGACGAGCAGCCCAACCGTCAGAGCAATTGCGCCGGCGCCGAGGACGACCTTCGTACGCCTGCGGTCCGTGAACAGGAGGAACACGATGCCTGCAGCGATGCCGAGCATGGCTCCGCGAGACAAGCTGAACAGGATCCCCGCGAAGATCACGCCGATCATGGCCAGGATCACGAGGCGATACGGGCGTGATCTCAGCAACCAGAACGCGAACGGCAGAGTGGTGGCGAGGATGAAGGCAAAGTCGTTCGGGTTCGTGTCGAGGATTGGCGTGGCGACGAGCACTTCGCCCTTGAAATAGGCGTTCAGGGCGACGCCCGCGATGATCGCCGCGGTCACCGTCATGACCCAGGCGATTCGGTGCTGCAGCCGGTGATCGCGTGCGAACTGGGTCACGACGATGAAGAACAGCGCGAATGCTGCGTACCGCAACGTCGTGGACAGGGCGGCACTCAGATCCCGGGCCTGGAGCGTGGAGAGCATCGCGGCGGCGAGGATCACCAGCACGAGAACCTGGCTCCGATCGAAGTAGATCTTGTCACGGGAGCGCAGGGCGTAGAGCGCAAAGCTCGCAAAGCAAAGACCGCCCGCGATCTTGGTCAGGCTCAGTCCGCCGACCGTCGTCGTCACGGCCAGCTCGACCGGTGCGCTCGCGACCACGAGGAGAATCGCGAGATCGGTTCGCAGCAGAACGACGGTGATGGCGCTGGATGCAACGACCGAGATGAGTACAGCCGTCGGTCGCTCGACTGCCGCGAGCGCAGCCGCCGAGACCGTCACCGCCGCCGCTGCGTAGATGAGAGGGACCCGGGTGTCGGGGGGGTACGAGGCGAGTCGGACGAAGCGGTCCGGAAATGTCATGCTGGAGGCGTTCTAGCCTTGCGCGCGGATGAGCACCTTCACGGCGTTCGCGCTGTCTTGCTTTTCCGCCGCTTCTCACGAAGACGGTCGGCGTGCTCGACCTCATAGTAGTAGTTGGAGCGGCCGGCTTCTCTGCTGTTGTTCAAGACTGTCGCCGTCGGTCGTACGTCGATCAGCGAGAGCCGCTCGATTGCCGTGCGGACCTGACGGCGCGTCGCAGCGCCTGCGCTGACGACGAGCAATGTGGCGTCGGCGAACCGCGCGACGATGCGCGCGTCGCTGACCGGGACGACTGGAGTTCCGTCGACGATCACCGCCTCGAACATCCTTTCCAGCTGTGTGAGCACGTGTTCGAAAGCAACCGTGATGACCTCCGTCGGGTCGCCGACCCGACGGCCTCCCGTGATCACGGAGAGGCGAGGCTGAGTCGTCGTCCGGACGACCATCTCGAGGGTGGCCTCCTCCAGGAGCACTTCCATCAGACCGGGTGAGCGCGAAATCTCCATCAGGTCGGAGACGCGCCCGCGGCGAAGGTCAGCGTCGACGAGCACAGTTCTGGTTCCGGCGCGCGCGAGCGTGGCAGCCAGCCCGAAGGCCACCGTGGTTTTCCCGTGGCTTCCCTCGGGGCTGGTCACGACAAGCGAGTGGACGGTGCCTTCGGAGAAGAGGAGGTTCGTCCGTAGATCCCGAAGCGCCTCGGCAAACCCGCGCAGAGGTGTCTCGGTCGCCAACTGTTCGGGGGAGTAGAGCTTGCCGACGCTCGTCTCTCGCGGGATCTCGGCGAACGACGGGACGCCCGAGATGCGCGCAAGATCTTCTGATGTCTCCACCTTTGTCGTCAAGTTCTCGCGGAGCAGCGCAAGGCCGATACCGAGCGCGATCCCGAACAGTCCCGCGACGATGAGGCTGAGCTTCCTGCGCGGGAAGACCGGGATCGTGGGGAGGCCGGCGCGATCCAACTCCACCAAGCGGAGGCTCTTGACGCCGATCCCACCTGTGGTCGTCCTCTCGAGCAGTGCGTCAGTAAGCGTCTGCACGCTGTCGCGGGCCAGGTATCGGTTCGAGCTCCGGGCCTTGATCTTCATCAGCCCGGTGCCCTTGAAGGTGTCGACGGTGATCGGGGCGAGAGGCCTGCCCAATTTCCGGCGGGCGAGCTCCTGCGTCGTTCGCGAGGTCGCTGCGTCCGCGTATACAGGGACGATCGCGTCCAATGTTCCGAAGAAGATCAGCTGGTTGCTGCCGGTCAGGTCTTCGGGCGTCAGCGCGAGCGTCGCGCTCGACTCGTAGATCGGCGTGACAACCCGCAGGGCGGCGACGGCCATGCCTATGGTGATCGCGGCGACGACAAGGACGGTGATCTTCCGCCGCCAAAGAAACTGAAGTAGTTCGTTGAGATCCACGTGCCTCCTCGGTCCCCGAGTATGGGAGTTCGAGGATTGCGAACAATACCCTCCGAGGAATGGCGACACGCCGACCCATCCTGATCGCCGCCCAGCCGCTCGACGGCGGGGTGGCAGCGCACGTCATCCAGCTGGTCGAAGGGCTCGCGCCGCAGGAGTTCGAGATCAACGTCGCCTGCCCCCGCGAATCCACCACGTGGCAGGAGCTCGGTGGGCGTGACGGCGTCGTGTTGCATCGAATCAGACCGCACCGCCAGCCGGGCCTGGGTGACGCGGCGACGTTGGCGAGCCTGGTGCCGCTCGTCCGGCGGGCGGAGGTGATCCATGCGCATTCCTCCAAGGTGGGCTTCCTTGCTCGGCTCGCTGCACTGACAGCTGGACGGCGGCGGCGCTGCATCTTCACGCCGCACGGTTGGTCCTTCTGGGCTGCAGAGGGCGCCCAGGCACGCACCTACGTCGGCCTCGAGCGTATGGCGGCCCACTGGTGTCACCTGCTCGTCGCGCTGTCGCAGGCGGAGCGCGATGCCGGACTGGCCGCCGGTGTCGGTCGCGAAGAGCAGTACCGCGTGATCCTCAACGGCGTCGACGTCGAACGGTTCGCGATCACGCCCGAGCCGGTGCCGGATCGAATCGTCGTCGTCACGCGCTTTGCTCCTCCGAAGCGGAACGATCTGCTCGTCGAGGCGTTTGCGTCGATCCGCCGAACGCGTCCGCACGCGGAGCTGCACATCGTCGGTGATGGTCCAAACCGGGGGGCGCTGGAACGCCAGATCGGGGAGCTCGGTGTGGACGGAGCGGTACGTCTGCTGGGACGCCGGGACGACGTTCCGGAGATTCTTTCCCGAGCAGCGTGCTTCGTCTTGGCGAGTGACTACGAGGGGTGCCCCCTTGCTGTGATCGAGGCGATGGCGGCGGGTGTGCCCGTCGTCGCAACGGGCGTCGGCGGCGTGCCCGAGCTCGTAGCAGACGGCGAGAGTGGCTTGGTTGTGGCTCCGGGCGGCGCGGCGGCCCTCGCGGCGGCCGTCGAAGCGGTGCTCGCGGACCCGGCTCGCGCAGGCGGGATGGGGCGCGCCGGGAGAGCGATTGCGCGCAGCCGCCTGTCTCACGAGCGCATGATCGGCGACGTGCTCGGTCTCTACGAGGAGGTCGCGACGGGTAAGTGACGCTTGATGGTCAGAACGAGGGACGAAGTTCCAGCGGCGGTGGGTCGATCCAGCTTGTGTGGTCGCCGCAGTCCGCCGTGTTGCATTTCTTTGCGCTCTCGTCGCAGCCTTCGCCCTCTTCGGAGCGGCGCGTGTCGGTTCGGCTGAGGCCGCCACCGCCGGACTAGGCGCGCTCCGCATCTGCACGAATTGTGCCTCGACCGGTGGCGACCTCTCCCGCTACCAGTACGTGGTTCTGAACGCCCGGGACGCCGGCTCGATCGCCGCGCTGAAGGCGAAGAATCCTTCGCTGAAGGCGCTGCTGTATCAGAACGCGGCCGCGACTTACGCCTACGCCTGCCACGGTGGCACTGACGATCCGTTGCTTCCTGCCGGAGTGGGCTACTGCGCAGCAGCTGTGCAA
>JALYLY010000001.1 GCA_030773975.1 Actinomycetota bacterium | reverse complement strand
CCCCCAGAGGGCGCGGCCGGCGATCGAGATCGGAATGTCGACGACGACCGCGGCGATCGCCAGCGGGATCAGCAGGCGTGTGCGGTGCATGACGAACAGCAGCGGATACATGATCAGGAACGCCGCGTTCGCCACCATCCAGGGCGAGAGAAAGACGACGAGCCGCCCGAGCTGGTCACCGATGTGGCCCGAGAATGCCTCGCCGAGCACCGCAGTGATCACCCGCCCGCCGACGAGCGCCACGAGCCCGGCGGCGGCGCCGACGAAAGCGAGCGAGATCCACGTTGAGTGCACGACGTGGTCCGCCGCAGTCTCGGGATTGACACCACGGCGGGTCAACGGCGCTGCGGAGATGAGCGACAGCGAAAACGCCGTGGCGCTGACGAACGTCGCCGCCAGCAGATACGCGTACGACAGGCTCGTGACGCTGCCCTCACCGGTCCCGGCCGCAAAGCGGAGCCCGATCACGTAAAGGCCCTGAAGAGCGACCGGCACAGCTGCGCCGTACAGGAGCCGCCAGAGCCGATGACCGAGCCGGAGCGGGACGCCGCGATGCGCCCGCAGCCGGTTCCCACGCAGGAACAGCACGATCATCGGCAAGGCGATGGCGATGGCGCCGTTCAGCGTCAGTCCCCACGCGAGCGCCACCAGACCATGAGAGTCCGCGGCCAGCACGAAGAAGACGAGGCCGCCGACGCCGCCGAGCGCGAAGCCGAGAGCAGCCGGGACGTAGCTGTCCTTCGCTGCCAGCGCACTCGCGGCAAGCGCGGCGATCAGCTGGGCGAATGCCGCGGGCACGAGCCACGGCAGGGCATCCGCCGCAACGGCGGCCGATTCCTTCGGAAGCCGTCCGGTGATCAACTCGCCCCAGAAATGTGAGAAGAGCGCCGCGACGACGGTGGCGGGAATGGCTACGGCCAGGAAAGCGAGCGCGTAGGCCCGAAACTCCGAGCCGAGCCGCCCTTCCGCCTCGGCGCGAGTCAGGTCCGGAACGACGACCATCCGGAAGGCCTGAGCGCCGAGCACGAGCACGAGGTAGACGCCGTAGGCGGCCATGAAGCCGTCGGTCTCCCGGTTCCGCCCGAACTTGTGCGCCAGAAAGGCACCGGCGACCGCGGCGGCCAGGCTCAGGATCACATATGAGAGACCTGTAAAGGCGCCGCTTCGAACGGCACTCCGGCCGCGCTCCGGGCTACCCTTGGGCTGCTCGTCGGCGGGCACCGCTGCATGAAAGCAGACCAACACGACTCCACCTGGACGGACGATGCCGTCGCTGAGCTCCGGCGGGACTTCGGCGACTTCTTCACCGGCAGGACCTGTCTGGTCACGGGGGCCGACGGCTTCATGGGCTCGCACCTCACCGATGCGCTCGTGCAGCTCGACGCGAATGTGCATGCGTTCGTGCGTGCAACCTCGAGCGGCGCGCTGAACAACATCGGCCCGCTGCGCGAGCGGCTCAAGGTGCATTTCGCCGATCTCACCGACAAGACGTCGATCGACTACCTGATCAGGGAGCTGCTCCACGCGCCCGACAAGCCATACGTCTTCCATCTCGGCGCGCAGGCGCACGTCGGCGAATCGTGGCACCGCCCGTACGAAACGGTGACGGCAAACACCATCGGGACCCTGAACCTGCTCCAGTCGATCGTCGACAACGGTCTGGAGCTCGAGAAGTTCGACACCGCTGGCACATCGGAGGAGTACGGGAACGTGCACGAGGACGTGGCGCACCATCACGACTTCGACGAGGAGGGCGGTTTGATCCTCCACGAGCGCTCGCCGATCAATCCGAAGTCGATCTATGCGACCTCGAAGGTCGCCGCGGACTTCCTGACCATGAACTACCACGACGCGTTCGGCGTGCCCGGCGTCGTCACGCGGATGTTCAACAATTACGGACCGCGCCAGAACCCGCGGTACGTCACCGGGACGATCATCACCCAGGCGCTCACGCGCGAGACCGTCGAGCTCGGCCAGCTCGAACCGATGCGAGACTTCTGCTTCTGCACCGATGGAGTCCGCGGGCACCTCATGGTCGCGGCACGTGGGATACCCGGCGATCTCTACGTCTACGGGCAGGGAAAGAACGTGTCGATGCGCGAGTGGGCCGAGCTCATCCTCCGCGTGGGGCGCGAGCAGGGCTATTGGGATGCTCGCGAGATCGTGTCGACCGCCGATCGCTACCGGCCGGGAGCCAGCGAGGTCATGGCGCTGCGGGTCGGCTACGAGAAGCTCAACCGCGAGACCGGCTGGGATCCCCACGTCTCGTGGGAGGACGGAGTCGCGCGGACGATCGCGTGGTTTGCGGAGAACCGCCCGCGTTGGATCGGCCGGATAGACTGGCTGTCGCAAACGCGCGCTCCCGCATGAGGATCCTCGTCACAGGAGGCGGCGGCTTTCTCGGCTCGCACCTCGTCGAACGGCTGGAGGCCGACGGCCACGACGTCCACGTCGCACGCCGCGCGGACTACGACCTCACGAAGTGGGACGACGCCGCCCGACTGTTCGAGGACGCCCGGCCCGAGCGCGTGTTCCACCTCGCGGGCGAGGTCGGCGGCATCGGGGCGAACCGCGTGAATCCGGGCCGGTTCTGGTACGCGAACCTGATGATGGGCGCGCATATCCTCGAGCTTTCACGCGAGCACGGCCTCGGCAAGCTCGTCATCGCCGGCACCGTGTGCGCGTATCCGAAGTTCGCACCCGTGCCGTTCCGCGAAGACGACCTCTGGAACGGCTATCCCGAGGAGACCAACGCGCCCTACGGCGTGGCGAAGAAGGCCATCCTCGTTGGCGCACAGTCCTATCGAGAGCAGTACGGGCTCGACTCGATCTTCCTCCTGCCCGCGAACCTCTACGGGCCGCGCGACAACTTCGACCTCGAGACGTCGCACGTCATTCCAGGGCTGATCCGGAAGATGCTGGACAACCCGGAGCGCGTCACGCTTTGGGGCGACGGCTCGCCGACGCGCGAATTCCTCTACGTGGACGACTGCGTCGAAGGCCTGGTACTCGCCGCGGAACGCTACTACGGCGCCGAGCCGGTCAACCTCGGTACGGGCGTCGAGATTTCGATTAGCGAGCTCGCGGAACGGATCGCGGAGCTCACCGGCTTCGCAGGCGAGATCGAGTGGGACAGCTCGATGCCGAACGGCCAGCCTCGCCGGAGTCTCGACGCGAGCCGCGCCCGTGAGCTGTTCGGCTTCGAAGCGCATACACCGCTTCGCGCGGGGCTCGAGCGGACGATCGCGTGGTACCGCGAGCACGCCGGCACGACCGCCGGCGCGCAGGCGTGAGCTCGCCGGCCGCTTCGCTACCCGCTCCTCTCGTCGCCACGGCAGACCGGATCCGGCGTGCGCAGCGAATCGCCCTCTCGATTCGTCCGGCCTACGTTCTCGGCGGCCTGATCCTCGCGCAGTGGCTTGGGATGCTCGCCCTGGCGCTGAGCGTCAGGCACAACGGCTGGCTCTACTACGCAGGAGGCGACCAGCTCTGGCACTACTCAGGCGCCTATCTCCTCGCTCACGGTCACCTGCCGCCCTCGTACGTCGGCTACGGCTGGTCAGTCCTTCTCGCTCCTCTCGCCGCGGTGGCCGGGCCGAACCTGGTCTCGGCGCTGCCGGGCATCGTCCTCCTGAACACCCTGATTCTGCTGCCCGTCGCCTTGTTCTGCGTCTACGACATCTCCGCCCGTGTCGTCGGCCGCCTCTTCGGCTACTTCGCCGCCGGCTTGTGGATCGCGCTTCCCTATCTCGGGATCCTCTTCGTCGAGCCGGGCTATCACCAGAAGTACACGGAGTTGACGCTGCCGCAGCTCGTTGGGCTCACTTCTGTTCCCGACTTCCCGGCAATGGTGGCGTTGCTCGCGGCGGCCGCACTCTGCGTGCGGGCGCTCGACGCCAGGACGTGGCATCACGCAGCCGCAGCGGGACTCGCCACGGGCGCGTCGATCGCGATCAAGCCGTCGAACGCGATCTGGCTCGTGACACCGTTCGTCCTCTTGCTCGTGGAGCGACGGCGCGCGCTGCTCCCTTACGCGGCGGGTCTTGCTCCTGCACTGCTGACGCTGGCGCTCTGGAAGTATCGCGGGCTCGGTGAGCTCGCGGCCACACCCGCAGAGCCGGTACGAGTGGCCGCAGGTGTGACCGACCTGTTCAACCGCATCAACGGGACGGAACTGAATAGCTGGGGTCATCTACGCGAAGTGCTCGACTCGCTGCGCGAGCACTTCTGGGTCGCACGCGTCATGGAGTGGCTACCCGTCGCAGGCTCGATCGCCTTTCTCCTTCGCGCCCGCCGCGGGTTCCTGCTGGTGGGGACCTGGTTCATCGCCTATTTGTTGACGAAGGGGACGTACCTGCCTGCGTCGGTGGAAGACGCAAGCTTCTGGCGCATCATGATGCCCGCCTTCCCCGCCTTCCTGATCCTCGCCGCGTCGGTCGTCCTGCTCGTACCCGGGGTGCGCGCGCGCCCGCCGGAATCAGTACCCGCGCGGAGAAGCCGGAGGTTTGCGATCGCAGTGGGAGCTGCCGCCGTCGCCTTCATGATCGTGCCGCTCGTCGTCATAGCCGCCACGCCAAGGCTCCATGACGCCGGTCACCAGGCAGTGCGGTTTGGCGACAATCTCATCCCGGTCGCGCCAGTAGGACTGCAGGCCGCCGCGAAGGGAGACACCGTGACCCTTTCCTGGCGCTGGCAAAGGCCGACTGGGAGCTCCGTCTTCTATCGTCTTCTACGTGTGACGGGCTCGGACGGTGACGTCTCGTGCGCGGGCAAATCGGCACCGGCTTCCGACGACTGCGAGCTATTCATGGATTCGGTCACGGCGACCGTAGTGCCCAACGTCGTCGATCATCCCGGCCACGGAACATGGACGTATCGGATCGGTGTCGCGGCCAACTGGCTGAACGACCCGAGCCTCGGCGATGTCTACGTCGTCAGCCCGCCGGTCAGGGTGACCGTTCCCTGATTCTCGTCGCCCTCGCGCTGCTGCTGCTCGAGCAGAGCGAGGCGCTGAGCGAGGATCGTGTTCTGGTCGGAGAGCCGTGAGATGACCGTCGAGTAGTGCAGCAGCACCATGAGGATGAAGAGCGCGCCCACGGCACCGAGGATCGCCGGGGGATACGTCTCGACGCCGAACCACCCCGCGATCGTGTTGAGGCCGTCACGCCAGACGGAAAGCGCGAGGAGCACGGCGCCGGTCAGCAGCCAAAGCAACGCGTAGCGCTCGCGCAGACGCCGTGAACGAATCAGCTCGAAGACCACCACGAGCAGCAGGAATGACGCGACCGCGGCGGCGATCGATACGGGAAGCGGTGTCATCGGCGATGCTCCTTCTCTAGCGGGACGGCGTAGCGGCGAAAGAGGCCGACGAAGATCGCGAGCAGCACTTTCGTCATGTAGTAGATCGAGCGCAGCGCCGTGATCGACGATGCGCCTCCGCCGCGCTCGCGCATCTCGACTGGAACCTCCTTCAGGCGCAGCTTGTGCTTCACGCACATGATCGTGGCCTCGACCTCGGGATAATCGTGCGGATAGTCGGCGGCGAAGAGCGCGATGCCCTTCCTGTTGACCGCGCGGAAACCCGAAGTCGTGTCCGTCACCTTCTGGCGCACGACCGCCGACACCACCCACGCGAACAGCCGGATCCCGAACCGGCGCGCGAAGGAGGACTGGTAGCCGCTGCCGCTCGCGAAGCGCGACCCCACGCAGAGATCCGCTTCTCCGGCGACGACGGGTGCGAGGATCGTGGGCAGCTGCGACGGGTCGTGTTGTCCATCGCCGTCGACCTGGACCGCGATGTCATAGCCGCGTTCGAACGCGAAGCAGTAGCCCGTCTGAACAGCGCCGCCGATGCCGAGGTTGAAGGGGAGCCGGAGCACGTGCACGCCGCGATCCGCGGCCAGCCCGGCCGTCCGATCCGTGGAGCCGTCGTCGACCACCACGATGTCGAATCCTGGATCGAAGGCGCGGATCTCGTCGATGACTCGGCCGATCGTCTCCTCCTCGTTCAGCGCAGGGACGATCGCGATGCGCCGCAACTCCGCAATCTGCGCAAGCACGTCTTCGCGCGGCGCCGGAACCTCCGCGAGCTCAGCCACCGGCGGTCACGGGCGACTGGACGCCCACGAGCTCGAGGATCTGTCGAGCACGATGTGCGTAGGTGTGCTCGTCGAGTACGCGCTCGCGCGCGCGCCGTCCCATCGCCTCGGCCGCCCCGGGATCGTCCAGCAGCTCGCGATAGGCAGCGGTTGCTTCGTCCGCGGTCGAGACAACACGCAGCTCCGAGCCGACGTCGAACCAGCGCTCGATCCCTTCGTGTGGATTGGAAACGATCGCCGCCCCGGACGCCGCGAGCTCGAACAGCCGGCAGGTCGACGACGCGTAGACGGTTGCGTGCGAGCGGCGCGTGATGTTCAGATTGATCCTCGCGCGCGAGATCGCCTGTGCGAACACGTTGAAGGGAACGTCGCCGATCATGCGCGCGTTTCCGGTGTCCCCCTGGAAGTCCCTCCCGCCGAGGGCGAAGTCGATCTCGGGATCGCGCCGGCTCGGTTCGCCGACGAGCTCCTGCATCCATTCGCGGCGAAACTTGTCTCCGTAGCCATAGAAGAAGACGTCGTGCTCTTTCTCCACGGCCGCCGGCTGAAACAGCTCCGGGTCCGCAGCCCAGAAGACGGCTTCCGCGCGCTGCGCACCCAACTCACGCAGGCGGTCGAGCCCGCCCTCGGAGTTCGAGAGCACGAGGTCGTACTCCGACGGATCGGCACCGTGGTAGTAGTTGAACCCCGTGTCCATTCCTCCGAACTCCGGCAGGCTCATGGGCACGTCGCCGTCGTAGAAGACGACCGGGACGCCGAACCGCTCGCGCAGTCGCGTCGGGATGCCGCGCAGGTGCGCCATCGGCACCGTGAAGACGATCACTGCGGCAACGTCGCGTTCCTGCTCGAGGATCCGCTCGAGATGCCGCTGCCAACGCGGCGTGACATAGCGCCAGATCGCCTCGCGCGTGAGCCTGTCTCCGATCGTGTCGTCCGGGTTGTCCTCGCCGCGCCGCAGCAGCGTGTCGCCTTTCAGGCGCGCGGCGCGCGGAAG